>CAZUMF010000289.1:0-6105 GCA_964621385.1 uncultured Desulfohalobiaceae bacterium
ACATTTGAGGTAATGCGCAAAACGTGTAAAAAGTGGACTATATTACACATTTCAGGCCATGCACGAAGTGTGTAATTTGTGGGCTATATTACACAAAACAGGCAATGCGCGAAATGGGTAAGTTGGGTGCTGGTTATCGGTTATTCGGGGAAGAAGGAACGGGAGACAAACGTTTCCGGTGCGCAGAGTCTTGGCTGCTGTCCTGGATCAGATCCAGATAGCGCTGCAGGACCAGGTCTTCGTTGAATTCGAGTTCGGTCTTGTGTCGGCCGGCCCGGCCCATGGCCTGGAGGCTGCTGCGGGGCATGTCCACACACTGAAACAGGCAGTTCATAAGCTCCCGGCGGTCTCTATCTACTATGAGGTAACCGTTTCTGCCGTGATCCACCGTGTCCCTGGCCCCTTTCCTACTCGTTTCAGACCATGCACAAAATGTGTAAAATAGGCCTTAAGCTACACACTTTAGGCAATGCGCGAAATGTGTAAAAAGTGGTTGTATTACACAGAAGGTGCATGGCGCCGAATGGGTAATTGTGTTTTCGTGAGGGTTTCGATGGCCTGGAGATAGGCATTGAGGACGATGGACTCGTCGAATTCGCGGATCATCTTATCCCGGCCGGCCCGGCCCATGGCGGCCCGCTTCTCCGGGCTAAGCTCCAGCATTTGCTGCATCTTAAGGGCCAAGTCCCCGGCGTCCCTGAGCGCGCAGAAATAGCCGTTGACCCCGTCCTCAAGCACTTCTCGGCAGCCAACAGAATCGGTGGTGATTCAATGGTTTGGCCATGGCCGCGGCCTCCAGCAGGGATCGGGGGGTGCCTTCGCGATAGGAGGGCAGGACCACGCAGTCGGCTTCGGCGATAGAGGGTCGGACATCCTCGACTTCTCCGAGCCACTCGATCAGCCCCTCCTCTTGCCATTGCCCGAGTTGGTCTTTGCCCACAGAGCGGGGATTGGACGGATTCATCTGGCCCAAAAGCTGAAAACACAGGGAATGGTCCCTGTTTTTGAGGATTCTGGCCGCCTCCACATATTCGCCCACCCCTTTGTCCCAGAGCAGCCGACCCAGGAGCAGAAAGGTGAAGGAATCCCGGCCGTTTCGTTCTCTGGGGCTGAAATGCTGGACATCCACCCCGGAACCGGGCAGCAGGACGATCCGGTCTTGGGGGACCAGCCGGTATCGACTGAAGGTGGCCAGATCGTCGGGATTCTGAAAAAAGAGACGAAAGGCATGAGGCTGGGACCCTTTGTAGAGCCCGCGCACCAGCCAGGGCAGCAGCCCGGAGCGTAAAAAGGCCGTGCCCAGGCCTGCGATGTTGTTGATGCAGGGGATTTTGGCCCAGCGGGCAGCCAAGGTCCCGTAAATGTTGGTCTTGGGGGTGTACTGCAGGACAAGCGCAGGCTTGATCCGTCTGTAGGTACGGTAGTAGGCGTAGCAGGTGAGCAAGTCCCGATGGATGCTTGTGCCGTTGGCATCCATTTTGAGTGGATAATAGGCGGAAACCAGTCCCTGCAGTTTCTCTGAATAGGCATCATTCGGGGCCACAGCCACCACATCAAAAATGCTGGCCTGGAGCCTCTGAATCAGACTTTTCCGAAAGTTATACAGATACCAGGAGGTGTTGGCCGAGATGGCAATGGTCTGTTGCATGGTATTCAAGCCGGTCTTTAACATTTATCCTGAGAGTTCACCCCAAGTGCAAACCTGCAGTCCGCAATCCGCAGCCAAACTGGACAAAGAAAGAGAAGAAAGAATCTCATATTCCTTGCTGCTGATCTCGCTGATGCGTGTTAAGTCTCTGAGTTGTTCATCGGATCGGGCCGGATGGACCATGATTTCCCAGGGGGAACGATCGATTCCACTCAGCAGCTGATGGTAATGCTCCACGGTCAGGGCTGAGGCCGGCACTGCCAGATCAAAGACACTGGAAAATCCCTGGTTGCAGCAGATCCTTGATTGCCAGCGTTTCATGTTCCGGCTGACAAGCCGTTTGAGCAGGGTTGTTCTGAGAAGCCGTGTGATGCTCGTTTTCCGGCTCCAGGGAGACACCCAGGGGATGCGTAAAGGCAGGCCTTTTTCCTGGCAATACGAGGCAAGCATTTCAAAGACTCCTGGCAAGACATGCACATGCTGGTGACTATCCACGTGAGTCAGATCAAGGCCAGAGTCCAGGTAGCGCTTGAGCTGGGCCTGGAATTCCCGGAGGATGTCCTGCCGGCGGAAGCCACGGGCAAGCAGCCGCCACTCGGCCCTTGAACGCCGGTAAAAGTTTCCGGATTGGTCCACCAGCGAAGGGACCTCCACAGAGGGGCTCACAGGGCGGCCCAGGGTCAAGTTGAAATGCAGGCCGAGACCGAGATTTGGATTGTTGCGGGCCAGGGCTGCGGCCTCTTCAGTCGCCTCCGTATTGACCATCAGGGTGGCACTGGATACCGAGCCCTGCTGATAGCAGTCCATCACGGCCTGATTGACGCCAGACGTCAAACCAAAGTCATCGGCATTGATGATGAGTTGTCCTCTTGCAGAGGGTATTGCCATGCAGCTCACGAAACCTTGTGTTTGCTTGAGGTCAGGATTTATCCGGTCAACAGGTCTTGATAAAAGGTCGCATACTGGCGGGCAATCACCTGACTGGAAAACAGGGCCTCGACCCGTTTCTGTGCTTTGCGGCCCATGCGCTCAGCCTCTTGGGGATGATCCATAAGCCAGTCCATGGCCTCGGCCAGTGCGTCCGCATCTTCCGGGGGCACCAGAAGCCCGGTCTCCCCGTGCTGGACTACCTCGGCAATGGCCGGAAGATTGGTGGATATCACCGGCAGCCCCAAGGCCATGGCTTCGGCTTGGGCCAGACCGAAACCCTCGAAGACAGGTGGAATGACAAAGCAGTCGCTGGCGGCCAGCAGTGCGGCCACATCGTCTCTGAATCCCAGAAATTTAATGTGATCCTCTAACCCTTGCCCTGTTGTTTTTTCTTCAAGACAGGTTCTCAAGGGTCCATCTCCGGCCACAAGCACCTGGAATTCAGAGTGATTCCTGCGGAGCCTGTCCACTGCTTCAAGGAGCCATGCCTGTCCCTTGCTGGCGTGCAAACGCCCGATACAGCTGAAGACAAAGCTTTGTCTGAGCCCCAGTTGGGCCTTGACTGCCTGGAGATCAGTCCGGGCAGCGTCCTGTTGGAGTTTTCGCATCGAGACCGGATTATAGATAACGGTATGCCTGCTTGGTTCGGAAGCCACACCCTGCTGGTCTGGAAAGCCATAGGAGGTTTGCACAGCCAGGGAAACAAAGACGGTGGCCTTGGACAGGGGTCTGGTCAAACGTTCCAGTGTCCGAGAAAGTGGATGATTGGACTGGGCCAGATTGTGATGCGTGGAGACAATGCGAGGTACTCCGGCCAATTTGCCTGCCATTCTCCCCATGACGTGCATGAGCATGAGATGGGTGTGCAGGATGTCGATGGATTCCCTGCGCAAATACCTGTACAGGGCCCACAAAGCCCGCGGGTCGAACTTTGTCCTGGCCTGAAAATCAACCACCTCCAGTCCCAAATCCCTGAACTTGGGAATCAGCTCGCTTCCCCAGCCACTGCCCCACAGGCCGACAGAGAATTGAAACCTGTTTCTGTCTACTGACTTGGCCAGTTCCAGGAGCACCTTCTGCGCCCCGCCATAGCCCAGGTCATTGATCAGATGGAGGATTTTCATAGATAACCGAGGGCAGAGGACAGATGACAGTTAGTAAACATCAGAGTGCAGATAACAGAAAACCGCGAGATGGCTATATAACAATTGAAGACTTGATCAGAAGCTTTTACAAAAGGATTCTGGCTTGCTGATCATGCTGCCCAGCATGCGGCCAATTTCTAAACAATGGTTCATAAATTGGCTATGCATTTCATCTGAAATGTATTGGCATGCCCTGGCTGTATCGATCCAATGCTGTGTTTCTGCCTGCTCTCCATCTGAATCCGTCAATTTACTCACAAAATGTGCTGGATATCGTCTTTTTTGCCATGCCTCTGCGATATTACTACCTACTGATCGTGAAGAACGCCTGATTTGATCTGTCAAGCTATACAGCTCTTCTTTTGGAAAGGTTTTGCTTGTCTCAAAGATGTCTTGCTGAAGCTGAAAAGCCTTTTGGTAGACCCTTAACTCACGAAAGCTCGATATCTTCTCACTCATTACTTTACCCTTCTGTATTCCTAAATCTGTCCTCCGTCCTCTGTCCTCTTCTTCAAGGGCCGACCTCCGATCTCCGCTCTCCGTCTTCCGTCCTCTGTCCTCTTCTTCAAGCCGTCCTCCGTCCTCCGTCCTCTGTCCTCCGTCCTCGTTCTTAACCTTCCCACCTTCATACCTTGCTACCTTCATACCGCAAGATCCTCCGCCCTCCGTCCTCTGCCCTCGGTCCTCTGTCCTCCGTCTTCACCCAACCCCCTCATACACCCGGGCCACCCGCTCGGCGCAGGCCTCCCAGGTGAACGAGGCGGCCCGCTTTTGTCCGCGCTTGCTCATTTCAGTCCGCAGGTCTTCGTCCCTGGCCAGCTTCCAGATGCCGTCAGCTATGGATTGGACACTGTATGGATCGACGAGCACAGCCGCCTCCCCGGCCACTTCAGGCAACGAGGAAATATTGCTGGTCAGCACCGGACAGCCCGAGGCCATGGCCTCCAGCACCGGCAGGCCAAAGCCTTCAAAAAGGGAAGGGTAGAGGAACAGAGCCGCAGCCTGGTACAGGGCCTGGAGCTGCTGATCTGTCACATAGCCCAGGACATGAATCCTGTCTTTAACACTGGATTGCCTTAACCTCCTTGTCAGTTCATGTCCGCCCCAGCCCTGTCCGCCCACCAGGCAGAGCTGGTGCGGGAGTTCCCCGGCCACAAGTTCCAGGGCCTGGATGATCCGCTCCAGGTTCTTGCGGGGACTGAGGGCCCCGGCGGCCAGGATGAAGGGCATATTCAGCGACGGCAGGTCGCTTATTCCTTTCAGGCAGCCTGGATCGACCCGCTCGAAGAAGCGCGCTTCCACCCCTTCCTGGGCCACATGCAGCCGTATTCTGATCCGCGGGTCGCCGGCCTCCTCCACCACCTGTTCGGCTGTGGCCCTGGAGACGCAGACAATGGCCGCGGCCTGCTGCAGCATGTGCTCAAAGCCTAGCTGCATCCAGCGGATAGCCCGCTTGTGAAAGAACTGCGGTGCAATCAATGGTCCCAGATCATGGACCGTGACCACATAGGGCTTTCTGGTGGGAATCGGATAGCCCAGGTTGGGGGCGTGGACCAGGTCCCAGCCGCTGCCGAGCCAGTGCTCCAAAGGCGGTTGCTTGAGATAGGCCCAGGACAGGGCGGTCAGATGCCGGCCCCAGGGTAAAAACCGCAGCTCTGGGTAACGCTGGCGTAATTCACCTGCAATCGACCTTCGCGATAGGGACGTGACCGGGGTGACCTGTATATCCGGCCGCACCCGGCCCAGGGCTGAATACAGGTTACGCACGTACCTGGCGATGCCGTGACCCTGATTTGCGGGCAGGTGGTTGGAGAAGTAGGCGATCTTCATCGTTCGTCGTTCGTGGTGCTTGGTGCTGCGCACGGCAAGCGGCAAGCGGTAAGCGCAGAGCGCATGGCGCATAGAGCGTGGAGCGCAAAGCGCATAGCGCATAGCGGGAAGCGCAGAGCGCAGAGCGCGTAGCGGGAAGCGCAGATCAGTTATCGGTTATCGGTTGAAGAGGAGTTCTTCGTTCGTCGTGTTTGGTGCTCCAACTCTCTCGGGTAGCGGGCGAAGTCAGCTTCAGGGCTTTTGTTGCAATATTTATTCATTTTTTGTATAATATTCCAATGAACTTTGAGTGGGATCCTCAAAAAAGCATGAGCAATGAAGCAAAACACGGCATCGATTTTGAGGCTGCCAAGGCCCTTTGGGACGACGAGCAGCGGATTGAAATCAAAGCACCATATCCCATTGAAAACAGGCATATTATCATTTCAAAACCCAACAAGAAACTTTGGACTGCCGTCTTTACCTACAGGGAGAATTCGATCCGGATTATCTCAGTGCAGAGCTCTTTACGAAGAGCCCAAGACCGAACATTTTTTTGGACATTTTTTACAT
>CAZUMF010000290.1:0-6098 GCA_964621385.1 uncultured Desulfohalobiaceae bacterium
GGTCCTTGAAGGAGCCGCTCGGGTTCTGGCCTTCGTTTTTAAAGGCCAGGGGCTGCCCCACCCGGTCCTGCAGTTCCGGTCCGGCCATGACCACCGGAGTCTGGGCCTCGCCCAGGTAGAGGAGGTCCTCCGGCTCCAGGACCGGAGCGATCAATTCATAAAAACGGTAGATGCCTTGCAGGCCCGGACGGGTGCTCTGCCTGCGTTCGTCAAAAATCTTCTGCCAGGCCGGACCAGGGGTCTCCTGCAAGCGCTGAAAGGCCGTGTCTTCCAGGAGAAACACGCCTGAGCAGGCCGGGCAGGCGTACAAAAGGCGGTCTCCGGGATACCGGGCCCCGCAGCCCTGACAGACGTATTCCAGTTCACCGCGATAGCTGGGGAAGGTGTGTGCATCCACTGGTGGTGCCTCCGGGGGAGTTCATTGCATTGCGTAATTCAGGTTTCTTCAGGATCGAAATCGCTATCGCTATCGAAATCGAAATCGATTTCCCTTAGACTCTCGGTATGCTCAGGCCGAGGATGAGCATCCCCAGGCCGGCCTTGGCCGCGATCCCGAAAATCCGTCCCCACATGGCCCCTTTGGAGGCTCTGAGGGCTTGGGCCATGCCCTTTTGCGAGGCAAGCTCCAACAGGAGGCTGCCCAGAAAGGCGCCGGCGATGGAGCCGAGGATGGCCCCGAATCCCAGGAACAAAGGCACCCCGAGGATGGCCCCGAGAAAAGCCCCGGCCAGGGCCCCCCAGCCCCCCGGGCTCGACCCGCCGTAGCGTCTGGCACTCCAGGATTGACCGAAGAACTCCAGAAGCTCTCCCACTGCGGCCAGCAGGAGCAGGCCTCCAAAAAAAAGAAAGCCGGCTTCCATATCCGGATGCCCCCATTTCCACAGGGCCAGGAGCAGGATGTTGACCCAGTTCCCGGGCAGACTCAGAAAGTTGCTGGCCCAGAGAAGGCAGAGAAGCAGGATGAACAGCCAGGTGAGCATGGACAGTGAGTTCCCGTCTCCAAACGAAAGAGGTGCCTAGGTCCGCCTGTCCTGGACCCGCTCCGCCTTGCCCTGGGACCTGGGAAGACTCTTGTGCTCCACCAGGTCCACTTGCGGGGTGATCAGGATTTCCTCGCGCAGGCGGCGGGCGATTTTCTGGGCCAGGCCTTTCAGGGCGCGCATATCCTCTTCAAAAAATTCATCCTTGACTTCAACCTTGACCCGCATTTGATCGATATAGCCCTCCCGTTCCAGAACGATGAGGTAGTTCTGCCCCACTTCAGGGATGGACATCAGGATCTGCTCCACCTGCATGGGATAGATGTTCACGCCTTTGAGAATGAACATGTCGTCGGCCCGGCCCATGATGCGGTCGATGCGGACATGCCGGCGGCCGCAGGCGCAGGTGCCGGGAATGAAGCGGGTCAGGTCCCGGGTTCGATACCTGAGGACGGGCATGCCTTCTCTGGTCAGGGTGCTCAGCACCAGTTCCCCGAGTTCTCCCTCCGGCAGGGTCCGTCCGGTTTCCGGATCGATGATTTCCGCAATGTAGGCATCTTCCCAGAGGTGCATCCCGTTCTGGACCTGGCATTCAAAGGCCACCCCGGGGCCGTTCATTTCAGAGAGACCGTAGGAATTGTAGGCCTTGACCCCGAGCAGCTCTTCAATGCGCGTCCGGGATTCCTCGGTGTGGGGTTCGGCCCCGATCAGGGCGATGCGCAGATCCAGATCCCGGGGGTCGACACCGGCATCGGCAAAGACCGAGGCCAGATGCAGGGCATAGGAGGGAATGATGTGGATGCTGCTGACCTTGAAATCCTTGAGCAGTTTGATCTGGCGCTTGCTGTTGCCGGCGCCGGCCGGGATGGTCAGACACCCCAGACGCTCCGCCCCGTAGTGGATGCCCAGTCCCCCGGTGAACAGGCCGTAGCCGCTCATGTTCTGAAAGACGTCCCCGGGCCGGATCCCGGTCATGTGCAGGCACCTGGCCACCAGATCGGCCCAGGTTCTGACATCCCGGGCTGTATAGAACATGGCGGTGGGAGACCCGGTGGTTCCCGAGGAGGCGTGCATGCGGATCATCTCGCCCGGAGGCCGGGCTAGCAGGCCGTAGGGGTAGGCCGCCCGCAGGTCGTCCTTGGTGGTGAAAGGGAGCTGGTCCAGCTCATCCAGACTGCGGATGTCCCGGGGATCGACATGGGCAAGCGTTCTGGCGTAGTGCTCGGAGGCCTTGGATGTGTGCAGGGTCTCTTTGAAGCGCTGCAGCCGGCGCTGATCCAGCTCGTCCCTGGAGAGGAGCTCTTCTTCATGGAGGTGGGTAATGGGCATAGCGGTCAGTTTGGTCAGCAAAGATAGATGAGGCTCTATCAAGGCTTTCAATAATTTAATTTGTTCCTTGGAGGACCTGCCTTGCGTTATGAAAATACATCTCGTGTTTCAGCTTTGCCTCTGGCAAAGCTGAAACATAATTATTATTATTTAATACAATATTCGACTGAGATGTTATGCTGTTCATTTAAAACAACGACTGTCATTTTGATCAGTGAAGAAACTTTGAACCTAAGGGCGTGACAGAATGAACGTTCGATGTTGGACGTTCAAATTCTGCCTGAAGGAATGAATATCGAACCTCCAACGCTCGTATGAAATTTTAGCTGAATGGAGTCACAATTCCAAGCATTGATCAACGCTCGTCATTGCGAGCGAAGCGAAGCAATCTTTCAGAAAAGCCTCTTGTCAGGGATTGCTTCGGCGAAGACGCCTCGCCCGGTTAAATACTGGACAAAGGCCAGTGCAGTGAAGCGGCATTTAACTGGGCGAGCAATGACGGGTTATGGCGACAGTATGCCGGCAAAACGAAGTTCCTTCATTAAATATCAATTAATTGTATGTCAGCCCTGCCAGCGGCAAAGCTGACATTTGGATTCAGTGTTCATGGAGGCTTTCCGAAGGCTCCGGGGTTTGGGCCAGATTTTCAAAGGCAGTGCAGTAATTGAAGAATTTGAGTTTGGCCATGCCGGTTGGTCCGTTTCGCTGCTTGCCCACGATGATTTCCGCCGTCCCCCGTTCCGGGTTGTCCTGGCTCGTGTTGTAGACTTCGTCCCGATAGAGGAAGACGATGAGATCGGCGTCCTGTTCAATGGCCCCGGACTCGCGGAGGTCGGCCAGCATGGGACGCTTATTGGTCCGTTCCTCGACTTTCCGGTTCAGCTGGGCCAGGGCGATGACCGGGACGTCCACTTCCTTGGCCAGGGCTTTGAGATTTCGGGAAATATGGGAAATCTCCTGCTCGCGGGAGTCCTTTCTCGAGGAGGAGTGCATGAGCTGCAGGTAATCAACGATTACCAGGCCCAGTCCTTTTTCACCCTTGAGCCGCCGGCAGCGGGCCCGGAGTTCGATGGGGTCCAGGGAGGGCGTGTCGTCGATGAGGATCGGGGCCCCGGCCAGGGCCTCGGCGGCCTGGTAGAGGCGGTACCAGTCATCGTCCTGCAAGAAGCCGCTGCGCATCCGACTGAGGTCGACTTTGCCCCAGGAACAGAGCATGCGCATCATGAGCTGCTCCATGGACATCTCCAGAGAAAAGACCGCGGCTGGAACATTGTGCATAATGGAGGAGCGCATGGCGATGTTCAGCCCGAAAGCGGTCTTGCCCATGCTCGGGCGGCCGGCAATGATGATCAGGTCGGTTTTTTGGAGCCCCGCGGTGATTTCGTCGAATTTGGCGTAGCCCGTGGGTACGCCGGTGATGAGCTCCTGCTGCTCGAAACGCTGCTCCAGCTGTTCAAAGACCTGATAGACGAGTTCGTGGCTGGTCTTGAAGTTGGCCCCGGCCCGGCCTGCGGAGACGGAAAAGATGCTCTGTTCGGCCTGATCCAGCAGGGTTCCGGTTTCTTCACCGGAATCAAAGGCCTGATCAATGATGGTGGTGGATTGCTGAATGAGCTGACGCCGGACGGACTTGTCCCGGACAATCTGGGCGTAGTTCAGGGCGTTGGAGGCACTGACCACGGATTCCGTCAAGAGGGTCAGGTAGGCGGGCCCGCCGATGGTTTCCAGCCGCCCCTTTTTTTTGAGCTCTTCGGAGACCGTGAGCAGATCAACCGGGACGCTCTTGCGGTACAGATCCAGGAAGGCCCCGTAAATCATACTGTGGACCGGGGAATAGAAATCGCCCTCCTCGAGGATGTCGATAAGGGAATTCAGGATGGAATTGCGTAAAAAAACCCCCCCCAAAACGGCCTGCTCGGCTTCGAGGTTCTGGGGGGGGACTTTCCGCAACAGGGCCTGATCGGTCTGAGCCAGGTCTGCGGACAGCGTGCCTGACGGCCCTTGTTGTGATCTATTCCTGCTCCCCGTCTGCGGACTGTTCTTCGCCATGTCGAACCACACGTACCTTCAATTCAGGCCGGACTTCGGGATAGAGCCGGATGGGCACAAAGAATTCTCCCAAAGACCGAATGGGTTTATCAAGCTCGATTTTTTTCCTGTCGATCTCATAGCCCAGCCTGGCCAGCTCGCCGGCGATGATGGAGGAGGTGATGGAGCCGTACAGCTTGTCGTTTTCCCCAACGCGAACCGGGATGCTGATGCTCAACTGCTCCAGCTGCTGGGCCGTGTCTTTGGCCTGGAAGCGGATTTTGTCCTGTTTGGCCTGCAGCTTGGCCCGCTCCTGTTCAAAGATTTTTTGATTGGACGGGGTGGCCGGCATGGCCTTGCCCTGGGGGATGAGATAGTTTCTGGCGTACCCGGGCTTGACGTCGGCCAGGTCGCCGAGGCTGCCGAGATTTTCGATATCCGTACGTAAGATAACCTGCATGACATGGGCTCCTATATGGTCTTCTTCTTCACCTCGGTGCTGTGAACCGCCGAATAATACAGCAAGGCCATCTGCCGTGATTTTTTGATTTCTGTTGTCAGCTTGCGCTGGTGCTTGGCACAGGTCCCGGTGATGCGGCGGGCGATGATCTTGCCCCGTTCCGTGATGAAATCATTGAGGATGTCCGATCGCTTGTAGTCGAGGGGCAGGTCCTTGTCCGCGCAGAAACGGCAGAATTTTTTTCTGGGTGTGAACTTAAACGCCATGGGTTATGCCTCCTCCTGGATCGGTTGAAAGGTCTCGGCCAGTTTGACGGTCAAAAATTTCAAAATGCCGTCGCTGATGCGGATCCTGCGCTCCAATTCCGCGATGTGGGAACCGTTGATCCCGTATTCCAGGCGGACGTAGCGTCCCCGGGTGTGCTTTTGCACGGGATAGGCCAGCTCCCTGGAACCCCAGTCGTCGGTTTCCAGGATGTGCCCGGCGTTGTTGTGGATAAAACCGCTCAGATTGTCCAGGATCTGCTGCCGGCCTTCAGCGGTCAGGTCCGGACTGAATAAGAGGAGGGTCTCGAATTTTCGCTGCATCAGTGGTCTCCTTGTGGTCTGTGGCCTGCCCCCGGGATCGGGCGCAGGCAAGGTAAACGATCTAGCTATACAGAAACGCTGTTTCTGTCAAGAAAAAGATCATGCCGGCAAACGGCCTCAATACTGGAGCAGTTCCGGGGTGAGGATTTCGATCTCGGCCTTGTCCCGCAACTGCTGAAAGTAGGCTTCATACAGGGTTTGTTCACGGTTTTGGCGCAATCTGGCCATCCAGGAGGATTTCTGTTCCTGCCATTGTTCCTCGTCCGGGGGGATGTGTTTGCCGGGTCGGGCCAGGAGTGAGCCGGTGGGGACCTGGTAGGGCTTGTCAAACCACCCGGAGTGATCCGCATTGAGGGCCTGGCGGGCCAGTTCCGGATTCGATCCCAGACCCGGGATAAACCCCCGCCGATTGAAGGGCTGGCTCTCGACAAGGGTTTTGTCTTCCGCCAGGGCTTCGGGACCCTGTGTCTGTAAGGCTTCCAGGGTCTTGCGGGCTTTTTCCAGGGCCCTGGCCCTGGCTTTTTGCTTGGTGAGCCTCTGGACGATCTGTTCCCTGACCTGCGGGAAGGGGCTCACCCGGGCGGGCTGTGCATCGGTCTTTTCCGCCAGGAGATAGCCGTTTTCGAGAAAGAGGGGACGGTCCGTGACCTCGCCGGTGGCGAGGCCAAACAGGGTCTCCAGGGCCTCCTGCTCCAGCTGGAGGTCCGGAAGGCC
>CAZUMF010000291.1:0-6089 GCA_964621385.1 uncultured Desulfohalobiaceae bacterium
TGTTTGAGCAAGGCCGCCGGATACTTATTGCTTTCGGGAAACTGTTCGATGACCCTGTTGTACTGCAGGGCCGCTTTCGCGAAATCCTGCAGTTGATAATAGGCCTCTCCCTGCCAGAAGTAGGCATTGGGTGCCAGTTCATGCTCCGGAAAACTGTCGACCATGTCCGACCAGAGTCCCAGGGCCTTGGTGTAATCGCGTTGGTTAAAGGCCTGCAGGGCCTGGTCATACAGAAATTCCGGCGTGATTTTTTGTGATTTTTCAGGCTTTTGTGTTTCTTTTTCTGTTTTCGGGGAAGGGGCTTCCTGTGCAGAGCGATCTGCGGTGTCGATGCCCAGTTGACTGACCATCTGGTGGAGTTCGGTTTCAAGCCGGGAGAGCCTTTTTTCAAGACTTTTCAGCTGTTCTTCGTTGTTCAGACCTGTTTCACGGACCGCCTTCACGGTACGTTCCAGTTCTTCCTGGGAGCCCATGAGAGTGGCCAGCTTGATCTGCTGCGATTCCACCTTGCTCGCCAGGTCCGCCTGTTTGGAGAGGACGGACTGGCTCACGGCTTGCGAGCCTTCAGCACTGTCCCCGGCGGGTCGCTGGCTGAGTTCCTGAACGCGCTTTTCCAGGGCAGCGATTTGGTCCTGAATCTTTTTCTGGGTCTCGCTGTGTTTCTTCTGGACCTGGCGCAGGGAAAAAACCTGGTTCTGGAGCAGGCTGTTCTGTTGGGGCGTGGTGGTGGTGCAGCCCAGGACCAGACTGAGCATGATGCCGATAAAGAGTGTTTTTTTCATTGTGAATCCTCCTCAGCCGGATGATCCGGTATTTGACGGTTGACGTGCGTCCCCTTTTTTCGTCCCCAGACACAATAGGCCAGGCCGCCCAAGACCGGCAGAAACATGGCTGCAAACAGCCAACCCATCTTTTCAGCGACACTCGGGAAATCGCTATGAAAGATGTGCCAGATGGCCCAGAGATTGGGAAGGATGGGGATGAAGAACATGATCCCGATGAGGGCCAGGGTTGTAGGTGAGAAGCCGGTCACTCACGACCTCCTGAACAGGAAAAAAAGTGAAACACCCAGGATAAACACACCGCAGACGATCCATTGGGTGATGCTCAGAACACCGAGGTGGCCTCTGAAGTCGCCCCGGAAAAATTCAATCCCGAAGCGAAAAAGCGCATACAGCATGAGGAACAGGGCAAAGAGCTGACCCGGGTGGCGGACTTTTTTTCTCAAGGCGATGAGCAGGATGAAGAGCAGCACTCCGGACAGGGAATGATAGAGCTGTGTGGGATGCAGGGGACTGTTGAGCGGAGCCAGCGAGTTGGGGTTCTTGAAAGTCACGGACCAGGGCAGGGTGCATTGTTTTCCGTAACAGCAGCCGGCCATAAGACATCCGATTCTGCCGAGGGCCTGTCCTGCTGCTATGCCGGGAGCAAAGGCATCAAGCCATTGTCGAAAAGGCTCCTGTTTTCTGCTGAGATAGAACCAGGCGATGAGCCCGGCGGCAATGGCTCCACCCACAAACACCAGCCCGCCCTTCCAGAACTGAAGTATGTACAGCGGATGTTCAAGAAAATACCCCGGATTGAGCAGGACATACAACAGTCTGGATCCCGCCAGGGCGCCGAGAATAAGGTAAAAACCCAGGTCGGGGAGCAGCGTGTGGTTGAGGTTTTTCAGGCGGGCCTCCCGCATGCTCAGCCCCAGACCGAGCAGAATGGCGGCCGCGATAAAAACCCCGTAGCTGTAAAGGGTGATGGGGCCGATTTCAACGAGAATCGGATGCATGCCGCTCCTTGGTATAAAAGGTGATCAGGAGGCAGATGGCGCCGATGCTGATGGCCATATCCGCAATATTGAAGGCCGGCCAGTGGAAGCGCCCGATATGAAAATCCAGAAAGTCCACCACCACCCCCTGTCGCAGCCGGTCGGTCAGATTGCCGAGTGCTCCGCCCAGGATAGAACTCAGGGCAACAACATAGAGCGGCCCATTTTCCCGGGACCGGCGCAGGAGCGAGACAATCACGAGCACAGCCAGGCCGGTAATCACGATGAAAAAGACGGGCAGCCAGGAGACAGACTGGGTGTTCAAAAAACCAAAGGCCGCACCCCGGTTCAGGACGTGCACGATATTGAAAAACCCTTCAATGACGGGTATTTTCCCCCAGACCGGTATGCTGCTCTTGATCAGCTCTTTCAGGATCTGATCCAGAAAAAGAATCGCCAGAGCGATCACCCAGGCCGATCTCGGGATGCTTTTCAATCCTGAGTTTGCAGTCTGTTCCGGTCCGGCCATACAATCAGTGCACTGTCCCGTGAACTGGGGGTTTGGGTTTCAAGCTCATTTTCAATTTCCAATTTCGATCTCAGCCGGCCCCGTCTTCCTGAAGCACCCGGGCGCACCGGGGACAGATCTCGGGATGGCGGGAATCCTGTCCGAGCTTGGGGCTGTAGGTCCAGCACCTGGCGCATTTGCCGCCTTCGGCCCTGTTGATCTGGATCTGGAGTCCGGGGATTTCCTGGCTGTGCCGGCAGTCTGTCAGTTCGGTTCCGGCCGGCGCCAGTTCGAGCTGGGAGACAATGAACAGGTCCCGTAAGGAGTCCTCCACAGAAGCCAGGACTTCCATGAGTTCCCGGTCTCCGCTCAGACGCAGCAGCACATCCAGGGAATGGCCGATCAGGCCTTCCTGCCGCTTAGGTTCAATGGCCTTGGTCACCTCGGATCTGACCCGGAGCAGCAGATCCCAGAGGTCCCGTTCGTCAGGTGTGAGGAGATCGCCGGGCTGCTCCGGCAGGGTAAAGGCCAGCACGGTTTCCACCCCATCCGTGATCTCAGGACTCAGATGCTGGAAGACCTCTTCGGCCGTAAAACTCAGGATCGGGGACATGTCCTTGATCAGGATGAGCAGGATGCGGGTGAGAGCGGTCTGGGCCGAGCGCCGCTCCAGACTGTCCGCAGCCGAGACATAGAGCCTGTCCTTGAGAATATCCAGGTAAAAGGCGCTCAATTCATTGACGCACATGTTGTGCACGGTGTGAAAGACCTTGTGCAGGTCGTAATCCTCGTAGTATCTCCAGATGGCTGCGTGCTTGTCCTGGACCTGGTCCAGGATATAGCGGTCCAGGGGGAGCATGTCTGTTAAGGAAACACGGTGCTTTCCAGGATGGAAGTCAGAGAGGTTGCCCAGGATATAGCGGCAGGTATTGCGGATTCTGCGATAATTGTCCACCAGCTGCTTGAGGATGTTCTCCGAGATCCGCAGATCCTCCTGGTAATTCTCCGAGGCTACCCACATGCGCAGGATTTCCGCCCCGTAGCGGTCGATGATATCCTGGGGGGCGATCACATTCCCGATGGATTTGGACATTTTCTTGCCCTGACCGTCCACCACAAAGCCGTGGGTCAAAACCGCCCGGTACGGGGCCCGGTCCCGGGTGCCCACAGAGGCGAGCAGGGAACTGTGAAACCAGCCCCGGTGCTGATCAGAGCCCTCCAGATACATGTCGGCCGGATAGCGGCATTCCTCCCGCTGTTCCAGGACCGCGGCATAACTGGTTCCGGAATCGAACCAGACGTCCAGGATATCGGTCTCTTTCCGCCAGTTTGTCCCCTGGCAGTGGGGGCAGGTCAGGCCGGGAGGGAGCATGTCCTCCAGAGGCGCCTCAAACCAGTAATCCGCTCCGGTGTCGTGGGCGGCAAACCTCTCGACAATGCCCTGCACCCAGTCCGGATCATAATAGGCCTGCTCGCAGTCTTCACAAATCAGGGCGATAATGGGCACACCCCAGGAGCGCTGCCTGGAGATGCACCAATCCGGCCGATGGGCGATCATATTCCCGATGCGCTGCTCACCCCAGGCCGGGATCCACTGGACGTCCTGCGCAATGGCCTTCAAGGCCTTGTCCCGGAGATTGTTCTGTTCCATGGAGATGAACCACTGGGTGGTGGCCCGGAAGATGACCGGCTTTTTGCAGCGCCAGCAGTGCGGGTAGGCGTGCTCCAGGCGCTCATTGGCCAGCAGGGCACCGGCATGCTCCAGTTTTTCAATGATCGCGGGATTGGCTTCAAACACATTCTGCCCTCCGAAATACTGGACGCTGTTCAAATACCGCCCCTGGTCGTCCACCGGGGCGTAGACCTCCAATCCGTATTTGAGGCCGGTTTCATAGTCTTCCTGCCCGTGGCCCGGGGCGGTGTGCACGCACCCGGTGCCGGACTCCAGGGTCACGTACTCGGCCAGGACAATCGGGGAGGGACGGGCGTAGAGGGGGTGTTCCGCCTGCAGGCCTTCCAGCTGACGGCCGCTCAGCCTGGCCAGGCGGGTGGGGGCCGGCCATTGGAATTTTTCCGCACAGTCCTGCCAGAGCTTTTCAGCCAGGAGATAGCAGGCGTCTTCATGCTGCAGAAGGACATAGTCGAATTCAGGATGAACCGCCACAGCCAGGTTGTTGGGCACGGTCCAGGGAGTGGTGGTCCAGATGACCACAAACACCGGTCGATCACCAATTTGGGGTGCGAGGTCCCGGATCTTGGGATCCGGCAGGGGAAAACGGACAAAGATGGACGGGGAGTTTTTGTCGTAATATTCCACTTCGGCTTCAGCCAGGGCGGTCTCGCAGGAGGGGCACCAGTGGATGGGCTTTTTGCTGCGCAGGACAGAGCCGCGGCGCATGAAGGAGCAGAGCTCCCCGGCGGTGGCCGCCTCATAGGCCGGATGCATGGTTAAATAGGGCGTATCCCATTCGCCGAGCACCCCGAGCCGTTTGAATTCTTCCCGCTGGATGTCGAGATAGGTCAGGGCGTAGTCCCGGCAGCGCTTCCGGATCTCCAGGGTGGACAGGTCTGATTTCTTTTCTTTCAGGGCCTGTTCCACCTTGAGTTCAATGGGCAGGCCGTGGCAGTCCCAGCCGGGCACGTACTCGGCCCTGTCGCCCATGAGGTTTCGGGATTTGACCAGAATATCCTTGAGGATCTTGTTCATGGCCGTGCCGAGATGGATGTTGCCGTTGGCATACGGCGGTCCGTCGTGCAGCACAAAGGTCTTTTCCGGGCTTCCGGTTTGGATCATCTGTTCGTAGGCCCGCTGCCTGGTCCAGAATTCAATGAGCCTGGGTTCGTTTTTCGGGAGCTTGGCGCGCATGGGAAAGCTCGTTTTCGGCAGGTGCAGGGTGTCCTTGTAGTCGCTCATATTGAATGAATCCTCCGGAAGATCTGGAATTGCAGAATGAAGAGTGATTTCGCCCCAAAAAATGAAGCAAGACAGAGCAGAAGTCAAGGCCAATCCCGGCGGCGATTCAAAGCGCCGCGGGGATATATCCCGGTAACGCTGGATGGTTATTCATTCAGCAAAGGGCTGTTGCTTCTATGAATCCAGACTTTGTACCGGCATTACGGCTTTGGACTTTAATATGATAAAATAATTAGCAATATTTGAAATGTTGTTAAAATTAAACATTCTTTTGGTTTCTGGTGTCAGGTGTCGGGTGTCTGGAGAGGCAAAATCCGCAAACTGAAACCTGAAACTCTCCGAGGCGTAGGCTCTACGAGCCGGAGGCCAGACACCCCTCCGGGGCGTAGGCCCCTCCGGGCCGGAGGCTGAAACCTCAAAAAGAAGCAAGAGATATCAAAAGATGTCCAAAAAATCCTTCAAATTTTCGCGTCCTGTAAAGAGCTCTGGAATCCGGGGAATGAGCGCTGTTAAAAGGCGTCCGAGGTCTTTTCCGGATTTTTCAGCCTGGGCGATGACCTCCTGAAGCGAGGTCGGGGCCATGCAGTCCGGGAGATTTTTGTTGGTCAGGCAGGACAGGCCGAGGATGTTCAGGCCCATGTGTTTGGCGGTGATGACTTCCAGGACCGTGGACATGCCCACAGCATCGGCGCCCCAGCGCTTAAAGGCCCTGGTCTCGGCCGGGGTCTCCAGACAGGGTCCCGGCACACCGATATAGACGCCCCGCTCCAGGCGCAGTCCGAGCCCGGTGCCGGTGTGCAGGGCCAGGTGTTGCAGGGCCGGATCAAAGGGTTGGCTCATGTCCGGAAACCGCGGTCCCCAATGCTCGATATTCGGTCCGGTCAAAGGCTGGTGTCCGGTGTGGT
>CAZUMF010000292.1:0-6056 GCA_964621385.1 uncultured Desulfohalobiaceae bacterium
GTCCGGGGCCGCGGTCTGATGATCGCCCTGGAACTGGTCCCCGAGGCCGGGGGGGCCAGGCCCTACTGCCTGAAGCTGGCAGAAAAGGGCATGCTCTGCAAAGAGACCCATGAGGACACCATCCGCTTTGCACCGCCCCTGGTGATCCAGAAACATGAGGTGGACTGGGCATTGGAACAGATCGAATCCGTCATTGCTGAAAAACCATGACTGGTTTTTCAGCAATGATCAGTGGACTTCCCAGAACGTATGCCGAGCAGGCTCCAGCTTGATGTGCATAGCTGCAGACTGCTCTCAATCTTTGTTTCTGTCATTTGAGAGTTTGAATTTCGTGCTTGTTTCGAATTTCGAATTTCGTGCTTCGAATTTATTAGTAAGGAAGATGGATATGAAACGCGACTTTCTGCATATCACGGATTTCAGTCCTGATGAAATCCAGGAGGCCTTTGCCCTGGCCGGCGAGGTCAAGGCCAAATTTCAGCGGCGTGAAGACTTCAAGCCGTTCAAGGACCACTCCATGGCCATGATCTTTGCCAAGCCCTCGGCCCGGACCCGGGTCTCCTTTGAAACCGGCTTTTTCCGCCTAGGCGGCCACGCCCTGTACCTCGGCCCTTCGGACATCGCCATCGGACAGCGGGAAGCGGTCAAGGACGTGGCCCGGGTCCTGGCCCGCTACAACGATCTGCTCATGGCCCGCCTCTTCGAGCACAGCCACATCCTTGAACTGGCCCGGCATGCCGACGTCCCGGTGATCAACGGGCTCACGGACTACAACCATCCCTGCCAGATCATGGCGGATATGTTCACCATCCTGGAGCACCGGGGACATCTCAAGGACCTGAAGATCGTCTATCTGGGAGACGGCAATAATATCGTCCACTCCTGGCTCCGCCTGGCCCAACGGCTGCCCTTTTCTTTTGTCTGCGCCTGCCCCGAAGGCTTTGAACCTGATCCGGCCACGCTTCAGGCGGCCAAAGAGTCCGGCCTGTCCGAGGTGGCCGTCAGCCACGACCCCAAAACAGCCGTCCGGGATGCCGATGTGGTGTACACCGACGTCTGGGCCTCCATGGGGCAAAAGGATCAGGCCGAAGACCGAAAAAAGCGCTTTCATGACTTCCAGGTGAACGACGCCCTCATGGCCGCCGCCGGCCAAAACGCGCTCTTCATGCATTGCCTGCCGGCGGAGCGCGGGGTGGAAACCACGGACTCCGTCCTGGAGTCATCGGCCTCCATTGTCTTTGATCAAGCGGAAAACCGCATGCACGCCCAAAACGCCCTCATGCTGAAAATCTGCGGAAAATGTCCATGAAGATCCCGGACAGCCAAAAACCGGTGCTTCTGGTGGCCCTGGGGGGCAACGCCCTCATCCGGAAAGGACAAACCGGCACCGCAGGTGAACAGCTGGAGAATCTGAAGGTCCCGGCCAAACAGATCGCCCGCCTGTCCAGAGACTACCGGATCATCATCACCCACGGCAATGGGCCGCAGGTGGGCAATCTCATGCTCCAGCAGGAGTGCTGCGACACAGTGGAGCGCATGCCTCTGGAAATCCTCGTGGCCCAGACCCAGGGCCAGATCGGCTACATGATCGAATCCACCCTGGACGAGGCCCTCATGGAAATGGGCATCAATGCCCAGCCCCTGGTGAGTCTGATCAGCTACGTGGTCATCGACGAACAGGACCCCTCCTTTCAAAAACCCTCCAAGCCCATCGGACCGGCCTTTGACCGGGAAAAAGCCCTGACCCTGCCCTATCCTGTCATTGAGTCTCCCAAAGGCTTTCGCCGGGTTGTGGTCTCGCCCAAGCCGGTGACCATTGTTGAAAAGCGGGAGATCAAGGCCCTCATTGACAAGGATTTCATCGTCATCTGCTGCGGGGGCGGCGGGATCCCGGTGGTGCGAAAGGGGCGGACCTTTGACGGGGTGGATGCCGTGATCGATAAGGACCTGGCCAGCGCGCGCCTGGCTGAAGAAGTCGGGGTGGATCTCTTTGTCATTGCCACGGATGTTCAGGGCGTGGCCCTGGACTTTGGAAAACCGACGGAGCGTTTCTTACAGACAATCAGTCTGGAGGAAATATCCCGGCATATCCTGAAGGACCACTTTTCAGCCGGGGCCATGCTCCCCAAAGTGGAAGCCGCCATGCAGTTTGTGTCAGGAGGGGGCGCTCAGGCGGTGATCACCCATATAGAAGACCTCGAGGCCTCGGTTCGCGGCGAGGCCGGGACCCGATTCGTGCACTGAAGATCGTCCCTATAGCCTTTAAGAAAAAGTTTTTGGATTTATGCCAGATAACCAGCTCTTATTCTTTGTCTTAACAATCGAAAATCGAAAATCCAAAATCTATAATTCTATAGGTTTGACAGGCCCGATCTTTTCTACGTATAGATGGCGTTGACGAAAACTCATCCACATTCTTCTTTATCGAAACAAACTGCAAACAACAAGGAGGCCGCTATGCAGAAAAAACTCTTCACCTGTCTGGTCCTGCTGCTTATTGTGGGAATAGGCACCGGCGCCGCCGCCAAAGTGACTATCAAACTAGCCAATTCCGGCCCGGCCAATGAAGACAACCGGACCGTCAAGGCGGTCAAGATCTTCAAGCACATGGTGGAAAAAGGCACCAACGGCGAGGTCGTGGTGGAGCCCTATCACGCCTCCGCTCTCGGCAGCGAACGGGAAGCCCTGGAAGGGGTCAAGCTCGGCACCATTGAAATGGGCACCCTCTCCTCCGGACCGGTTCCCGGTTTTTTTTCCGAAGTCATGGTCTTTGACATCCCCTACCTTTTTTCCAGTGCTCCGGCTGCCTGGGAAGCCTTTAACGGCGACTTCGGCCAGGAGTTCAGCAAGGCCTTTCTGGCCGAAACCGGGGTGCGCATTCTCTCCATCACTGAAAACGGCTATCGCCACTTCACCAACAACAAACGGCCCCTGAAAACGCCTGCGGACATGAACGGCTTGAAAATCCGGACCATGGAAAACCCGGCCCACATGGAAATGGTCAAGGCCCTGGGCGCCGATCCCACCCCCATCGCCTTTGGCGAACTGTACATGGCCCTGCAGCAGGGCGTGGTTGACGGCATGGAGTGCCCGATCGTGCTCATTCACGACATGAAATTTTATGAAGTCCAGGACGAAATGATCCTTGACGGCCATCTCTACAATCCCATCTTTGTGTTCATCAACGAGCGTTTTTTCCAGAACAAACTCACGCCTGAGCAGCAGAAGGTGGTGGCCGAGGCCGCTGATGTCCTTGCCGCGGTGCACAACGGCTTCTCCCAGGAGGCCAATATTCAGGGACTGGAAAAACTCAAGGCCAAGGGCATGAACGTGAACAAACCCACGGCCGAGAGTCTGGAGCAGTTCCGCAGCATTGCCCAGCCCGCCGCCCTGAAATTCATTACTGAAAAAGCCGGCCAGGACTGGGTGGACAAGGCTCTGCAGGCCGCCAAGGAGGCTGAAGCCAGGGTCGGAGATCGGGCTGAGGCCATTATTCAGGAGCATATCGACATGGCCAACGAACACTACGAACAGATCGCCGACTAAAAACCCGCTCACCGGTTTGAGCCTCAAAACGAGGCTCAAACCGGAATGAACAATTCCATGAAGCGCCTCTCACGACTTGTCAATCTGCTGGCCAAAGCCACCAACCGGGTGGCGACCTGGGGCCTGGTCATCACCGGCATCGCCATGTCCGTGGCCATTTTTCTGCAGATCATCTTTCGTTTCGTAATCTACGTGCCCTTTCCCTGGTCCGAAGAACTCGCCCGCTATCTCATGATCTGGATGGGCATGCTGGGTTCGGCTGTGGCTCTTCGGCACGGCCGGCACATCGGCGTCTCGATCATTGTTGAACAATTTCCAGCCCCCATCCAGAAATGGATCGTGGCAGGCACGCAACTGGCCATGATCGGATTTCTCGGCGTTGTGCTCAAAGAAGGCTGGACCATGGCGGTGTTCAATGCCAGCCAGAACTCGCCTTCCATGGAGATCCCTATGTTTTACCCCTATCTGGCCATATCCGCCGGTGCCCTTCTGATGATCATTGAACTCACCGCCGGAGTCCTGAACGATTTCTTCCCCACTGCAGCGGGGGTCAAGCGGGATATGGTGAGCGGCGCGCTGTAGGCACTGAACAGCCGGAAAGGCCGGTCCAGCACACAGGTGCCAAAACCCTGCATTCACTTTCAGCCTACAGGATGCATCAATCATGGTCACCCTGATCGTCATTGTCTTCCTCTCGACCCTTCTCCTGGGATTTCCTGTGGCTTTCTGCCTGGGGATCACCTCTCTGGCCGCTCTGATCAAGGCCGATATTCCGCTGACCCTCATGGCCCAGCGCATGTTCACGGGCATTGACTCCTTTCCGTTGATGGCCGTGCCTTTTTTTGTCCTGGCCGGTGAATTGATGAACAAAGGCGGCACCACCAGCAGGCTCATTGACTTTGCCAATGTTCTGGTGGGCCGGGTGCGGGGAGGACTGGCCCACACCAATATTGTAGCCTCCATGTTTTTCGGGGGCATCTCCGGATCGGCCGTGGCTGATACCTCGGCCATGAGCACCATCCTGGTGCCGGGGATGGTCAGAAAAGGCTATGGAAAGGCCTTTTCTGCCGCAGTCACCGCGGCCTCCTCCACCATGGGGCCGATCATCCCGCCGTCCATATTCATGGTCATCATGGGGGTGACCACAGGCCTGTCCATCGGAGCCCTGTTTGCCGCCGGTCTCATTCCGGGGCTGCTCATGGGCATCTCCATGATGATCCTCTCGTATGTGATCGCCCTTCGACATGCCTACCCCAAAGACGATGTTCCTTTCTCCCTTGGCCGTTTCTGGACATCATTCAAATCGGCCGGTCCGGCCCTTCTGGCCCCGGTGATCATCCTCGGGGGGATTCTGGGCGGCGTGTTCACCCCCACCGAGGCCGCTGTGGTTGCTGTGTTCTATGCTCTGTTCATCGGTCTTTTCATCTATCGGGAGCTGACAATCAGCGATCTGCCACGCATCCTGATCAGCAGCGGAACCACCACCGCCGTCCTTTTGCTGATCATTGCCATGGCCAATATCTTTGCCTGGATCTTGACCGCCGAGCAAATCCCGCAAAAAATCGCCCAGGGCATGCTCAGTGTGACCACAGACACCTATTTGATCCTGCTCTTTTTGAATGTTTTTCTGGTCTTCATCGGTATGTTCTTGGAAGGCGGGGCCGCCATCATTATCCTGGCCCCCACCCTCATGGCCGTGGCCACCTCTGTGGGCATCGATCCGCTGCATTTCGGATTCATCATGGTCCTGAACATCGTGGTGGGCTTGCTCACCCCTCCTCTGGGCGTCTGCCTGTTCGTGGTCTGCGGGGTGACGAACATGTCCCTTCCCCGAGTCACCCGGGCGGTGGTCCCCTTTCTGCTGCTCGAATTCGGGGTCCTGCTCCTGGTCACCTATTTCCCGCCGTTGATCATGACCATCCCCAGACTCCTTGGCTATGTCTGAATCAGACCCAGGCGGCAAAACCGCTCCGGCCTGACGGACTTCAGGCCGGAATACGCAAAGACCGAACCGCCATCCTTTTGATTTTTCAATTTACAGTCATTTTAAGAATGGATAGAGTGCGCTCACGCGTTCAGGCACGATTGCGTCCGAAACAATTTCGGATCTTCAATCTCAGAGCTCTTTACAGTAAGCGTAAATTTGAAAGATTTTTTGGACATTTTGTGATAGTACTTGCCTCTTTTTCAGGTTTCAGGTGTCGGGTGTCAGAGATTAACACCTTGATATAGCTTTATCTTTCTTTTCCTGACACCAGAAACCTGACACCAGAAACCAAAAGAATGTCCAATTTTAAGAACATTTCAGCTATTATCAATTATTTTAAATCTTTAAGGTTCAAAGACGTAATGTAGGTACGAAGTCTGAATGTGGTTGTGGGTGGCTGGTAACCGAAAAAGAAAAGGCCGCTGCTGGGTAATTCGTAGGAGCCTGAAGCTGTCTGCTTTTAATCATTTGGCGTCCCCAAGGGGATTTGAACCCCTGTTACCGGCGTGAGAGGCCGGCGTCC
>CAZUMF010000293.1:0-6042 GCA_964621385.1 uncultured Desulfohalobiaceae bacterium
TTTGAATTTTGAATTTTTGTCATTTGAAGTTTGTTTCGAATTTCGTGCTTCGAACTTCGATATTATGTCCAATTTTGAAATCATTTGAAATATTCTCAATTACTTTATAGACTTACGATTAAGTGTCAAGACGCTGGTACGAAGTCTGAAGTTGAATCGATAAATTCAAAGCGGCAAAACGGATTGACTCTGATATTTTACGCGAAGGAGAAACACGATGCCCTGTGCAGTGAAATGGATACTCTTCGATTTCGGCGGCGTGCTGGCTGAAGAAGGCTTCACCGGGGGCCTGGGGACCCTGGCCGAGGAGCAGGGCCTCAACCCGGAAACGGTGCAGCGGGCCGGGGTCGAGCTGGTCTTCGAGACCGGCTATGCCACCGGACAGGCCAGTGGTCAAACCTTCTGGAAGGCCCTTGGGGACAGGACCGGCCTTCAGGGATCGGAAAAAGACTTCAGGCAGGTCGTTCTGGATCATTTTATATACCGACCGGGCCGGATTCCTGGAGCAGATCAGGGTTTACTGCACCGGGCTGTGAGCAGGTGAGAGGGGGAGGACTTTCGATCCATCGGCCCGTAGCCCTCCTGACACTATTTTAAGCCGGTCACCCAATTTGTTCGGTCTTTTTAAAATTTACAAAAATTCAAGTATGGTAGAGAGGTCCGAATTACAGCCATGCAGCCTGACAAGGGGCAGCAGGGCTGGTCAACTAGCAGGCGGTGACGACGGTGTTTCTATTGAACATCAAAATGGTGGAGTCTGATGAAGGAAGACCCTGTTTCCAGAATGCATACCGCAGAGCACCTGCTCAATCTGACCATGGTCCGGATGTTTGACTGCGGCCGCTGTGTGAGCGAGCATCTGAACCGCAAGAAATCCAAGTGGACTACTCCTTTGAATGCGATCCCTTTTTCTCAGGAAAGGGAATCTGGATGACAATGGAGGTGCCCTGCATGGGTTTGGAATAGAGGCGAAAGCTTCCTTAGAGCAGTTCAGCTCGGGCCTTCATGCTGTTCAATCCCATCTTCTCTTCCTGATGCTCCACATGACAGGGGTCAAATCCTTGTCCATTGTCTTTGATCCGCAAGATGAGGTTTGGAAAAGCAGGCACCAAGTGAATAAAGACATGATCGGCTTTGGCGTGTTGTTTGATATTGTTCAGGGCTTCCTGAACTATTCGGTAGATATTGATGGACAGACTTCGTTCCAGGGGAAGCTCTTCCAGGCCGACGGCTGAGAACTCGATTGTGAGGCCGCACTGCTGCGCATGGTGGCGGCATTGTGCGTCCACGGCCCGCACCAGGCCGAAATGATCCAAGTTGGTTGGCCGCAGGTCCTGGCCCATACTCCGAACAGCCCGGAGGGTTTCCTGTAAGACCTGGGACATATGCAAGAGCTCTTCCTGTTGGTCGGTTTCCAGACCAGACGGGGAATTGAGAATGGTTTCGCAGTTGATCTTCAAGGTGGCCAGGTTCTGGGCTATGTTGTCAAGGAGCTTACAGGATATGGTCTGTCTCTCCTGTTCCTGGGCCATGAGCAGTTGCCGGTTCAAGAGGCGGATCTGTTTGAGTTCTTTGTTTTGGATCTCCAGTTCCGCCTGGTGGGTTCTCAGTTCGTGGATCAGCTCAACAATGTCGCAGAGTTTTTCCGGGACAGTGTTCGGCCTCAGCTGGATCAGGTCTTCCGCCTGTCTCCGGAGTCGGTCGAACTTGCTTGCTGTGTCTTGGAAGTCGAGCATCTTTTTCTCCAAGCTTACATATCAAAGAACATTGCCCAGATAAAACCGGCCGAGGACGCTCCTGAGCCGTCCGTCATCCAATACGTTCTGCATGGTTTGTCTACAACCCTGGCAGAGCTGAAAGGGACCCGGAAGCCTGGCTATCTGATCATCAGGCACACGCAAGCCGCATTTGTCGCAGGCTGAGAGGAGCAGCTGCAGTCCGGCGCCGAATGGGTCGTGTGAGCCTTCGTCGAGTTTTTTGGACCATCTGACCAGGGCCGGAAGAGAGGAAAACGGCTTGAAGGAGAACATGGGAGGAGGGGATTCCTGCCATTCGAGCCGGACCCGGGAGCCTGGCGGCAGTTGATCCGAGAGCTCTATGTAGAGCCCCCCGGGGCTGTAGTTGTGGATTTTGACGAGGCGCCTCGTTGCCTGCGATACGAGTGGAAGATCCAGCGGCGGGTGGACACTCTGGCGGGGCAAGCCCCTGGCCGGGAGGCGTCTGGTTTTTCCAGACTGGTTCATGACGATGCCTCCTGAGTTTCTCCTGCAATGAAATTATGCTTTTGAGATAATGGGATAATTCGCCCATATCCCTACCGGGCAAGACAGATCACACATTTGAGATCAAAGTATTACTCTTTGTAATCGACTGGTCTATAGGGGGGGATACTCATTTTTATCCGGGAAAATTTCCCGCTGCGCATGGCAGTCGAGCCTCGAATCGATGAATGGAGAGCCATAGAAAAGGGATAAAGGTCTTTCTGTGAGGGGGGTGAGAACACGCCTGGTATTGTGACAGGGGGCGGGGCTTGGTGGGATGATTTCATTTTTTCCAGTCATCGAAATCAATCAGGCCGATCTTGACCGCATAGCGGATCAGCTCGATTGTACTGGATAGGCCAAGCTTGTTGAGGATATGTGTCCGATGGTTGTCCACGGTCTTTATGCTGATGAAGAGCTTCTTGGCCACCTGCTTGCTGCTGTATCCTTTGGCCAGCAAGTGCATGATTTCCTGTTCCCGGTGGGTCAGGCTGTTGTAGGCGGCGTCGCTGACCCTATCCGGTTCCTGCGGGGATTTGATCAGGTTCTTGACGATCTCGTTGGAGAGGGTGTGATCCAGGAAGTAGTTGTCCTGGAAGATTTGTTCCACGCCTTTGAGCAGCCCTTCAGAGGCGGTGTCCTTGAGAAGGTAGGCGTCGGCCCCTGCCTGGAAGGCCCGGGTGATGTATTCGATCCGGGAATGGACGCTCAACATCAAGATTTTGACGTTCGGCAGTATCTCCCTGAGGGGGTGAATCAAGGAGATGCCGTTTTGGCCGGCCAGGGTGATATCCAGAATGACCAGATCGGGTCGCTTTTCCCGGGCTATCTCCAGGGCTTCCTTTGTATTTCCAGCTTCTCCGACCACAATCAAGCTTGTCTCCTGTTTCAGGATGGCCTTGAGCCCGGTCCTGAAAAGAGGGTGATCGTCAATGATCAGGGTCTGTCTTGATTGCTTCACGGCCTTCCTCCGAAAAAGGGACCTCGATGACAAGGGAGGTCCCCTGCAACAATTTGGAATTGATCCGAAAGCTCCCCCCGAGCAGTTCAGTCCGGGCCTTTATACTGCCCAATCCCATCTTGTGTTCTTTGTGCTCCACATTGTGGGTGTCGAATCCACACCCATTGTCATTGATGCGTAAAATGAGTTCAGGAAAGACGTAGACCAGGTGAATGAAAACGCGATCGGCCTCGGCGTGCCATTTAACATTGTTCAAGGCTTCCTGAACAATGCGGTAGAAGTTGATGGAAATGTCCGGGCTCAGAGAAACATGGTCCAGTCCTACAGCCGAGAAGGTGATCTTGATGCTGTTCTCCTGTCCGAAATGGCGGCAGTACTCCTTCAAGGCAGGCACCAGTCCAAAATGGTCCAGATTGGTGGGCCGCAGGTTATAGCTCAGATCCCGGACTGCCTGAAGGGCTTTCTGCAGGACTTTGGACTGGTTTGACAGGCTTTCCCGTATATCGGCCGGCAACCCCGGCCGGGAGTCGACCAGGGTTTCGCAGTTGATCTTCAAGGTAGCCAGATCCTGGGCAATGCAGTCATGGAGCTCACAGGAGATGTTCTGTCTCTCCTTCTCCTGAGCTCTGATCAGTTGCCGGTTCAGGAGACGAATCTGCTTCTCCGCCTCTTTGAGTTCTGTGATGTCCAGGATACAGACGATGAGCCCCTTGTTCAGGTCTTCCTCGTACAGGGGGCTTGATTGGAGCAAACAGTGAATTTCGCGAGCATCCTTGGTCAGCAGCCTGGCCTCAATTTTTCCCAGGCCCTGGTGTTCAATCATGAGAGCTAAGGAGCGGATCACCCGGCTGTGTTCACTCCTGTCGGGATAGAAGATACTGGTATCTTTTCCAATAAAAGAATCATCTTCAACATAGCCCAATATCTTGTAAGCGGCGGGATTGGCCCATTTCAAAATCCCCTTGCGGACCATTACCAGACCGACAGGAGAAGCCCTGAATATGACCTGAAGGATCTTTTCCCGTTCCTGGAGGGCATCCTGAATCTGTCTGCGCAGGGTCACATCCTGGAGGCAGCCGACAATCTTCTCCGGTTTCCCCTGCTCATCGTACAGCAGCTTGGCTGTGATGTTGGCATAGATTTGTCTGCCATGTTTATGCTCCAGGCTGATCTCGTAATTGCTGACCCTTCCTTTTTGCACCAGCTTTTCGAGGAAAAAATCTCTTTCAGCGGGATTGCTGTACGCCTCGTACAGGGAGTTCCCGATGACCTCTGACCGGGTGTATCCGAAGACCTCTTCCACTGAGGGGCTGACCTCCAGGATCGTTCCGTCGTAACAGACTTCGTAGTAGACGTTCTGGAGATTCTCAAAGATCCTTCTGTACTTGGCCTCGCATGACTCACAGGCACTAGGCAAATCTTCATCCCGGCAGCAAGGTAGGAATTCGTTGACCTGGAGCAGGGTATGGGTCTGGCCCTTTCCAGCCAGAGACTGGCTGGAAATTTGCACAGAAGAGAGGACAGATCCGTCTTGAGTCGGTCCCTGACAGGAAGCCAGGACTGTTGGTGAGGATCCTGGCCGGTCAATCTTCTGCACGAGGGTCTCGACAATGTACTTAGTGCCGGCATGCACACAGACCGACACCTGTCTTCCGACAATCTCCCCGGGGTGCTCATATCCAAGGAGTGCGGCGAATACCTGATTCGCATACTCGTAAGCCCCGCTTTGGACCAGGGCCACCCCTGCTGGAGAGGAATCAACGGCGGCCCGAAAGACACCATTCTCCAGATCGAAAGTGGGGTGGGACTCCAAGTTGAGCCCAAAGAGCCTCTCGGTCATGCCAGTCCTCCTTTTTGCAGCGGTAATCACCTGGACCTCATGACGCCTTCTGTCGAACATTTGCTATCTATAATAAAGATACACGTCTATTGAAATTTGTCAAGGAGCGGAAAGAGTGTTCTGCCGGCCGCATCCTCAGGGCGGCCAGCGGGAAAGAGACTGAACCACCCTCTGGTTTTGTCAACCTTTAGAGAACCGGAGCATTCTGTTTTTCCAGCATTTTCCTGAATGATGAGGGAAATTTTCCTGATCAAAATAAGGTGCTCACACTATAGTCGGATTGCAGAGCCCTTGGTACAACACCTTCTCCATAGATCGGAAGGCCTGCCGAGAGACGGTGGAGCCGGGCGCTCGAAGAGCGCCGATTCACGAAAGGAAACAGGACCACGCATCCGCTCAGTAGGAGCAGGCCGGGTTTTCAGGTACGGCTGCCTCTGGGGGCAAGGTGGCCGGACGGATCTGATAGTTTTCAAACCAAGAGGTGAAGCCCGTGAGCAGCTCGCAGACCACAGTGACGAACCGATACCTGGGTTCCATTTATGCAGCCGGAGCACTGGCCCGGAAAGCTCAGAAATTCAATGCCCGGATTCGGGTTTTCTATGAAGGACAAGTGGTTGATGCCAAGAGCATTCTGGAAATATTGACCCTGAACGTGCCTCCAGGTGACAGCCTGGAGATCAAGGCCAGTGGACAGGACGCCCCCCAGGCCGTGGCTCTCTTGTCGTATCTCTTGGAGACTAAGGACCGCTCGAATGGTTAGGTATACTGATCCAACTTAGCTTTTTGTGAAATTTGGGCCTGGGCCCTTGGGGTCGCCAGCCTTTGTTGTAAAAACCAAAATTGGATCAGTATAGTGTTTGGCCGGCAACACACCCATCTCAGAGCTCTTTCCCGTACTCCAAAGTTTGGATATTTTTTTGGACAAATATCAGGTTATGATAAATTCTAAGCACGAAATTCGAATTTCGATATTATGTCCA
>CAZUMF010000294.1:0-6033 GCA_964621385.1 uncultured Desulfohalobiaceae bacterium
GCGAATTCGAGAAAGGGTCGTCGTCCATAACACCTCCTTTGTGAAATGTTTCTCAGAGATAAAGTATTTGTCACGCATGCTATGTTCCAGCCTGATGAAGCGGCTTTCTGACTATACAGCGGCAACGGCAAAGGGCAGGCCTGCAAGCCTGTCCTTTGCCGTTGTTATTAAAATCTTGCCAAAATGTCGGCAGGATCAGGCCTCTTCTTCCACCCCCATGTAGTGCAGGGTGCGGGGTACGCGTTCTGAAGACTGCAGGATATCCCGGGCGATCCGGTTGCGTTTCTCCTCTGGCCTGCCCTGGTCCTGGCGCTCCTTCATTTGGGCCGTGCGTAGCTTGCGGGTGATCCGGTCGGGTTCCTTGAAGACCAGAGCCCCGAAATGGCACTCCTCCACGCAGGCCGGATTGCCGCCGCACAAATCGCACTTGTAGGCTATGCCTGACGCGTACTGTTCGATCATCCCCCAGGGACAGGCCTGAATACAGTCTCCGCATCCATTGCATCGTGTGGCATCGATAACCACAATATCTCGTTCATTTCTGACAATGGCCCCTTCAGGACAGGCCTCTATGCAGGGTGCTTTTTTGCAGTGAAAGCAGATATGCGGGAAAGAATATCCTTCTCGAGAAAGATTGGTGACATGCAGCCTGGCCTTTGTGGGAATGAACATGCCTTCTTTGATCATTGAACAGACGTAGGTACACCGGTTACAACCGGTGCACCTGTTGGGTATACAGTACAGATATTTTTCCATGTCCCTTCTCCTTCTCTTAAGCGTGTACAATGGGTTTGAGATCCAGACGGCGAATTTTCTCCTCCAGGGGCCAGCCTGTCTCGTCCCATTGCCGCAGGCGGTAATACAGGGCCTTCATTTCCTGCAGAGTCTCGGCAGTGAGGCTGCGTCCGGCATTGGGGCCGCCTTTTAAGGCTTTCTTGGCAACCTTGTCTGAGAGCACGTCGTGTTCAGCCGTGAATCCGGCTCGGTAGTTGTACATCCGGATCATGTTCCAGATCCGCTCCCCTGCCTTCTGCAGATCCTGGGCCGAAATCTTCCGGCCCAAGCCTTCGGTGAGCATGCCGGCCATTGTCTCCAAATCGACCGTGCCCCAGAAGTCGCAGAGGCACATGGACCACTTGGCCGCATTCAGGTTCTGCTGTTCAATGACCTCTCTGACCAGGCTCTTGATGTGGAAGGGGTCCTGGGCCAGGAGGGGAAAGGCCCGCAGGTGGCAGGCCCCGCGCTCGCTGGTGGCGTAGGCCAGCCCCATGCCGTAGTTGCCCCTTGGGTCGTAGGCCGGCATCTCCAGCCCCTTGGAGTGAGCGGCCCGGTCTTCAGCATTGAATTTTGTGCCGAGCCTAGCCACCCCCAGGGCCAGATCCCGGCCCCGTTCCGTGGACATGGTGGCGATTTCCCTGATAACCTCCAGGGCCTTCCCGGTCTCACCAAAGTGAAGGTCGAAGTCGTGCAGGCCTTCTTCAGTAAGCTCCATGGCCATTGCCAGTACGCCGCCGGCGGACATGGTATCCAGACCCAGATCGTCGCAGATCTGGTTGAAGTGCATGACTTGTTCCAGGTTATTGACCTCGCAGTTGGAACCGCAAAGGGCGAGGGTTTCGTATTCCGGGCCTTCGACCTGCACGCCGTTGATCGAGGTGAAGTTGCCGCAGCCCAGAGGGCAGGATGCACATGCCCGATCGCCGATTTTCACATCATTGATGGCTTCGGAATCCAGAGCGTGCTTTTTCGGATTGATCCCGTAGGTGAAGTTGCGGGTGGGGTGGATGCCCATTTCATTCGTCACATCGACCAGCATGGGCGTGCCTACATCTTTGGCCCACATATTGTCCGCCGTCATCAGGTTGGAACTCATGGCTGTGGCCACTGTGTCAATATACATGCCGATTTCAAAGACCTGGATCCCGCCGGTTCCTTTGCAGGCGATGGCTTTGAGCTTCTTGGACCCGAACAGGGCGCCCCCGCCGCCCCGGCCCATCTGTCGGTAGGCGTCTGACCCTATACAGGAAAAGGACACCATGTTTTCCGCTGCCGGACCAATGCTCAAGGTCTTGACGCCCAGGCCCACGGTCTCCTCCATCCAGGCTTCGGTGTCGAAGATGCCTTTGCCCCAGATCGGAGAAGCATCCTCAACAGTCACCTTGTCGTCTTCAATGCAAAGATAGACCGGGGTATCCGAGGCCCCGGTGATGACAAGACCGTCATACCCTGCAAACTTGAGTTCGGGTCCGAAGGATCCGCCGATGTTCGACTCAAAAATAGTCCCGGTGTGGGGGGACTTGGAGACCAGGCAGGTCCGGGAAGAGGTCGGAGCCAGAGTGCCGCATAAGGGACCGGTCATGATGACCATGGCGTTGTCCGCCGAGAGGGGATCGGTCTGGGGCGCGGTGAGATCGGTGAAGTACTTGGCGGCCAGTCCCCAGCCTCCGATATATTCCTTGGCCCATTCTTCATTCAGAGACATGGCTTCAGCCTGTCTGGAACTCAGATCCACATGCAGGACCTTGCCGGCATACAAGTAAGTGGGCTTGGCCTGTTTGGGCGGTTCAATGCTCTTGAAGACGTCCTCGATACGGTTCAAGGCCTCGTCCAGGAGTTCCCAGGGAATGTTCAGAGCAGGCTCGAACCGGATATTCTTGGCATTGGTCAGGGTTCCGGCAGTGATCACGCCGCGGGAGAAGAGGCCGCCGGCTACCTTGAAGCCGACACCGTCGGTGGGAAACTCCATACCCAAAAGCAGGCCCTTGCCCCGGACATTGGCGAGGACGCCGGGATAGCGCTCCTGGAGTTTGCCAAGCTGCTGCAGAACGTAGTCGCCTTTTTCCTGAGCTTGTCTGGGCAGATCCTCCTCGAGCAGGACCGTAATGGCGGCCAGGGCAGAGGAGCAGGCCAGCGGGTTGCCCCCGGTGGTGGTGGTGTGGATAAAGGGGTTGGGCTCCATGCATTCCCAGATGGCGGGGGTGGAGAAAAACGCGGACATGGGGACGACGCCACCGCCCAAGGCCTTGCCGAAGCACATGATATCCGGAGCCACATCCCAGTGATCCACTCCAAAGATTTTGCCGGTGCGTCCAAACCCGGTCTGGACCTCGTCGACAATGAGCAATACGCCGTAGTGGTTGCAGATTTCCCGAAGCTTTGGCCAAAAGTCATCCGGCGGCACCTGGGCGCCGGCCTCGCCCTGGATTGGTTCCGTCACCACGGCGGCGATATCGTCGCCAACGGTTCTGGCGGTGGCTAGAATTCTTTCCACGGCCTCTGCATCCCCGAATGGGGCATGCTGCACACCCTCCAGCAGAGGCAGGAGAGGCTGCCGGAAAATTTTCTTGCCCATCAGGGACAGACTTCCCAGGGTCTTGCCATGGAAGCCCCGCAGCATGGCCACGAACCCCTTACGCCCGGTAGAGAGCTTGGCCAGTTTCATGGCCCCTTCCACAGCTTCTGTGCCGGAGTTGCCAAAAAAGCCGTACTGAATATCCCCCGGGGTGAGCAGGGCGATGATTCGGGCCAGTTGGGCTCGCAAGGGATCGAGCATTTCCTGGCTGTATTGCGGAGAGCGGTCCAGTTGGGCCTTAACCGCTTCCACGATTTTGGGATGGCGGATGCCGTAGGAGTACAGGCCGAAACCACCCAGGAGATCGATGAACTCACGGTCCAGGGCATCGACCAGCAGCGAGCCCTGCCCGGTCCATTCCGTGACCGCGAAGTTGGTGGCTTCGGTCACTGATTTTCTGTACTCCAAGAACCCTTTGTTGATGTGGTCGCGGAAATTGCGGACCGTTTTACGGGCAATGTCCTGCCTGGTTTCCAAGGGGATATCCTTGGCCGGCTTGTTGATGATATCAACAATTTCCCGGGCTTCCCGCCCGGCAGTCTGAATATCCCGGACAGCATAATCATTTTTGACTTCATATTCGATGATGTCTCTCATACTTACACACCCTTGTTGGTTGTTTGAATAAAAATAAAGGAGTTGTGGTTCCGTGTTTCCGGATTTCAGCCTCCCAGCATCATTCGCGGAAGCCAGAGGACGATTTGCGGGAAGGCCATGATCAGACCAAGTCCTATTGCCTGTATCGCAACAAATGGCAAAACCGATCGATAAATGTCCCCCATGGTAATATCAGGCGGGACTACGCCCCGGATGAGCATTAGGCAGTACCCAAAAGGCGGGGTCAGATACGCCATTTGCATATTCACAATATACAAAACACCGAACCAGGTTGGGTCAAATCCCAATTCGATGATAATCGGGATATAAATGGGCATGGTAATGAACAGAATGGCTGTATCGTCCATAAACATCCCCAAGACGAAAAAGGTCAATTGGATCATGATGAGGACGCCCCAACTCCCAAACGGAAGGTCTGTGGTTACGGCCTGCACGATCTCTTTCGCGCCCAGGGCATCGTAAATTTGACCGAAGGTCATGGCCCCCATGAAGATCCACATCATGATAGCGGTCAGCTTTGCACTTTCCAGAAGCGAATTTTTCAGGACCTTCATGGTCAGCTGTCTTTTAAACCCAACAGCTATGATGCTGCCCACGGCGCCGATCGCAGCCGCCTCTACAGGCGTGGTCAGTCCGAGCATGATGGTGCCTATTACCGCTAAAATAATGGCGGCCGGCATGATGAAGTATTTCAGGCTTTGAATTTTTTCACGCCAGGTCGGCCGTTCTTCTTTGGGAATGGGGGGGGCGATATGGGGCTGGATTTTACAGCGAATGGTAATATAGACGATGAACATGACGGCCAGCAACAATCCGGGCAAAGCCCCGCCGAGGAAAAGTCTGCCTATGGATTCCTTGGCAATGACGGCGTAGAGGATCGCGATGCAGCTTGGGGGGACCAAAAAGCCTAAAGCTGCCCCTGCCTGGATGCATCCGGTGGCAATTTCTTTCTGATAGCCTCGTTTGCGCATCAGGGGCAGCGCGATCCTCCCCATGGTGAGGGTCCCGGCCGCCTCGGAACTGACGAGTGCGGCAATCATTGTGCAGACGCCCACCGTAGCCGATGCCAGACCACCTGGTATAGGAGCCAGCCAGTACTGAAAGGTGGTATAAAGATCATCGGCTATGCCTGAAAAATAGAGCATCATACCCATGAACACAAACATGGGGATACAGACCAGCACGGTGTAGTTTACTGTACTCACTGCCGCCAGGTAGGACATAAGCAGAGACTGCGGACCCCATAGCCACAGAGAAAACCCTATTGCTATGGATCCCAATCCAAAGGCTATCGGAAAACCTGTAACCAGCAAGAGAAGCATACTGCCGAACAAAAGGATAGTAATCAGCTCAACACTCATCCCATCTCCTCCCGGTAATAGCTACATACAGTTCTCGAATGTATTTGGAGATACCAGCAAGCAGCAGCAGGCAAATGCCTAAAGGTATGCCCAGTTTAAACGGCCAGAGTACAGGTCTCCACACTGACCTGGAATGTTCCATCATGCTGAAGCACGACCACCAGTCCTCCCAGGCGTAAAAGGCCATAGCGCCTATGTAGAAGAAAAAAAGCGTGAAGGTGAACACATCGAAAACCGCTTTTTTCCTGCGGCTGAAATTGTGAAAAAGGAGATCCATGCGGACATGCTCGTCTGTGGTGAGGAGGTAGGCCCCCATCAGCAGCCAAAAAGGCCCAAAAAGCAGGGCAATTAATTCACGGGCCCATATAGTCGGGGCTTGGAAGAAATATCGCAGCACGACATCAAAAATGGTCACCACAGTGAAAAGGAGGATAAGCCACATGACCCCTTTTGCGACTCCAGCGCAAAGCCGGTCAATACACCGAACTACGAGTCTGAGCAAGTTCATTCCATTCCTGCCTTTGTGCTATATTTCTGAAAAACGGACACTCCTGCACAACAGTGGGGGGTGAGCTCGGCTCACCCCCGGAACTCAAATGCGGTCGTACTTTTACTCGAGTCGTCCGAAATCTTTTAAAGCTTTGAGACACTTATCGGCCGCTTCTTGACAATAGGGTCCTTTGGTTGCAAAGTCATTTTTCA
>CAZUMF010000295.1:0-3349 GCA_964621385.1 uncultured Desulfohalobiaceae bacterium
GCCTGCTCGGATGCGTAAAAAAGGCTCGACATCAGGTACTGCTCGCCGAGCTTGGCCTCGTAAACCGTCATGCCCTTGAGCGCCAGCAGGCGCCGGCGCCTGAGGGCCAGCTCTCCCATGGGGGTCTGCCGGTAATCGAGGTCCTCAAACAGCCGGTCCGGATTCCGGTCTTTTTGTCCAGCTTGATCCAGATCCCCTTTATCAAGGCCACCCTGCCCCGATCGGCCCGGGTGGGCATCATCACGGCCAACGCGGATTCACTCACGGATGCGCTTTTTGAAAAGCTCGGCGTCACGGTGGATGACTCGCTGGTCATTGCCGGACTGCAGGACAAGCCCTGTTTTTTTGAGGCGGCCATAGCGGAAAGCGGCGGGCTGGACAGCGATGCCGTCAGGCAGGAGATCCTGGAGGCAACCCGGGAGATGCTGACAAAGCACCCCGGCGTCCAATCGATTCTCCTGGAATGCAGCATGCTGCCGCCTTACGCCGCCGCGGTGCAGGAGGCCGCTCAAGTCCCGGTCTACGATTTTCTGAGCATGATCAACCATGTCCGGTCCGCCCTGGTCAAGGAGCGCTTTCCGGACGCACTCTAAATCCAGTTTGAACCTCAAAGGTTCAAACTGGATATGTTTTCGGCAGTCAACAATCAACAGCCATATAGCCTTGAAAAAAATTATCTTGGGCCAGGTCGTTGCAACTATTTAATTTTTTTGTATTCAGCAATCGTATATTTTCAATCTTCAATTCCAATGTGGCCCTATGGATGCACTGCACGCCAGAATCCAGGAGCTCACGCAAGAGCTCAACGACCTGAGACGGGATTTTCACGCCCACCCGGAACTGGGGTTCCAAGAATTCCGTACGGCTGAGGTTATTGAACAGTATCTCCAGGATCTTGGACTCAGCACGAAGCGGCTGGCCAAAACCGGGGTGGTGGCCGTGCTGGAAGGGGGAAGCCCCGGTCCGGTCCTCATGCTCCGGGCCGATATGGACGCCCTGCCTGTCAGCGAAGACACCGGGCTCCCCTTTTGTTCCACCAACCCTGGGGTCATGCACGCCTGCGGGCACGACGCCCATATGGCCATGCTCCTGATCGCCGCCAAAATCCTGGTGGAAACCAAGGAGGACCTCCCGGGGAGCATCAAATTCGTGTTCCAGCCCAACGAAGAAAACGCCGGAGCCCTGCCCATGATCGAACAGGGTGTCCTGGACAACCCCAGGGTGGACGGGGCCATGGGGCTGCACATCTGGACCCCGTTGGAATCCGGAAAGATAGCGGTTTCCCCCGGTCCGGTCATGGCCGGACTCGACGTCTTCAAAGTAAGCATTCATGGGCAGGGAGGCCATACCGGCTTCCCCCACCAGGCCGTGGACCCGGTCATAGCCGCCGCCAACCTCATCCAGACCGTTCAGACCGTGCAGACCCGGGAAATCGATCAGTTCCAGCCGACCATCATCATGTTCGGCAGGATCCAGGGCGGCACCAAGAGCAACATCATCCCGGACAGAGTGGAGCTGGAAGGAACCATCCGCTTTCTCTATCCCGGCGGCCCGGACAGCGAAGAGCAGCCCGCGGAACGTTTCCAGCGCATCGTCCGCGGGGTCTGCGCCACCCATCGCTGCAGCTGCGAGATCACGATCGAGCATGAAAACATCCCCTTGATCAATGATCCGGCCATGGTGCAGCCGGCAAGGCAGGCCGCCCTGGAGGTCCTGGGAAGCGAGGCGGCTATCCACAGTTTGCAGTCCATTGCCGGCGAGGATTTCTCGGAATTCAGCGCCCGGGTCCCGGGGGTCTTTTGCTTTCTCGGCTCGGGGAACGCAGCCAAAGGCACGACAGCGGCCCATCACAATCCGAAGTTCACCATCGACGAGGACGTCCTGCCCACGGGGGTGGCCCTGCTGGTGCGAGGCGCGTTTCACTTCTGCAATGGGCAGGACAATGCATGATCTTTGAGCGCAGGTGTTTGCTTTTTTGAGCAATGAAATTGGAAATTGGAAATTGGAAATTGGAAATTCGCAAAAGAAGCGCAAGCCCAAGTTCTTTAATAAGTTTATAAGTTATTAATTTTTTTATTTAAAAAATTTTTTTATCTCTAAAATTGAAAATATCCCAGGGCACAATGTAGCGCCGTTAAAGGAAAAACAGGGTCTGATGACAAACAATTTTCAATTTTAGAGAAAGGAGGTGATCCCCATGTAACCCTGAGCCCTTGCAGAAACCATCCCACAAACCCTCAACAAAGGAGTTTCGCAATGAAAAAGCTATTCCTTATAACCGTATGTGCAGTTTTCCTGTCCACCGCGGCCCTGGTCTCCGCCGGTGAATACACGGGTCCGGCCGTCAAGGCCAAATTGGCCTCCGAGGAAATTGAAGGCGATTTCATGACCGTCTGGGCCAACAACTTCGCCGATCACATGCGCGAGTGGTCCGACGGTAAGATCGACATCGAGGTCTACCCCTACGGGACCCTTGGCTCGGAAGGGGATATCAACGAACTGGCCCAAATGGGGGTCGTGGAGTTTGTTTTTTCGGATTATGCCTGGATCAGCGCCTTTGTGCCCCAGGCCCAGGTTCTGGCCCTGAACTATCTCTTCCCCACCAAAAAGGTCCCCCAGGTCCTGGACTGGATGATGCACAACGGCGAATTCTATCCCCTGCTGGAACAGGCCTTTGAAAACAACGGCCTGGTTCCCATGTCCGTGATGTTTGAAGGCTGGCAGTGGCTGACCAGCAACCAAAAAGTCGAGTCTCTTGATGATATGAAAGGCCTGAAAATCAGGGTCATGTCCTCCAAACTCCTGGTGGAGGACTACAAAGCCTATGGCGCGGTGCCCACGCCCATGGATTACGGCGAAGTCTACAGCGGTCTGCAGATGGGCCTCATCGACGGACAGGTCAACCCGCTGTTCGCCATCTACAGCATGAAATTCTTCGAGGTCCAGGAATACTGCACCCAGCTGAAGAACGAACCCTTCCTGGGCATCCCCTCGGTCAATCTCGATTTTTTCAACAGTCTTCCGGAGAACGCTCAGCAGGAAATGATCTCTTTCTGGCAGGACCACATCATCGAAGCCGGAGACTGGATTATGGCGCGAAACGCAGACGACATGGAAAAGATGAAGGAGGCCAAGCCGGAACTGGAGTTCAACTACCTGGACGACCAGGCCATCGCCGCCTTTGAAAAACAGGCTGAAACCGTGTATCCCAAGTTCACAAATATCGGCGGTGAAGGCGCTGACGAGATCCTGGAAGCCCTGCTCCAGGACATCGAAGACGCCAAAAAGGCTTTGGATATCCAATAATATCCGTTTTGAGCCTTCGGACCTCGGTCCGAAGGCTCAAAAC
>CAZUMF010000295.1:3359-5904 GCA_964621385.1 uncultured Desulfohalobiaceae bacterium
AAACGACCAAAAAGCTCTTGGTATAACAAATTATTCCCTTTTGGGCCCGGGGCCCCCGGCCCCGATGCCAAAAACCGGATACCATGACCTGGAAATACAGATTTTTTTTGAGCCATACCTCAATATTCAATCGTCAATTGCTATAGGTGACCTATGAACCAGGAACACAATGCTCATCATGGAATGAGTTTTTTCCAGCGCCTGAACAAAAATATCGGAATGGTGATCAATGGAGTGGAGGTCTCGATTCTGGTCTTTTGCGTGGCTGCCCTGGCCGTTTTGCTCATTGCCAATGTCTTTGCCCGGACCTTTTTTCAGAGCATTTACTTTGCCGAGGAGGTCTCCAAATTCCTGGTCATGCTGACCACCTTCACCGGGGTCAGCTACGGGGTTCGAAAAGCCCGGCACATTCGCATGGGGGCCTTTCTGGATGCCATGCCCGTTAAGATGGAAAAAGTTTTCATCATTATTATCTGTGCCGTCAGCGCCGTGGTCATGGGCCTGATGGCCTGGTTTTCCTATGAATACCTCATGAACGCCATGTCCCGGGGCCATGTCACCCCGGCCCTCAGGTTCCCCAAATGGACCTTTTACGTGATCATTCCCATTGGATTCGGCCTGGCCGGCATCCAGTATGTCCGGACCATTATCAAGAATTTCACGGAAAAAGACGTCTGGCAGTCCCCGGACCAGCAGAGCGAATATGAAGATGAACAGATTGGAGGTCCCCTGTTATGAAGCTGTTTGGAATCAGTCTCGCCGCCATGCTCCTGTTCGGGTTTCCGTTCATGGTCACCCTGCTGGGGTCCCTGATGCTCTATGTCTTTGTCTACATGCCGGATTTTGCCCCCAAGCTGATCATCACCATGGTCCAGCAGGTCATCACCGGGGTCACCCCCCCGGCCCTGGTCTGCGTGCCCATGTTCATCCTCTCGGCCAGCATCATCACCTCGGGCGAATCCGCAGGTCGGTTGATCCGGATGATCAAGGCCTTTGTGGGCCATCTCCCGGGCGGACTGCCCATCACCACCAACGCCAGCTGCACCCTGTTCGGGGCGGTCTCCGGCTCCACCCAGGCCACCGTGGCCGCCATCGGCGGAACCATGCGGCCCATGCTCCTGGATGCCGGCTATAAAAGTTCTTTCACCCTGGGGCTGATCATCAACTCCAGCGACATCGCCTTTCTGATTCCTCCGAGCATCGGCTTCATCGTCTACGGGGTGGCCACGAGCACCTCCATCGGGATGCTCTTTTTGTCCGGCATCTTCCCCGGCCTGATGATCCTCTTGATGTTTTCCATCTATTGCTTTTTCTATTCCAAAATGAAAAACGTCGGCGTTCTGCCCAAGGCCAGCTGGCCTGAAAAAATCACGGCCATCAAAGACGGGCTGCCGGTCATGGGTTTTCCGGTGATCATTGTCGGAGGGATTTACGCCGGGATCTTCAGTCCCACCGAAGCCGCGGCCGCGGCCGTGTTCTACTCCCTGATCCTGGAGACCATTCTTTACCGGAGCCTGACCTTAAACAGAATCGTGGACTCCTTTCTCCAGACCGGGGTCATCACCGGGGTGGTCTTCATTCTGGTAGGGGCCGGCCAAGCCTTCTCCTGGATGATCGGCTTCATGCAGATCCCGCAGCAGCTCCTGCCCCCGCTCTTCGGAACCGATCCCGGCATGCTCCGGGTGATGATCATTGTCGTGGCGGTCTATTTTGTGGCCTGCATGTTTGTGGATCCCATTGTGGCCATCTTTATCCTCAGTCCCATTTTTCAGCCCTATGTGGTCGGGGCCGGGGTGGACCCCATCCTGCTCGGCACCCTGGTCACCCTGCAGGCGGCCATCGGATCGGCCACACCGCCCTTCGGCTGCGACATTTTCACGGCCCAGCTCATCTTCAGGCGGCCGTACCTGGAAGTCATCGGCCATTCCCTGCCCTTTTTGCTGATGCTCATCCTGGCCACCGTTATCTTGATCATGTTTCCGGGCATCGCCCTGTTTCTGCCGAACATGGCCATGGGAGGATGATGAGAAGCTTGAGCTGATCTCCTCAACCACCATTCTCTATCGCCTGTAGCTGCCGAACTGCCAGAAGGGAAGCTGCAAAGAGATGTATGGTCCCTTCATCCTGGTTCTCAATAAATACCTCCCGCTTGCCGTGTAAAAGGATGTGCCCGGCCTCGTGAAAGAGAGTAAACCAAAAGTGATCGTCCCCGGTATCGTTCACGGTTGGGATGCCGTATAACATCAAGCACGTCTCCGTTTTCTCACTTGCAGGTGTGTAGCGGCAGCGGAACACCTGTCAAGTGCAGAAAATGGTTATGCAAACGAATGTTGATCTCGGGGAATTGGTTTCAGGCGATTAATCTGATTTGCTTCAGGACTGTTCATCGCATGCCAGAGATCCCAGTCCTGTTGCAAGCCCAGCCAGAAATCCGCGGACATACCCAAAACACGGGAAAGCCGCAAGGCCGTATCCGGAGTGACCGAACGCGTGCCTTTAACAATTTCGTTCAGACGAGGGTAAGAAACGCCCAAGCGCCTTGCAA
>CAZUMF010000295.1:5914-6026 GCA_964621385.1 uncultured Desulfohalobiaceae bacterium
CGGTTTGACAAATTCCTCCAAAAGCATCTCCCCCGGATGGGTCGGGGGACGATTTCGAGGCAGCCGCCGACCAACATCAGTGGTAATCTGTGATTTCGATCTCGTAGGCATG
>CAZUMF010000296.1:0-6012 GCA_964621385.1 uncultured Desulfohalobiaceae bacterium
GCCTGTGAGATTGTCGTGATAGGCGAGATATTCGACGTTCCGCGCATGTTCGGCCCGTTCTTCCATAAAGCGGGTGCGCGACTCCTGGAGCTGCCAGCTCAACCGGCCGAGAAGAGCTGCGATAGCGACCACCAGTATGCTGGCCATACCGGCGCGCCATAGGTAGCTGCGCTTGATCCGCTCGGCGGGGGCGAGTTGTTCCGCTTGGGAAAGACCGACCACTATTGCCAGCGGGAACTCGTAAAGCTTTCTGGCCATGGTGTAGCGCCGGGTGTCGTCCCAGGGGTTGACAGTCACCTCGGCCGAAGCATCGGCGTCCTCCCGTACCAGTGCATTGTAGTCGATCCTTGTGCCCGCGGATATTTCATTACCGGTGCGTCGTACCCGGAAAAGGCCGTCGCTTCCCACCAGTCCGAGGACGCCGCTTTCTCCCAGAGCATGGGACTCATAGCCGCTGACAAAATAGCCGGCATGCACCGATATGGCCACGATTCCCGCGAACCCTTGTCCGGACTCCTTGAAGCGTCTGCTGAAAGTCAGCCGCCATTCACCCGACTCCCGGTCGCGTTGCGGCTCTCCGATTACCACATCCTCCTGCTCTTTGGCACGTTTAAAAAAATCCATGGCCGCCAGGTCCTCGGGGAGAGAAGAACGATTGGTGCTGTCGAGGACCTCTCCACGGGCATCGATGATGCTGACTGTGAAGATGATCTCGGGCGGCAGCAACTCTTCGGAGCGCAAATCTTCCAGAATCTCCTGCGCGGGCTTGTCCTGCAGTTGATAGCGGACCATCTTCAAAGTGTGATCGATCTCGCGCAAAGCCCGTACGACTTGAGCTTCGTAGGTGTCGGCCACGTCCATGGCCGTGGCCGCGGCGGTGCGATCGGCTGAGGAACGTTCTCTGGCGATGAGATTGAAAGTAAGGGCCCAGATTACCGTCAGAAACAGAACGGCCATGACGATGGACAAAACAGGCGGCTCGATCAGCCGGTGCAGCCGGCTCCGGCCGGCGGCGGCGCTATCGGCCGGCGGCGCATTGGCATTCTTTTGCTCGGCTATATCAATCAATTGACACCACCCTCAAGCCTTTGTTCAAAAAGTCGGTGGACAGGTACCCGATGGCATCGGGATTTTCAGCCACCAACTCAGCCATGGCCTCCCCGCTGGAAACGGTAGGCGGCGGCTGGCCGCGGCCGGTAAAGATGAGTCTCGACCAGTGGGCTTTTATCTGGGACTGGGATCGCCCCAGGTATTTTCTGTAGAATTCCCTGCGCAGGGGCGAGCTTTCCCTCAGATCGATGGGCTTAACAGGATTCCCGTTCGGAAAGCGGTTCATCCTGCCCAGGTAGATGTCTGTGATCTGGTCGCGGGACAGGGTCTCGATGGGATTGTTTGAGGAGACCACCACCACAACCTCGGCGGCGCAGACTGTGCCGGCCGCGAAGCTTAACAGAGATATCCAGGCAAGCATTGTTATTCGTATTATTTGCATAGGCCAGACTTCATAACTTGGTGGCAAAGTTGATCCTTAACTATTTAAAATGCTTGGATTGGATAATTCACAATCCAAGCCTCTCAAAATACAAAGTCGATCGAGGCGCTGAACAGGTTGACCGACCCCCCGGGCTCGAATCCCGGCTGTGTGTTGGTCAGAACACCGGGTGATCCGTCGTCCAGATCAAGGTATTGGTACTGTACTTTCAGGGCCGCATTCGGGATGAAATCCCAGCGTACACCCAGGGATACGCTCTTCTGCTGGGTTGCTGATCCCAGCAGCTGGTTCAGCCCGGCATTGAGCCCTTGGGCCTGAGCGGCCTGCCCTGGGGACAGGCCGGCCAGCGGCAAACCCGGGTCCGAAGTATCGTTGTGGGCCCGAATTCGGGCCAGGGTCATATAGGGGGTGAACTCTCCCAAACGATACCCGCCGGTAATATACCAGCCTCTGATATCGCCAATAAAAGTACGGGTTTTCGCCCGGGCCCACTCGCCCGTCACGAACCACTTGCCGGGGTCATAGCGCAAGCCGAGGCTCATGACTTCAAAGCGCTTGCCGTCAACATCGTATCGGTCGGCAATGGCCTCGCCCTCTGCCCCGAATTGCCTGAAGGCATCAAAGAACGGGTCAAAATCTTTCATTGTGAGGTGGAAACGGCCATAACATGCAAACAGGGTGGCTGGGCCCCATTCCAGGGTATTGCTGAGCACCACAATGTCGCGGGCGTTTGCCTCGCTCCCGCCGGGTATATCGACGTCCCTGGTGCCGTACAAAGCCCGCAGGGTATTGGTGAAGCCCTTGAAACGGAAACGGTAATTGAGGTCGATGCCGTCGGCATTGGTGACGGGTATCATGTTATAGACTTCCTTGGGAGGACGGATCCATGGGGTCGCATACCTTACTTTTCGGTACTCGGAAACCATGAAGGTCTGCTGGACCATACGCCCGGCGCGTACGCTCAGGTCCGGGGTGATGTCGAACTTGAGATTGGCCCACTCAACCTCCGGCGTGTAGGTTTCGTCGTAACGCTGCTCGGAGATTAGCTGCAGGACGCCGGTAAGCCGGGGCGTGAAATCGGCGGTGAGCTGCAGCCCCAGCAGGCTGTCGACTTCAGGGCTCCAGTCCCGGGTGTAGCCTGCCCCGTCGGGAGAAAACAGGGTTGAGGCGAAGTCCGCCTGGTCCTCGTCGGAATAAACCACTCCGAGCGTACCAAAGCCGTTGAACGAAAAGTTCGGAAATTCAGCAGCCTGTACCCCTGCGGCACTCGCCCAGACCAGGATCGCGGCCGCTGCGGCAATTAGCAGTTTTACCATAATAAGCCCTTGGCCAAAGTGTGCATTTGCAAGCATCATAGATAGCCTTCCGCAAAAATACCCTGGATTTCATCAGCCGGCAAAGGCCGGCTGAACAAGTAGCCCTGGATTTCGTCGCATCCATGCTTCTGCAAAAAGGATAACTGCTCCTCTGTTTCCACGCCTTCGGCAATGGTTTTCATGTCCAGACCGTGGGCCATAACAATCGTTGCCCTGACAATAGCTTGATCTCTCCTGTCGGAGGCCACACCATCGATAAAGGACTTATCGATCTTCAAAAAATCCAGGGGCAGCTGTTTCAAATAGCTCAATGATGAATATCCCGTACCGAAATCATCAATTGCAAGCTCTATCCCCAGGGCGTTTAGTTCAGTCAGGATCTGAACTTCTTTTTCAGTGTTGCCCATAAGGGCGCTTTCCGTTATTTCGATTCCCAGGCCCTTCGGAGAAATCAGCGTATCCTGCAAGGCCGCCTTTATTATACCTGCCAGATCCTGTTTTGCAAACTGGTAATTCGACACGTTCAGGGCAACTTTGATCCGCTGGTAGCCAGCCTCCTGCCAGGTTTTGATTTGCCTGCACACGCTGTGTATGACAAACTCCCCGATGGGCAGATAAGACCGCTTGTTTCGGCTATGGGGATAAAGTGCATGGTGGAATCAAGCCCTTTTCGCGATGATTCCAGCGCTTCCATCCCGGTGATTCTTCTGCTTGCCGCATCTACCGTCGGTTGATAGTAGAGTACGAGTTCTTTTCTCTCCAGTGCTCTGTGCAGGTCGTTTTCCAACGTCAAAAATTCCAGGACAGCGGAGTGCATGGATTCCGAGTAAAAGGAATAGCTGTTTATGCCCTTGCTCTTGGTGTGTCTCATAGCCTTTTCGGCGTTTAACAGGAGTTCGTCAACATCCGTTCCGTCATCAGGATACAGGGCAATACCCATGCTGGCGGTTATAAAGACCTCGCGGCCGTCCAGATTGTACGGTGCGGATATTTCCCCGAGTAATTGACTGGTCAGTCTTGCGGCGTCCCGGGCCTGGTTCAGATCATGGGCCAATACTATAAATTCGTCTCCGCCCGGTCTGGATATGACATTTTCTGTTTCACCTTCGACTGATCCGGCAAGGAAGCCGCTTTTTCGCAAAAAGCTGCTAAGCCTGTCGGCAACGGCCTTGAGCAGCAAATCGCCGAGACTGTATCCCAGCGTGTCGTTAATCCGTCTGAACCGGTCCAAGCCAATATAAATAATGGCAGCTGTTTTATTGTAACGGCCGGCATGAGCAATTGTTTCTTTTATAATTTTTTTATGAAATGTAAGGTTTGCCATTCCTGTCAGGCTGTCATAATAAGCCATCAGGTGAATTTGCTCCGCCGCTTTCCTGCTTTCCGTGAGGCTTTCGATGATAATCTGGCCGTAAGGTATGTTGCCCTCTTTATCATGGATGGCGGAAAGGGTGATATTAACCCAGAGAATTTCACCATTTTTTCTGACATAGCGCTTTTTAAACCGAACTACCGGGGTGCTGCCTGCAAACAATTGCCTTGAAAAGTAGCTGCTCTTTTCTTTGTCTGCCTCAAAGGTTATGTCAGCAATGTGTTGACCGACAAGTTCCTGTTCGGTATATCCCAATAAATCACACAACACCTTGTTCACCGCGATAAAACTAGAGTCCGGTTTCACTAAAGCCATTCCGAAAGGTCCTTCATCAAAGATGCTTTTGAACCGCTGTTCACTTACCCGCAACTCCTCCTCGGAATTCTTTTGCTGCGTGATATCGATGCAGGAGGCTAGGCTGCGATTGGTTCCGGGAATCAGGTCCGCGGCCAGCAAAAGATGTCTCATTTCACCACGGCGGGTGATGAACCGGAACTCATAACGGCGTTGTGCAGCCTCCGGATTTTGGCGCCGCAGATAATGGTTTTCCTTCATCCAAAGCACATCATCAGGGTGAATAAATTCGGTCCAGGATTTTTGCCCTTCAACCTCCTGCCTTGAATATCCGGAGAGTTCTTCGAAATAAGAGTTGGCCTGGGAAATGATCGTATCCACTTCAATAATGAACATGGCTGTGCCGGAGGTCTCGAATATGGTGCGGTAGTAGTCCTCGGACCGGAGCAGGGATTCTTCAGCCCTCTTACGTTCGGTGATGTCGCGGACCGTGGCCTGGAGTATAGTACTGTCCCCCAAGTCAACTCGGGTCAACAACACCGTGGCCGGAAACTCTTCCCCGTTGAAGCGGTAGTGGCTCCATTCGAAAAAACAGCTCCCTTCCTGCATCACGGTTTCTATCGTCTCCTTCAGCTTTTCCCGCGTAGGGGTGCCGTCCGGCTGGCGCTCCGGAGAGGTCTCGACCGGGCCCACCGAGATGAAATGGTCTTCATCTTCCGCGCCGAACATTTGGGCGAACGCGGAGTTGGCAGACGTGAACTTCCATGTGGAGGGGTCAAGGGTCATGAGGGCGTCGCGGGACGTTTCGAACAGCAGGCGGTGCCACTTCTCACTTTTGCGAAGCCTCTTCAGCACGGCTTCGTGCTGACGCGCCCACCGGATCTGGAGCACAACCAGCCCTCCCAGCAACACAACCAAGAGCCCCACACTCCCCCCGCCCAGCACTTTCCAGAAGAGAGCGGCCCTGCCCGCCAACTCCGGAGTGGCAACCGTGTGGAAGGCCAACTCACGATTCAGCAGGGCGACCTTCCGGGAGGTCGTCATATGGTTAACGTTCCCGGCCAGCCGTCGGTGACGGGAAGATTCGTAGGTATACCGGATCTGATAGTCAGGTCCGATGTAGTTGATTGTGCCCAGAAAATTGTTGGAAGCGAACAAGTGGCGGGCTATGCTGGCAAATCCCTCCTGCTCCGGCGAGGGGCCGAGCGGTTTGCCGGTGCGGAGGTGTTCGGCGACAAAAAGCAGCCGGTCTTCAAGGTTGCTGAATGTGTAAGGCGGCCTCCTGCGCGGCCGCACTTAGCAGCCGGTCCCTAACCGTCTTTCGATGCATTTCCAAAGCGAACCAAAACGTGGCTGCAAACAAAATTACAACCACTATCAGTATCCAAAGGCCATATCGTTTGTTCTTTGTATTCCGGGCAGTCATCATAAGAATCAGGCGAGCTGCAAGACTCCCTGGGCCAGTTCGGGAAATTCCACCGCGGGCACAGCCGGGCTGAACAGATAGCCCTGGATGAGGTCGCAGTCATGCTCTTTTA
>CAZUMF010000297.1:0-6000 GCA_964621385.1 uncultured Desulfohalobiaceae bacterium
GCAAAGGAAGATTTTTTCTCCGGCGGGTGAACGCCGGAGAAAAATTGTGCATTCTCTCTGAAGAGAGAAGGTTCAAGAATGTTTTCGTCTTATATCCCGTAAGGGATGGCAAATTTGAGCTTTGCGGTATGCTCGAAGTCAATCACGCCACAAGCGTGATTGATCAAGAGCTACCCCGCAAAGCTGAACTCTTTACTTGGCGATCTTTGCGCCTTGAGCGAGTCCGCGAGCGGGCGGTTCAATGTGCTCTTTATTTGAACTGCGCTTAAGGCATTGGTATAGTTTTACCTTTCTTTTCCTGACACCAGAAACCTGACACCGGAAACCAAAAGAATGTTTAATTTATCAATACATTGAAGATAGAACATTGCCGGGGATTAAAAAATCAAGACGTGACGAACGGTGCAATCAGGCACAGCTAAAGCGCCCATGCCACGTCAGACAGGAGCCTGCCATGAACACATTCAGTAAAGCCTTCACCCTCAGCAGCGCTGTCTGCTTGCTGCTTCTGATGCTGGGCTGCGCCCAGCAGACCATCGTCCCCCTGACCTATCAGCCGGTGTCGCTGCCGGTTTCCGGCTGCCGGCACACCCTGGTTGTCCTGCCCTTTGAAGATGCTCGGGAGGACACCATGAGCATCGGCCTGACCGCCCAGGGGACGCCGTTTTATCCGGAAGATTTCGTGGAAGACTGGTTCAGCACGGCCCTGATGCAGCAGCTCAGGACGCTGGGCTGCACCGTGAAGCCGGGCCTCCGGGACAATCCGCAGGGGGAGAACCTGATTCAGGGTGCAATCAACACCGCCTTCCTGCGCCAGCACTCCAGGTCGGAGTACACCGTCTCCCTGGGGATGACCCTGATTTTGATACAGGACGGCACAAAGGCCTATGAAGAACAGTTTTCCGTGGAGCTCCAGAAATGGGTCCTGCCCAAACAGGAGGCCCCCGCCCTCTTTCTGAAAGAGGCCCTGCAGGAGATCATGCGCACCGCCGTACCCAAGCTCCTGGCCGCGGTCAGGCAGGCGTCATAAAGGCCGGAACGCTTTTTTTCCTTCCGGCATCAGATGAGCCCCTGGTCCTGCATGGCCCCCACCAACCGCTGAAATGCGGCGATGTTGGCTCCTAAAACATAATTCTCAGGTTCATTGAATTCCCCGGCCGCCGTCCGGCAAAATTCATGAATCGCGATCATGGTCTTGTGCAGGCGTCTATCAACCTCTTTGGCCGTCCAGTTCATGAGCATCCGGTTCTGGGTCATTTCCAGGCAGGAAACCGCAACCCCGCCGGCCGTGGCCGCTTTTGCCGGGGTGAACAGCACATCACTGTTGTGTATGATTGCATAGGCCTCGGGAGTCACCGGCATATCCGCGCCCTCACAGACGAGCTGTACCTTGTTCTGGACCAGATTGCGGGCATCAGCCGCAGTGATTTCATTTTCCATGGCGCAGGGAAAGGCGCAGTCCGCCTCCCTGGCCCACAGAGGGTTCGAATCCGAGGCGGCGTCGGCTTCCGTGTGCTCGGCCTCGGAGTATTTTTCCACATATTCTGCAATGCGCCCGCGGCGTATCTGTTTCAACCGCTTCACAAAGGCCAGCTTGGCGGCATCGATGCCCTCCGGGTCGAAAAGCGATCCGCTGGAATCGGATAAGGTCAGCACCCGGCCTCCGAGCTCGATGATTTTCTCGGCCACGGCCAGGGCCACGTTTCCGGACCCGGAAATGAGGCAGCGCTTTCCGTCCAGGGAGTCGCCGCGTTCGGCCAGGACTTCGGCCGCAAAATAGGCCACCCCGTACCCGGCCGCCTGCAGCCGGATCTGGCTTCCCCCCCAGCCCAGGCCTTTTCCGGTGATGACCCCGGAGAATGTATTGTGCATTTTCCGGTAAGCCCCGAACAAAAAGCCGATTTCCCGCAAGCCCACACCGAGCCCGCCTTCGGGGATATCGATATCCGGACCGATGTGCCGCCCGAGTTCGGCCATGAACGCCTGGCAAAAGCGCATGACTTCGTCGTCGGATTTGCCTTTGGGATCGAAATCCGAACCGCCCCTGGCCCCGCCAAGGGGCATGGAGGTCAGGCTGTTGGTCAGGACCTGTTCAAAGGCCAGACACTTGAAGGTGCTAAGGCCGGCATCCGGATGAAACCGCAGGCCGCCTTTGAACGGACCCACCGCACTGTTCATCTCCACCCGGTAGCCCCGGTTGACCCGGACCTGGCCCTGATCGTCCATCCAGGGAATCCGAAAGATAATGCTCCGTTCCGGCTCCACCAGACGCTGCAGCAGGGCGTAGCGCTCCAGTCCAGGCTGCTGTTCCAGGATGGGCTGGATGGAGTGGACAAATCGCTCCACACAGTCCTGGTAGGCTTTCTCACCGGGATCCCGGCTCTGGAGCCAGCGTGTAATGGGCAGCATGGTCGACCTCCCTTGGTGGCGTATTTGGAAATTGGAAATTTGAAATTGCCCGGCTTCGCTCAGAAGCTTCGCCGCGGCCAGCGGGAAATTGGCAAGTAACGAATGCAGAAAAGCAGAGCGTTCTATTACGCCTCATCAAATTTCCAATTTCTAATTTCTATGGCAAGGACTTCAACTTGTTTATTCATACCAATGTTGGATGGTTATTCTTTCAGACAGAATGTGAACGTCCAACATCGAACGTCGAACATCGAACATCGAATTTTGAATAAAGAAAAAGAAGAATCAAAACAACTCCGAAATTTCAAACTACGCGTCGATGATCGCCAGGGCCTCCTCGCGGTAGGCCTCCATGACATAGGGAAGTCCGGTGACCCGGGCGCATTCCTCGGTCAAGGCAAAGAGGTCCTTCCGGCTGATGTACTGGACTTCCCAATTGCGCGAGCCCGCCATCAACTGCTGCAGGCCGACCTTGATCTTGTCCACGACATTGTACAGACCCAGGGCCCCGAGGGGAAAGGCCTCCGCCTCAGATCCGAACTGCTCCTTGAGGACTTCATAATTCATGAAGATCTCCTCTTTGGAAAAGCCGTATTTGGAGACCGTGGGCGGAAGCCCGCCATCCTGGTCCTTGAGCCATTTTTCAGTGTTTTTTCCGACCATGCCCGGAATCATCAGAGCCCGCCCCATGCAGACCGCCTTGCAATACGGCGCCCCCAGGGCCAGGGCCTTGAAGACATGATCCTCCGAGGAAAACCCGCCGGCAAAGGCGATATCCGGGACCGGACGCCCTTTCTGCTCCAGCCTGGCGCAGAGTTCAAAGGCCATGGTATGGAGGTAGAGGGCCGGGATGCCCCATTCGCTCATCATCCGCCAGGGGCTCATGCCGGTCCCGCCCGGGGCCCCGTCGATGGTCAAGAGATCAATCCCGGCATCGCTGGACCAGCGGATGGCCATGGCCAACTCCCGCATGGGATAGGCCCCGGTTTTCAGGGTGATGCGCCTGGCCCCCAGTTTGCGCAGCCGCTCGACTTCCTGCATGAATTCGTTTTGATCGATGGATCCGAGCCGCGAATGCCGCTCGAACTGTTTGAGCGGTCCGGCTTTGAACGCGGCCTGGTTGGCGGGATCGTCCGGATCCGGGGTGACGATATAGCCCCTGTTTTTCAAATCCATGGCCCGGCTCAGGGAATTGACCTTGATCTCCCCCCCGATGCATTTGGCGCCCTGGCCCCATTTCAATTCAATGGTTTCCACCCCCAGCTGCTCCAGCACGTATTCGGCCACACCGTTGCGGGTGTCCTCGACATTCATCTGCACCAGAATATCGCCATAGCCCTGGTGATACCTGCGGTACAAGTCCACCCGCCGCTCCATTTCCGGCGATTTGCTCACCAGTCCCTGCCGGTTGAATTCCAGCTCCGGGTCAATGCCGCAGACATTTTCACCGCAGACCAGGCTGATGCCGCTGATGGCCGCGCCCACGGCAAAGTGCTCCCAGTTTTTCCGGGCGATATCCGTGCTGCCGAGGGCTCCGGTAAAAATGGGGACTTTCATCCAGATCCTGTTGGTTTGGCCAAAGGCGGTTTCCGTGTTCACCTCCGGAAAAACAGCCAGATCCGGATCCGGCTCCATGCCCTTGGCCCCGAAGGCGTAGCCCATGATATTCAGATGCGAATAGTCAACCGGATAATCCTTGTCCGCCCCGGCGGTGACATTGCCGAACGGTTCGGGGTACAAGAGCTCCCGGCCCCGAAAAGTGGCTTTGAACAGATCGCAGTTGCCTTTGCAGCCATCCAGGCAACGGCTGCAGATGCCGGATTGGGGCACCACATCCCTGGACCGGTTTTTGGTCTGCAAGGCTTCATTGGCGTTGGAGCTTGCCAGATTCATACGCACACCTCCTGCAGCAGCCGGGACTGTTTCGGTTCACAGCCCGACCCGTTCGTTGAAATCCGTGATCAGGGCATCAATTTGTTCTGTCTGCGCAAACAGATCCTGCCAGTACGTGTCATGCGCAGACCACTGCCTGTTCAACTCCTCCAGGTCCTTGCCCTGCTGTTCGATCCAGGTGAAATACTTCAGGTTGTGGACCCGTTTCCGGTCATAATAGCCGAGATCCTGTATGTTCGCGGCATCGGCGTCCTGCAGGAGTTGGATGTCCCGCCAGGCATCTTTTTGGGTGTACTCGCCCCGGGCCGCTTTGAGTTCGGCCACCCTGGACGTGTAGAGTTCCATGGAGTCGGTGGCCACGGTGACCAGGACATCGTTGGCATCCAGCTCGAAGTACTTCGCAAACTTGATGCCGGCCAGGACATTGGCAATACCGGATATGCCCAGCAGATCCAGCTGCCCGGCCAATTCCGGGTCAACGCCTTCATCCATCAACGCCCGCCGGCCCGTGGCTTCGTTGAACAGGCGCAGCAAGCGCATGGGATGCTCATCATCGATCCCGATCAGGACATCCGTCTCCCTGCAGTCATGCACCCAGGGCACATGCTTGTCCCCGATGCCTTCGATACGGTGTCCACCAAAGCCGTTGTACATCAGGGTCGGACACTGCAGGGCCTCGGCTGCGGCCAGTCTGGACCGGGGATAGCGCTGCTTGAGAAAATACCCGGCCCCGAGGGTCCCTCCGGAACCGGAGGAGGCTATATACCCGGCAAAGCGATCGTGTGTGCCGAGGGCCTGCTGCAGGACCTCGTCCACTGCGCTGCCGGTCACGGCATAATGCCACAAGGGGTTACCCATTTCATCGAATTGATTAAAGATCCGCAGATTTTCTCCGGTCTCCCGCAACTCCCAGCATTTGTCGAAGATCTCTTTGACATTGGATTCACAACCGGGAGTGGCGATGACCTCCCCCGCCACCTGCTGCAGCCATTCAAAGCGCTCCCTGGACATCTCCTCCGGCAGAATGGCGATGGCCCGGCAGGCGAGCAAAGCTGAAATATACGCCCCCCCCCTGCAGTAATTGCCGGTTGAAGGCCAGACCGCTTTCATGCTCCGGGGATCGAATTGACCGGTGACCAGGGCCGGCGCCAGACAGCCGAAGGTGGCCCCAACTTTATGCGCTCCGGTGGGAAACCATTTGCCGATCAGACAGATGATCCGGGCCTGACAGCCGGTCAAGGCCGGCGGCAGGACGAGATGATTGACCCCGTCGAAACGTCCGCCTGTTTCCAGGGGTTCGTTTTTCCAGGTGATACGATAGAGATTGGCGGGGTCCAGATCCCAGAGCCCGACTTTTGACAAGCGCTCCCTGATCTTCTCCGGAACCGTCTCCGGATCACACATCATGCCATAGGTGGGCAGAGTGATGCCCCGCTCCCGGCAATAGCGGACATTGGCCTCCAACACATCCTGATTCACCGTCAAATCGATCATGCTTCCCCCATGCATTTTTTGGGAAGACCCAAAAAATGCATCTCAATTTTTTCAAAATTGTTGACCAACTTCAGAGCTCTTCACCAAACGCTACAATGTGATTGTTTCTTTGGACGAATATCTGCTTATGGCAAATTCGAAGCACGAAACTCGAAATTCGAAACAAGCACGAAATTCAAATTCTCAAATGACAAAAACAAAGAT
>CAZUMF010000298.1:0-5978 GCA_964621385.1 uncultured Desulfohalobiaceae bacterium
TTCAATCATGGCCCCCAGAAAGGTGGGGTCGTGGGCGAAGATCCGCTCCACGGTCAAGCCTTCCACCCGTTTGTAGCGGACCGGATAGGCATAGCTCTTGGCATTGCCCACGTCGCCCTGGATAAAGGGGGCCCTGGAATCCAGGAGCAGAATGCCGATATCCTCGCCGTAGGAGGTCTGGCCGGGGATCGCCTGGAATTTCATAAATTTAACATAATTCCAAAAGGTTATATATATTTTGCCTGTCACTCATGTTTAAGGTTTCAGGTGTCGGGTTTCAGGTGTCAGGCCCGGCCGCTGGCAGGGCTGACATATATTTATTTGACTTTATTTAACATATGATTGCCAGTTTGATCAGTGAAGAAACTTCAAAAGAAAATCCAGGTCGGTATCGGTATCTCTATCAGGATCGAAGTTTTCATCTTCATCAAATAAATTTTCGATAGCGATCCCGACTCCTATGGGAAAAATCTAATGTTTCATACGAGGGCCGGCCCTGACACCCGACACCTGAAACCTGACACCTGGAAAACAGGCATCGTTGTCTCGGTAACGATTTCTATTTTTGAGGCAAGAACCTCCTTATTACCAAGGGTATGGAGATGCCTGTTTTTACTCCACCACAAACAGCTTTCTCGGAAAGTCGGAGAAGGTCTCGCAGCCCTCTTCCGTGATGCGCAGGGACTCGCTGCATTCAAAGCCGAAATCGTCCATCCACATCCCCAGGATCATGTGAAAGGTCATGTTGGGCCGAAGAATGGTCGTATCCCCGGGTCGGAAGCTCATGGTGTGCTCCCCCCAGTCCGGAGGATAATTCAAGCCCAAAGCATAGGCGATCCTGGATTCTTTTTCCAGTCCGAGTTTGGCGATGTGCCGTCTCCAGACCAGCTCCACCTCTTCGCAGGCCAGGCCCGGTTTGATGGCCTCCAGGGTCAGATTCAGGCCCTCCACCGTATTTCGGGCCAGATCCTGCAGTTTTTGCGGGGGGGTTTTCCCGATCCAGGCCGTCCGGGCCAGGGGCGCGTGATAGCGGTGGCGGCAGCCGGAGAGCTCGAGGTTGATGGGCTGTTCCTGTTGGTACGGCTCTTCGGTCCAGGTCAAATGCGGGGCCGAGGTCTTTGTGCCCGTGGGCATCATGGGCACAATGGCCGGGTAATCGCCCCCGAACTCGGGAAGCCCCTGTATCTGGGCCCGGAAGACCTCGGCCACGGCCTCGCATTCCCGTTTGCCGGGAGTGATTGAATCCAGGGCGGTCTGCATCACCTGCTCCGCGATCTTGCCGGCCTCCTGCATAAACAGGATCTCGGCCTGAGACTTGATGCTGCGCACCCAGTTCACCAGCAGGCTGCAGTCCTGGAACGCAGTCCCGGGCAGGGTCTTCTGCAGCTCTTCCAGACAGCGTGCGTTGAAATAATAGGCGTCCTTTTCCAGCCCGATGCGTTGCCCGGCCCAGCCTTTGTTCTTGATGAATTCGCCGACAAAATGCATGGGGTGCTTATCCGCCACTTGAACCAGGCCGTCCGGATAGCCCTGGTAGCTTGCCTCGGACAGCCAGACGGTATGCCTGGCCCCGTTGACGTCCATGCCCCGGACGATGAGCTGGGGCTCGTCTTCATGCAGGGCCACCAGGACCACCTGCGGGGTGTAGAAAGACCAGCCGTCATACCCGGTCAGATAATTCATGTTGGCCGGATCGGCCAGGACAATGACATCCAGCCCCTGGTTTTCCATCCTGGATTTGGTTTTTTCCAGCCGCTGCAGATATTCCTCTTTGGTGAATACAGTCATTTTCCGGTTCCTTGTTGCTGGTTGCTGGTTGCTGGTTCCTGGATTCTGGATTCTGGATTCTGGTTGCTGGTTGCTGGTTCCTGGATTCTGGTTTCAGCCCTGCCTCTGGCAGGGCTGACACATAACTATCAAAAATTATTCAAATTAACATATGTGCTGTTGCGTGGATGCTAAGTTCCTCGACTGCCGGTTTGATCATTGAGGAAACTTTGATTTTCCAACAGACTGTCGACCTCACCCGTCATTGCGAGGCGTCTTCGCCGAAGCAATCCCTTATAAGAGGCTTTTCTGAAAGATTGCTTCGCTTCGCTCGCAATGACGAGCGTTGAACAATGCTTGGAACTGTGACTCCATTCGTTTGAAGTTTCATACGAGACAATGAAAGATAATGCTCTATCAAGGTGTTAAACTCTGACACTCTCCACCCCTTTTCTGATCCGTTCGATCCCTTTGTGCAGCTGGTTTTCATCCGCGGCAAAGGAGACTCGGAGGAAACCCTCGCCGTTGGGGCCGAAAATGCTGCCCGGCACCACGGCCACCTGCTGCTCCCGAACCAGTTTTTTGGCCAGGTCCCAGGAACTGAGGCCGGTCTTCGTAATGTTGGGAAAGGCATAAAAGGTGGATTCCGGCAGAATGCAGGATATGCCGTCAATGGCATTCAGCCCCTCATGGACAATGCGCCTGCGTTTTTCATAGGCCGCGACCATGTCCCTGACGCACTGCTGATCGGAGCGGATCGCAGCCAGGGCCGCCCGCTGGGAAACGGCGGTCACCCCGGAGACCATGTGTTCCATGAGCTTTTCCATCTCATCGATCAAAGGCTTGGGGGCCGCGACATAGCCCACGCGCCAGCCGGTCATGGCGTAGGATTTGGACAGGGTATAGGCCGAGATGGTCAGGTCCTTCATGCCCTCCATGGCTCCGATGCTGACGTGCTCCCTGCCGTCGAAGACGATATGTTCATAAGGTTCGTCCGAGAGCACGTAGATGTTTTCTTTTTGGGCTATGCGGGCGATGCCTTCGAGGCTTTCCGCGTCGAACATGGCCCCGGTGGGGTTGGAGGGCGTGTTGATGATCATCAGTTTGGTCTTCGGGGTCACCGCTTTTCGGATATCGTCCGGGTCGACCTTGAAGCGGTTTTCCTCATAGACCGGGACCCGAACCGGAAGGCCGCCGAAAAGCCGGATCTGGGAGTAATAGTCGTACCCCGGATCGATGACGATGACTTCGTCGCCGCTCTCCAGCATGTGCAGGCAGGTGTTGAAAATCCCCTGCATGGCTCCGACGCTGACGAATATTTCCGTATCCGGGTCCGCATCGATGCCGTTTTCCGTCTTCAGCTTGCCGGCGATGGCCCGGCGCAGGTCGGCAAAGCCCTTGGCCGGAGGGTATCTGGTGTAGCCATCATCCATCGCCTCTTTGGCGGCTTCCCGGATGAAGGCCGGGGTGTCGAAATCCGGCTGGCCGATGCCCAGGTTGACGACATCATCAATTTCATCGGCCAGGGCAAACATGATGCGAATCCCGGACCACTCCACTTCATGGGTCCGGGAGGCAAAGGCTTTTTCAATCAAAGACATAGGAACACCCTCGTCATATGTGTGTGAGCATGTTGGATGCTGCGGTTAATGGATTACGGTTCGGTTTGATCAATGAAGAAACTTTGCTTTTCCAAAAGGCTGTCGCGTTTACCCGTCATTGCGAGGCGTCTTCGCCGAAGCAATCCCTGACAAGAGGCTTTTCTGAAAGATTGCTTCGCTTCGCTCGCAATGACGAGCGTTGATCACTGCTTGGAGCTATGACTCCATTCGTCTGAAGTTTCATACGAGTTATGTCTCTGGCAGGACTGACCCCTGACCCCTGGCCTCTGACCTACGCCACCGGCAGGACGAGATCGGCCGGCCCTTTGGCCGAGGTTTTCAACTCAGGGGCGTGTTTGGCCATGATCTCCTGCACCACCGAAGCGATTTTGACCTTCTCCCGGATGAAATCCTGATGGTAGTTCTCGAACATCCAGGGCTTGTAGATGTCGGCTTCCGAGGAACCGGGCTCAAACTTGAAATAGACCGGAGAGGCTACGCGAGCGATTTCCGGGGTCTCATAGGCCCTGTACATGCCCCCGAAGGAATCCACCACAATGGTGTAAACGTCCAGGGGGATGTCCACGGCCTTTCTGATGCCGGCCAGAATCGGCAGGGAGACGTCCGACAGCGGATTCAGGGAATTGACGCCCATGGACTCCACGACCTTGGCCCCGGCTGCGTTGCAGTAGCCCCCAAAGACTGAAAACTTGAACACGGTTTCCTTGGGCAGGAGGCCTTCGGAGCGCATCTTGCTGATAATGGACAGCACCCCCTCGTCATAGACCAGAAACCCCCGGAAACCGGCTTCAACATTGCGCATCATATCGGCAATGTGATAGGATATATTGTCCGAACCGCGCAGCCGCATACCCTGCATGGCCCCTTCCCAGGTTGAATTTTCCTTGGACCCGGGATCCCAGGCCTTGCGGTGACCGATGGTCATGATCAGTTCGATCTGTTCGTCCTTGGCCATCTGGGCCATGTCTTTGAGTTCCTGAAAATCGCAGAACGTGGAGCCGCCCACCGTGCCGATGGCCCGATGCACCACCACATCCCGTTTTTTGGACTCGGCGATCATGGCTTCCAGAGTGGAGGCCCGTTCCACTCCGGCGATTTCAATGCGCCATTTGGCCCCGTCCGGAAACGATTTTGCTGATGTGGGCAGGTCATAGCCGTCCCGCCCGGGTATCCCCATATTTTCCATGAAATCACGAATTTTCTTGAGTGTGTCTGACATTTTTTTCTCCTTCGTCGAAAAAAATATATTTATGAATAGGTTGCTAACAATAATTTTGATTTTGCAGTCTTGAATGCTGTAACAATGATTACCCTTTGTAAAATATATACTGATTCACATCACAGATGTACCAACAAAGATCGTATTCCAGGCTTCACCACTCGCTTTTTCTCACAGGCACCGTGAATCAGTATCAGTCTTTCTTGCTGAGCAGCTGATTGAGCTTGTCCAGTTCCCCTTCGACCATTTTGTAGGTATGTTCATCAGCCGGAAAGGATTTCTCCCGGACATCCTGGAAGTAGTTTTCAAAGGCGCTGATGCATTTGTCAGCGATGTTCTCGTACTTTTTGACAAATTTCGGGGTGAAGGCCTGAAATTGTCCCAGGACGTCGCTGCAGATCATGAGCTGGCCGTCGGCCTCCACGCCGGCCCCGATGCTGTAGACCGGAATGGTCAAGGTGTCCCTGATGATTTTGCAGACTTCCGGGGGCACCGCTTCCACCAGCAGGGAAAAGGCCCCGGCCTTCTCAATGGCTTTGGCGTCTTTCAAGAGGTCTTTGGCTGCCACTGCAGTGCGGCCCTGGGCCTTGAAGCCGCCGAGCTGGCCGGAACTCTGGGGGGTGAGTCCGATATGGCCCATGACCAGCATGCCGCCGTCGGCGATGGCCTCGATCTGTTTGCAGACCCGTTTGCCGCCTTCGAGTTTGATGGCGTCCACCCCGGCCTCTTTATGGAAGCGTCCGGCGTTGTACACCGCTTCGCTGATCTTCACCTGGTAGGAAAGAAAGGGCATGTCGCCGACGATAAAGGTGTTCGGTGCGGCCCGGCGCACGGCTTCGCAATGGACGATGCATTGCTCCATGGTCACCGGAACCGTGCCCGAATAGCCGTAGACGCACATCCCCAGGGAGTCTCCCACCAGGATCATATCCGCCCCGGCCTTTTCAGCAAATTGGGCCGTGGGGAAGTCATAGGCCGTGATCCAGGCCGCCCCCCGGCCTTCATGCTTCATGTTCTGCAGATCGATTCTGGACAATTTTTTCTTGCTCATGCCAATGCTCCTTTGTGAGGGTATCGATGTCAGCTTTGCCTCCGGCAAAGCTGACATCGATCTGTTTAAAAGAAATTTGAAATATACTCCCGAAATTGGTTCGTGTCGCGCAGAACGCAGCATTCAACGCGACAGTCTCATCATCCCTGTCCGAAATTTTTCAAACTGGCGGACAGCTCCCTGCCGATTCTGAGCATATCTTTTTCCATCTCGTGCATGCGTTTGACCGGCATTCTGGGACTGGGGCCGGAGATGCTGATGGAGTATCTCGGATGTCCGGTCTTATCGAAAATAGGGACGGCAATGCAGCGGAGTACCA
>CAZUMF010000299.1:0-5961 GCA_964621385.1 uncultured Desulfohalobiaceae bacterium
CCCTCTGGGCGTTACCCAGCGTCCTGCCCTGCGGAGTCCGGACTTTCCTCTCCCCTGCACCCACTTTACGTTCGAAGCGTTCTGCCGTTTTCCAATTTCCATAGATGCATGTTTCTTCAGTCCTGATCAGGATGTTCGGCAGTAAAGTGGGTGCAGGGCAGCGACAGCCTTTCCGACTCACCCCACTCATAAACATTTTTTGAACCTCGGGCAAGCCGTCCGTTTCCGCTCGACTCCATTTCTTCTATGACCTGAGAAATACTGGAAATATCCTTTTGGCGTTTCCGGATCAACAGGACGGAAACGCCAATTAAGGATATCAGGCGGCATTTTCTTCGGCTTCGAAATGCTCCTTCCAGAAGATCAGCCGCTGGCAGTTGGGACAACTCATGATCTGGGCGCCTTTCTGGAGTTCGATAAAGGTCTGCGGGGGGATGCTGATATGACACCCGGTGCACACACTGTCCTCGACAGGAGCGATGATGGGGTTGCTCAAGCGGTGCCGGATGAATTCGTACCGGCTCAGGATCGGGGCTGGAATGGCCCGGCAGGCATTTTTTCTTTCCCCGCCCAGTTGTTCAAGTCGATCCCTGGCTTCCTGGGTCTTGATCTCCATTTCCTTCTTCAGGTCGCTGTACTCCTGTTCCATTTGCTGGACCTCGTTGTCCACGACCTGCAGGAGATTGTTCTTGCTTTCCAAGTCTTCCTCCAGGGCGACTTTTTCGTCCTCCCGCAGGCGGTTTGTTTTTTCCAGGTTGTCCATCTCGCGCATCATGGCATGGTATTCCCGGCTGTTTTCGACCATCATGAGCTTGTTTTTACTTTTTTTGATCTTGGCGTTGTCTTCTTCGATTTCCTTGTACAATTTTTTCTTTTGCTGATTGAGCAGTTCGATACGTTCCAGGAGTTCAGCCTTCTGGTTGCCCTGGACTTCCATTTTTTCTTCCAGGCCGGCGATTTTTTTCGGGGCTTGCTCAATCACGTCCTGCAGCTGCAGAATTTCATCATCCACGCTTTGCAGGATGATCAACTGTTCGATTTGTTTAATGTAAAGATTCAAAACGATTCCTCCTTTACGATTCAGCGTTCGTCAGACTGTTGATTTGAAAAGGATCCCTGCCGGGAATGAAAAGAACACGGACCTCCCCGGCAAGAGCTGTGGTCAGTTCATCGGCCCACACGGCCATCATGGCCTCCTCAAGAGCAAAATGCCCGACATCCAGAGTCAGGCCGAGGGATTCAATCTCCTGAGCTTGATGAAATTTGAGATCTCCGGATATGAAAATGTCCGCGCCCAGGGCAAAGGCCTTTGGGGCCAGTGACATGCCGGATCCGGGGCAGTAGGCGAGCTGTGCAATATGCTCAGGGGGTGCCCCGGTGCTGCTGTACGGCCTTTTTCCGAGCACCGAATGCAGCTCTTTCTGCAGCCGGCTCCAGGGCAGGGCCGGGTTCAGACCGCCCATGAGACCATACCCGCAGGGGCTGCTCAACGCCGTCGTTTCCGTCAGTTCGGCCTGCACGCCCGGTGCAAACTGCTGGAGAATGCGCGCAATCGGGAGCTCCTGCTCTTTCTGGACGACAATGTCCAGGTGTTCGTCTGTGCATGAAACCACAGGCTGCTGCGGGGCCGTGTCAAGGGCTTGCTGGAGCGCGCCCTCCGGCTTGATGCCGGTCAGCCTGAATTTGATCTGCTTCGGTGGAGCAATGGGTTCGATGGGCCTCATGTCGTTCAGGTTCAAGGCCTTTGCCAGCCAGGCGACAGGGCCGCTGGTCCGGGTGTCCAGGCTGGTGTGGGCTGCATAGAGCCAGTTGCCGCTGCTCAGGACCTGGCGGAGCACCGCTGTGTACTGGTCGTTGGATTTGGGAAGACGGGGGACGAGAAGCAGGGGGTGATGGGTGAGGATGAAGTCGGCCTTGTGCTCGATGGCTTCCTGGACGGCAGCCGGGGATGGATCAAGCGTAACAGCGAGTGTATGAATGGTTTTTTTGGTTCCGGCGATTTGAATGCCGCTTTGGTCCCACTCAGCGGACAATCCGGGATCCGCTGTCTTTTCCACGAGGGATATGAGCCGATCGATGTGCACAAGAACCTCTTTGACGGCTGGACAGCCGTTTTGTTTGTAACAGGATGCGGGAAGCGTGCAGGCGGCTCCTGCGGCCTTTGGGGACGGCCCGGGCAAGGCGGCAAAAAAAAAGCGCTTCCTGAGGGTGTTCAAGGAAGCACTTTTGAAGATGAGAGGCTGATGGCCAAAGGAGCATACCAATACCTGAGACACGGTGAAACATTGGTGGGCCTACCAGGATTTGAACCTGGGACCTTCCGGTTATGAGCCGGTGGCTCTGCCAACTGAGCTATAGGCCCAAAAAACAGACAATCTTTTCATATACACCTGATGTCGTTGCTTGTCAAGGATTTTTTTGCAGTGAGTTTCCGGCCCAGCTTTACAAGGCCACGCAGAATAAGCTATATCTTGACTGGCTGCACCGCGCGCTTCGGTCTAGGCAAACAATTTGCTTGTATTCCGTCAGCAATTTTCAATTTTCAATCTTCACTCTTCAATTGTTTACTATGTTCGCGCGAAAACAGGAAAAAGAGACCACGAAGGAACAACCGTCCAAAGTCACAAAAAAAGGCTTGACCCGTTTGGGAAAACAGCTGGTCGTGGCCTTGCTGGTGATCATTTTGATTTGGCCCTTGACCCTGTTATTGCTCTGGGGCGGAAACAGGCTCTACTCAATGGTGGATCAAACCCGGTTTCCAGATCTGAGCCCAAGCATACGCCAGATGCTGGATACCGTGTCACCCGAGGCTGCTCCGGAGGCAAAAAGCCGGGTTCTGGGCAAAGCCATGCTTGACCGCCTGCAGCAGGAACTGGACAGTCCTTTCGGATGGACGGTGAATGATTTGTTTTTTATGCCCACCAGCTGGATGGACAATCGGGACCATCGGCAGCGAGGCGTGATTTTTGCGACCAGAATGCTTGTCAATTTCTACGCAACGGTGTTTGCCAAATACGGCAGCGCCGGTACAGAGAACAACCACCTCAAAGAGGCCAGGGAAAAGTACTTTGCCTTTACCGCAGACAGCTGGTGGCTGCCCTCGAGCGAGAAGCAGTACGACAAGGGCATCAAGGCCCTGGAAGCCTATTTCCAGGAGTTAGAGCAGGGGGAGGCGGTTTTCAACATCCGCAGTGACGACCTCTACAGCCTGTTTGCTTTCATTGTCGGGCGCGAGTTTCTGGACCAACCTCTGGGCATGCTGGTGGAAGAAAACGAACAGCTCAAATTCAGCAAGCTGGATGATTATTGCTATTACACCCAGGGGGTGGTCCTGGTGCTCAGAGATTTTCTCCGGACCCTGGTGCATCTCTATCCTGAGATCGTGGAACGCGGCGGACAAGAGAATATCGAACTGGCTTTCCGGTCCATGGACAAAATCTGCACCTTTGATCCCCTTGTCGTTCTGCGGGGCAGCCATGACTCCCTGTTCGCGGATCATCGCGGCAAGATGGCCCGCTACTTGATCACGGTCCGGGAACGCTTGAATGATGTCGGTCAATCTCTGCGGCGGTAGTCTTCCACTGATACTTTGAAAATGAAAGAAAGCAGATGGTTGTCCATGGACACAATTCTTCTTTTCGTGTGCTTGGTTTGTAGTCCAAAGATACGCAACGTATACGCGGATGAGCACCCGGGTTTCGTGCTTCGAATTTACAATAAGCAGATATTTGGCCATACAAGGACGCAAATTTGAGCTCTTGGTGAAGAGTTCTGGTACATAAACGGGAAACAGACACTAAGCGTGAAACAGGGGAAAACAGCGATTATCGGGGGCGGCCTGGCCGGAAGCGAGGCGGCCTGGCAATTGGCCGGCCGGGGATTGCCGGTGACGATCTTTGAGATGAAGCCCAGGGTTTTTTCTCCGGCCCACAGCAATGCCCATCTGGCTGAGCTGGTCTGTTCCAATTCATTTCGTTCCGCGGATCCGCTCAGTGCGGTCGGCCTGCTGAAGGAAGAAATGCAGACCCTGGGCAGCCTGGTCATGCAGGCGGCTGATGAAACCCGGGTGCCGGCAGGCAAGGCCCTGGCCGTGGACCGGGACCTGTTCGCCGCCTCGGTGACTTCGAAACTGGAGGGTCTGTCGACGCTGACGCTGCTCAGACGTGAAATTTCCGGTCTCGATGATCCGGTGCTTACCGGTTTCGACAAAGTGGTCATTGCCGCCGGACCATTGGCCGGCGCCGCTTTGACCCGGAGCCTTGTGCAGACGATCGGGGAAGCAGAGCTTTTTTTCTACGACGCCATCGCCCCCATTGTGAGCGCTGATTCTCTGGATATGGACCAATTGTTCTGGGCCTCCCGCTATGATCCCGAAAGCAACGATTATTTGAACTGCCCCTTGGATGAGTCCCAGTATCATGCGCTGCGCCGGGCCCTGCTGGATGGAGATGCGGTAAGGATCAGGGAGTTTGAATCCCACAAGCATTTTGAAGCCTGCCTGCCGGTTGAGGTCCTGGCTGAGCGGGGGGAACAGACCCTGGCTTTTGGTCCGCTCAAGCCGGTGGGCTTGACAGACCCGAGGACCGGCCAGCGCCCGTTTGCCGTGGTCCAACTCCGACCGGAAAACCGGGAAAAGACCTTGTTCAATCTGGTCGGCTTTCAAACCAGACTCAAGCATGGGGAACAGCTGCGGGCCTTTCGGCTCATTCCCGGCCTGGAAGAGGCCCGGTTTGTTCGCCTGGGCAGCATGCACCGCAACACGTTTGTCAACGCCCCCCGCGTGCTGACGCCTGAGCTGGCCCTGCGCCAGGCTGCCGGTCTGTATCTGGCCGGGCAGATCACCGGTGTGGAAGGCTATGTGGAGTCCGCAGCCTGCGGCCTGTGGCTGGGCCTGCATCTGGCCGGCCAACACAGAGGAACCGGGCCGGGCTTGCCCCCGCCGGAAACCGCTTTAGGCGGTCTTTTGCGTCATCTGCAGTCCGACAGCGCGGATTTTCAGCCCATGAACGTCAATTTCGGCCTGCTCCCCGGGCTTGAGATTCGGGCCAAAAAAAGCCGGCGCAAGGAGTTGTATGTGCAGCGGGCCAGGGAAGCCAGACTATACTGGTGCGGGTCGCTTGAAAGGAAAGGCATCCCCTGCTTGGAAGTCTCGGATTGAGAAGCCTCATGCAAACCTATCTCGACTGTTTCCCCTGTTTTCTGCAGCAGGCCTTGCGTGCGGCCCGGCAAGCCACAGACGATCCGGTCACGATCAAACAGGTCCTGGACGAAGTCGGCAGGATGCTCGGCACCATCCCCATGGAGAGTCCTCCGCCCCAGACCGGGGCCTGGATCTATCAAAAGGTCTCCCGGATCACAAACAACTCTGATCCCTATCGTGAACTGAAACAGGAGAGCATTGCCAGGGGCCTCACGCTCTATCCGGAGTTGAAGCAGCGGGTCGCGGACTCCCGGGATCCACTTCTCACCGCGATTCGGGTGGCCATCGCCGGCAATGTCATCGATTTCGGGGTGAACCGGGCCTTTGACCTGGAAGCGGATGTCGCCGACGTTCTGGAAAAAGGCTTTGCGGTCTGTGATGACCTGGAGTTTCGAGCGGCGCTGGACCGAGCCGAAGATGTCCTCTATCTGGGGGATAATGCCGGAGAGACTGTGTTTGACAGGGTCTTGATCGAGACCATTGGGAAAAAGGTGACCTATGTGGTTCGTGGCGCTCCCATTATCAATGACGCCACTTATGAAGACGCTGTTCAGTCAGGGCTGGACAGGGTTGCGACCATCGTCTCCTCGGGATCAACAGCCCCGGGCACCCTGCTTGAGCAGTGTTCCGACGATTTCAGGGATCGTTTTCAGCAGGCCGGGTTCATTATCAGCAAAGGGCAGGGCAACTACGAAGGCCTCTCAGGCCGGAACGAGCCCGTCTTTTTTCTCTTGAAGGCCAAGTGCCCGGTGATTTCCAGG
>CAZUMF010000300.1:0-5920 GCA_964621385.1 uncultured Desulfohalobiaceae bacterium
GGTCATCCCTCTTGATATTGGGGGGTCTTAACGTTCACCGTGAATTGCTGGTTGTTCGATGAGATTCCACAGGATGATGTACTAAAAAAAGGGGTCCACGTGACCCTGCCCTCCACGATCATGGAAACAAAGGAGTGGCTTGAAAGGCATAACGGAGCCTACGATTTCATAGATCCTGAAATCGGACACATGGGAACGGCGGCCAAAAACGCCGGCATCAGATACGGATATATGCACATCATCTCGGACAACTTAGCCCAGAAGTTCCCCGAAGACCTGTCCAATGAAAGAAAAAACTCTGTTCTTGCCAAACGGGGGGTCCTGCTGGGCAAGATCAGAACGATCATTGAATCAATATGCTAATCAGGCAAAGGCTTAATTGAGCATTGTCTCCGATTTATTAAACCTATTGTTGAGGACTTCCCATGAAACATCAAATTTCATCCAACGGTTGCAACGGAAAGGGCTTCGGGCTGGAAAACCGGAAGGGAACCGTTACAGTAAACAACAATACCTTTTCTTTTCTTATTGAAGGCTCGGGCGAGACCTGCCTGGTACTGGGATCCTGTCGGTATTATCCACGAACGTTTTCCAGCGAGCTCAAAAGGCATTTCAGGATGATCTACGTGGATCTGCGTCATTTTTCCCCGGCTGTGCGCTGCGACAATCCGTCACGCATCAACCTTGATACCTATCTTTCAGATATTGACGGCATCCGAAAGGCGTTCGGCATTGAACGCCCCATGCTGATGGGCCATTCGATTCACGGCACAATGGCCCTGGAGTATGCCAGAAGGTTTCCGGAAAATGTCTCCCGTGTGGTTTCCATATCGGCGGTGCCGATGGATTTTGAAACCCTCATATTTGAAGCGGAGGAATTCTGGGAAAAAGATGCATCCAGAGGCCGGAAGCACATCCTGCAGCGAAACTGGGACAAATTTAGTTTTTCCGTATCAGATCCGCCGTCTCCAAATGAGGTCATGATCTCCGGCTATATTCTCAACGGCCCCAAGTATTGGTACGATCCCTCGTACCGCGGCGAGTGGCTCTGGGAAGGTGTAGAGTTCAATATTGATGTCAGCACCCATCTGTGGAGCGGTGTACTTAGGGATTACGATTTCAGCCGGGACCCGGCCCCGGTATTTCCTCCGGTATTTATGGCCTTGGGACGCCACGACTATATTGTGCCGTATCTCTCCTGGTCCCAGAGAAAAGAGAAGTTTATCGACCTATCCTTTCATCTGTTTGAAAACAGCGGTCACAGCCCCCAACTGGAAGAGGCGTGGCTTTTTGATCAAAAGCTGCTGGCCTGGTTTTATGGGCCTGGACAGCCTGCCTTATAAGTTTTGGCTTTAACATCTTAATTAACCATTGGGAAAGGAGGACGCCATGCCTGACATCAATGTCAAGATACCATCAATGCTGACACGCATCAGCCAAGGAAAGAATTCAGTCACTGTCTCAGGAGTCACCGTGCGGGAAGCCATTGCAGACCTTGAACGACAGTTTCCGGGGTTTCAGGCAAAGCTGTACACCTCCGAAGGGGAACTGCATTCCTATGTTAACATCTATCTGGGGAGACAGAATACCCGGTTTATGGAGGGCCTTGAGACAAAAATCGGCGAAGAGAATGAAATCAAAATTTTACCGGCAATAGCAGGAGGTTGATCAATGAGAATTACCCGCCATGCGAACGTTGAACAGGATTTCCATCATATCAGCGAGCTTACGTTTCTTGACGGCATCGACCAGCTATCATCCATGAACATCTATTTCAGTGATATAGAGTACAGATACTTGGAAGATGTGCTGAAACGCTTTCCCCAAGACAGTACTGAATCTTTGTATCAGCAGATTCTGATGAACAGCGACAAGGTGTTCAGCGATGAGGAGCAGGCCCTTGCCACAAACATCTGTGAATTTAGAAACGCGGTTTTCAAGAAAAGCAGGGAAATACTGGATACCGTTGACCCGCCTGAGAAAATCAAGGCCCTGTTTCTCCGGGCCATCGAAGAGACCGAAGGGGAAATCTTTGTATATCCATGTTTCCCACCCATAGATCTGCCTTTCGCCCTGGTGGATACCGAATACGTTGACACTCCAGAACAGCTTGTTCCCCTATCGGTGGTCAGCCTGTATTACTACCTAGGGATCGCCCTTTATGACGACCTGATCGACAACGACCTAAGCGAGTCATGGAAAGCGGTAAGCAAGCAGAATATCGGGCTGACATCCATTGCTCTTTTTGCTGGCCTACCAGCCAGGATTCTGGAGCATTACTACGGGACATCTCCGCAAGCCTATACCCGGTTGAGCCATATTATCCTTGAGACCCTGTACTCACAGGCCATCGGACAGTTTATGGACATGGACGTGGATCTTGGCCACCCTGAACTGCTCCATATCAGCGAGAAGGTCACTTCCCTGAAAGTCGGGACCACCGGTGCACTCACCGGGCAGCTGGTGAGCGCGTTTCTCAGGCTGCCGGACGAGGTTGCTGAGAATTTCACCCGGTTTTGCAAAAACTTATACATATCCATGCAGCTGACCAGCGATATTTTTGACATCTGGAGCAAACCAATCAGCCCGGATCTAGCAAACGGCACCGTGACCCTGCCCATTTCCTATGCCTATCTGTCCCTGCCTGAAGACGGAAGGGCGGACTTCAAAAAGAAAATTGAGTCCAATCTCACAACCGTTGCAGAGCATGATGAACTGCGCAGGATTATTGAAACCACAAACGCCTTTCTTTTCAGCCTGACCAAATCAGAACTGTTCCGGAAAAAAGCGGTGGAAAACGTCCGGAGACTTGGCGATGCAGGTGTCCCGACTGATTGTTTTTATTATTTTGCAAAGGCGCCGTGCGCCTGCAGTACATAAAAAACCCCATGTCCCAATCCTGATGATCAGATGCAAACCAGCCCATCCGGCACCCCCGCTGCCGTATGGCTCCCCAAACATGGAAGGAAAACCAATGACCTGTGCCCTTAGTGAAACCATCGATGGAATCATCGACAGACAGCTTGAAGAGGCCGCCCGGGGCCATTCCCCCCGGGTCATAGATGAAGCCGATGTCGTTGACATCGTAAATCGGTTCAACACCACCCTTGGTAGAGTTTATGTTGCAGCCCTGCGCAACGGCATCTGGCCGAAACGCTACGTGAGAAACCTGGGAATGCTTTGCATAGAAGACCAGCTTTCCCTGATGACTTCCCAGGTCACTATTATCGGGGCCGGTGGACTGGGGGGAACTCTGATCCTTTTGCTGGCACGGCTGGGGATCGGAACGCTTGTTGTCGTGGACCACGATGTGTTTGATGAAACCAACCTGAACAGACAGGCCATATCCACCGGCGCACTGCTCGGGAAACCCAAGGCGTCGTGCGCGGCAGAGATGGTAAAGGCCATCAACCCCTCTGTCACTATCCAGGCATTCGGGCAAAAGACTGATGCCGAAAACGCCGATCATTTCCTAGAGGGGTCCAGCCTGGTTGTGGATGCACTGGATAACGTCCAGGACCGATTCATTCTGGAAGCAGCCGCCAAATCAAAAGGAATTCCCTATATCTTTGGGGCAATCGCCGGTTTCATGGGCCAGGTAATGACCGTGTACCCCGGTGACCCGGGTCTTGAAAAGATTTACGGCAAAAACGATAGCGAAGCAGCGGAGAGCAACGGGACGGATTCGGTAGTCGGGGTTCCGCCGCTGACCCCCTCTCTGATCGGGACGATTCAGGCCATGGAGGTGCTCAAAGTACTACTGAACAAGGATTACCTTTTGCGAAGAGACATGCTGTACATTGATATGGAAACCATGCAGTTTGAAAGGGTCCCCGCTGTCTGATCCGCACCGGACTGGAAGCGATGTAGACGTGCCAAAGATGAAGAAACGGGCTGCAGTCATTGAGATCGGAAGCAATTCGGTCTGTCTGCTCGTGGCCGAGCAGGCATCAGGGAATCGTATAGTTGCCATAGCAGATGAAGACACTGTGACCCGCATAGGGGAACGGCTGGGGCATGGGAGAATGCTGTCGAAAACAGCCATGGCCAGGACAATTGCAGCCGTTTCCCGGTTTACAGCGCGGGCCAGAGCGCTGAAAGCCGGCAACATATGGGTGATCGGCACCGGGACGCTCAGACATGCCGCCAACACCGGGGCATTTGTCTCAAGGCTTCACAAAGATACAGGCTGTGACATTGATATTATGTCAGGCGAAAGGGAAGCCAAGCTTTCCTATCTTTCCGTGGCCCAAGAACTTGGCCGCACTAATGTGGCGGTGGTGGATATCGGGGGCGGCAGCACCGAGCTAAAAACCGAGCGGGGCGCCGTCAGCCTTTATTTGGGGTGTGTATATTTAACCGACGCAATTCTCCGCTCCGATCCGGTGACAATCTCTGAGTTTGAAACGCTTGTGAAGAAGATCCGGTGCGTTATCCTTGAGGCACCGGACATGACGGACCCGGGTATGACATGGGCGGGAGTCGGGGGCGCTGTCAAAACAATGGCCCGGGTCAAACACCGTATGGGGCCGCCTTCATCCGGCATGGCCGTATTGACGGTCGGGGATGTGTATGAACAGTTGCAGCTATACAGGCGCTTGAGTGTGAGTGAACGGGAAGCCCTTCCTGGGATGATATCCAAACGAGGAGATATTATACTTGCCGGTGCAGCCGTTTTGCACACACTGATGTCCCTGTACCAGGCTCAGGTGATTTACCCCAGTGACCGGGGGGCCCGATACGGATATCTGCTCGGCCAACCCATGTTCAAGGAGGCTGTGAAATGAGAATACTTCCGCCCTCACCGGAATGTCTCAATGGGCTGAATCACCTGCCCCGAAAACATCTGCCGGGCCTCATCCATGAAGAACTGGGTGCTTTCAGACACCCACTTGTCCCTGTGCCATATCATGATCACGGCGGTTTCAACCGGCTCGCCGAACACATCTATCTTTTTAAGGTCTTCGTCTTCCGGACGGGTCAAAGCGATTTCCGGCAGGACCGAAACGCCGATGCCCCTGGTCAGGCATTGTTTGATGCCTTCAATGCTGTTGTATTCAATGATCCGGCCCACCTCTATTCCCTCTTCACTCAACAACCGTTTGACCTGCATGGCATAGCTACAGTCGTGCTTGGGCAGCAGCAGGGTTTCGTTCTTCAAATCATTGACATCAAAGCTATGCTGCCCGGCAAGGAGGTGGGAAGTGCCTGAAACAACGCACAAATTTACAAACCCGAGGGCTTCTGCATTGAGAGAAGGTTCGCTGAATGAATCAGACAGCAGAAAAGCAATGTCAACAATGCAGCTCCGAAGTTCCTCCTGGAGGGCATGAAGAGCACAGGTGCTCACATCAATACTGATATTGGGATAGTGATGGCTGAAGGAATCAATCACCAAAGGAAGATAATAGGTGCTCAGACTCTGGGGCACCCTCAGGGACAACAGCCCCCCGGCCGACTGCGGATTGCAGACCTTGGCCTTTGCCTCCTCGTGCAGGGACATCAGCTTCTGAGCATACCGAAAAAAAACCTGGCCGGCTTCGGTGAGGTTGACCTGTTTGCTGACGCGATTGAACAAGGGGACCCCGAAATAGTCCTCCAGGGATTGAATCTGGGCGGACACCGCAGACTGGGAATAATTCAATTGGATTGCAGACCGGTTGAAGTTCAGAAGAGTGGCCACAGTGAGAAAAGTTTTGATCTGGCGAAGGTCCATAATGATGCTCCTTTTTCATCTGTTTAGAGCCATCAATCTGAGGCGGTGTGGCAGACGGAACCCGGAACAGAAACAAAGGATTTTGGAACGACCGGACGGAAACACTATATTGGTGAAATCAGAAAATGTCGGTCTTTTGAACGCAAAAGCTGAAAACGCATCAAAACAGATTACAGAGCAATTAATCTGATTAAAATTAGCATA
>CAZUMF010000301.1:0-5918 GCA_964621385.1 uncultured Desulfohalobiaceae bacterium
GGAGCAACACATTTTCTTGTTTTCTGTGACAGAGATGAACCGATAAGTCACTAATCTTCACTATTCAACAGATCCTATCTCATCAACATCCTATATAATCATCTGAATTTACTGACCTTTGACTACCTCTGGCGGCTGCAAAAGGACTTTTTGCAGCCGCATCAGAGCCGGATTCTGCAATCTTAAAACCAAAAGCGGAGCCCGGCCACGAAGGCTACTGAGTCTCCATCACCGTGCGCCTTGTCGATATTGTGCGCGGTCTCGCCGAGTTTTCGATTCCAGGTCACACCAACGTAGGGCGCAAACTCCCTGCGAAAGTGATACATGAGTCGACAACCCAGGGTGATGTCGGTGATCCCCTGCCAGGTCTCGTATTCCGGCACGTCCTGCACAGAAAAACCGGCTTCCAGCCGTGGTGCCAGGGCCAGGCGCTGGGTCAACAGAAGCTCATATTCTGCTTCCAGCTTGGCCGAGACATCCCCGTCCTCACTGACATATCCGGTGGCGTCGATTTCAAACCAGAGCGGGGCCAGGCCCTGCACGCCAAGGGCGAGGAACGATCGCGACGGGCTAGGTTTGAAATCATGGCGAACTCCGGCCTGGAAGTCCCAAAATGTGGCGATGGTCCGGCCATAGAGCAGCTCAACCCCGGCCTCCTCCATTTCATCATGGTCCAGGGAGTACTCGCCTTCGCTTTCCACAAAGAGCTTGTTAGAGTCGTTTCCCACCCAGCCGATGACATCCCACAGCAGGATCTCTTCGTCCTTCTCACGCCACTGGTGCTCGAAACGATCGGCCTTAAAGGTGGCGAAGATTTGATTGTCGTGGACGGGCTGGACCCCAAAGTTTTTCTGGGGACCATCCTGTCCGTCGACAGCGTACTTCTGGATACCTTCGCCTGGTTGCGGGTCGGTTTCCAGGTCTTGGTAATCAGCTGGGTAGGTTTGGTCCCTGGTTTCCTGGGCTGAACTGTTTGACAAATGGAAAAGGCCAATCAGAGACAGACACATACACAGGATCATCATTCGTCTCATGAGCGACTCCTTTTTCAGGCGACTCGGACCACCTGGAACATTCCGGCTTCCATGTGATAGAGTAAATGGCAGTGGAAGGCCCAGTCCCCCTTTTCGATCGGGGTGATCAGGGAGGAGAGCACCTCGCCCGGCTTGACCAGAACGGTATGCTTGAAAGGCAATCTAGCGGCCCCGTTTTCAAGCTGCATCCACATCCCGTGCAAATGAATGGGGTGATCCATCATGGTATGGTTGACCAGAAAGAGGCGCAGCCGTTCCTGGTAGCGAAACAGGTACGGTCCGGGATGTTCGGTGAACTTCATCCCGTCAAAAGAGAACATGTACCGTTCCATGTTGGCGGTGATGTTGATGGTCATCTCCCGCTCAGGTCTGTCCGCATAAGGCTGCGCTTCGGCTGACACGAGGTCGTCGTAGACCAGAACCCGCCACCCGTCGTCACCCAGTCCCAGGCCGGGGTCATCCATGCGATAGCGGGGATTCTTGATAATCATGGCCACGCTGGCTGAGCCCTTGCGGTCCGGCAGAAAAGGCTTGGGTCCATTGGGACCCGGAATGCGGGGGTCCTGTTTGGGCACAGCCGCCTCCATGGACATCTTGCCATGATTCATCTTTGCGTGCTTCATTTTCGCGTGATCCATGCCACCGAAGATGGCGTCGTCCATCATGCCCATGCCGATGTCATCCAGGGAACGGACCGGTCGTTTGCGCATCTCTGGAACCGGAGCCTCCAAACCGGGTGCCGGGGACAGGGTGCCCCGGGCATAGCCGCTGCGGTCAATGGACTCGGCAAACAGGGTGAACGGTCTGTCCTGCCTGGGACGGACCAGGACGTCGTAAGTTTCAGCCACACCGATACGAAACTCATGCACCCTGACCGGCCGGACCGCCTTGCCATCCACCATGACCACATCCATGTCCAAATCCGGAATGCGCACGTCATAATTGCTCATGGCCGAGGCGTTGATGAAGCGCAATCTGACGGTTTCTCCCGGATTGAAAAGGGCTGTCCAGTTCATGGCCGGGGAGTGTCCGTTCATGAGATAGGTGTAGGTGGCTCCGGTGACGTCGGCAATGTCCACTGGACTCATGCGCATGCGTCCCCAGGCGAGGCGTTCGGCCAAGGTGTCGTGGAATCCGCGATCCCTGATGTCGGTGACAACGTCGCCCAGGGTGCGCTGCTGGTAGTTGTAGTAGTGTCCCTGCAGGTTGATGTGCCGAAAAATGGTTTCCGGCTGTTCAAAGGACCAGTCGGAAAGCACCACCACGTAGTCGCGATCGAAGTGGAAAGGCTCACCATCTTTGGGGTCGATGATCAGCGGACCGTACGCTCCGGACTGCTCCTGCAAAAAGGAATGGCTGTGATACCAGTAGGTTCCGGCCTGAATAACTGTGTAGCGGTATTCATAGCTCTTTCCAGGCTGTATGCCGGCAAAGTTGACCCCCGGCACCCCGTCCATGGGGAAAGGAACCAGTATACCATGCCAATGAATGGAGGAGTGGACCGTATCCAGCATGTCGTTGGTCACCTTGAGGATCACATCCTCGCCCTCCCGCAGCCGAACCAGAGGACCGGGGACTGTGCCGTTGATGCCCGTGGAAACGCCTTCACGTCCGTCGATGACAAGAGGCGAGTAGGCAATGCTCAGGTCATAGCGGTTCCTGGCCGGGGGCAACCCTTCCAAACCCCATCCTTCTGTCCGCGCCCAGGACGGCAGGGGGAATGCCGTCTGCATTCCAGCCAGAAACACGGATGCCCCAAGGCCTTGAAGGAACTTGCGCCGGCTGATTTTTTCGGTTCTGTCCATCTGATCCCCCTTTGTTTCTGAAGAACCCATACGATAGACCGCAGAGGAGCGGAGCTTGTCGGCCTCTGTTTCGTCAATACTGGTTTTGGCGGTCTTTGGGACAAATAAAGAATGAGCAAATAGGCAACGGCAAAGTTTATGGAAATCTTTGTCCGAGATTGAGTAATCAATAGGTCATTGATTTATATGGCTTGCGTGCGGAAAAAAGTCAAACAAATCAACGAAAATCACATCTTATCTCCCAATCTCGGTATAAGAAGTATAGATTAAAAAAATAGAAAAAGAAAAGCAAAAAATTGGGGCTGAGAAGGTCATGGTCCGTGTTCCGCGATCCTCTTTCTATGCGTTTTGCGAAAGCAAGCACGGCTGTTGCGTGACCAAAGAGGGATCTCTGGTAGAAAAGCTGGTCATCGATAAACGGTCCGGCTGGATGCGGAAGGCCTATTGATCCTTCAGGCTTGGAGCAATGAGAATCGCAGCCTGGAACCGGATCTGGTTCCAGGCTGCAACTCTTTTTTTCAAATCAGGCCAACAATCGTCAACATCTCCCATTTTCGTTCGCAGCGGCAGGTTTGGTCAGGACTATTGACGAGGGAGGTGCGATATGTCGCAGGATATCTCAAGTGTGAACAGTTTTATCCCTCAACTGCTGTTATCCAAGACCTTCCGAATGGTTGCGGCAATCTCCTTCATTATCACGGGCTTCATCACAAATCCGTCAATACCGAGGGCTTTGCTTTTTTCCTCGTTGACCTGATAGCTGAAGCCTGTGCATAAGATTACCGGTATGGCCGGTTTGATTTTCTTCAACTCTGCGGTAAGCTGCACCCCGGTCATGTTCGGCATGGTCATGTCAGTGACCACCAGGTCGAAGGCCTGGGGGTCGGCTTTGAAGGCCTCCAGGGCGTCTATACTTCCGGTGCGAACCGTGACCGTATACCCCAATCGCTCAAGCATCTGCTCTTCCATTTTCACAATCAAGGCTTCATCATCGACCAGGAGGATTTTTTCAGTGCCGCCACGAACTGGTTGATCGGGATCGATTTGTCTTTCTGCAAAAATCTGTTCCTTAACCGGCAGCAATACGTCCACTTCGAAGCCTTGGCCTGGCTCGCTTAACACACTGATATCTCCATGGAATCGCTTGACAATGCCTTGCACGACCGAAAGCCCCAGACCGGTCCCTTTGCCGGTTTCCTTGGTAGTGAAATAGGGATCGAAGATTTTGTCCAGTTGATCCTTTTCAATGCCCGGTCCCGTATCGGTGACTCGCAGCCGGGCATAGTCTCCCGGGGCCAATTCCGGCAGAAGGACCTGTTCAGGCTCTAAGCGGACCTGCTCCAAACTGACTGTTAGGTCGCCGCCTTTTTCCTCCATGGCGTGATAGGCATTGGTGGCCAGATTCATGATGATTTGATGAATCTGCGTGGGGTCGGCCACGACGACACCACATTCGGGATCAATATCTTGCTGGATGTCTATGGTCGTGGGAATTGTGGACCGAAGCAACTTGAAGGCGTCTTTGATGATGGGCTGCAGTTTGATTGGCTTGAGTTCCTGCTCTCCCTGACGGCTGAAGGCCAGGATTTGCTTGACCAAGTCCTTTGCCCGGAATGATGCCTGTAAGATCTCATCAATATGACTATGCAGCGGACTGTCAAAAGGAACGTCCTCTTTGAGCATTTCTGTGAAGCCCATAAGGGGATAGAGGATATTGTTGAAGTCATGGGCAATGCCTCCGGCGAGGGTGCCAATGGCTTCCATTTTCTGAGATTGCCTCAACTTCTCCTCAATTCGTTTGCGGTTGCTTATATCCAGATTGAATCCCAGCCAGGAAATGGTCTTTCCTTGTTTGTCCATTATAGGGACACCTCGGATCAGGATGTTATATTCCCGGCCGGTTTCGCTGGTAACCTTAAATTCGCCCTCCCAAATATCACGCTTGTGCATGGAACCGCTCCAATCGGAGATTGCCTCTGACACCGCAGGGCGGGCAAGTTGGTCGACCCACTCAAGGTCTGCGATACCCTCCGTTGTGATACCGCTCATTTCCAGAAAGGCATCACTGAGAAAGGTGATTTTGCCTTGGGCGTCGGCTGTCCAAACGCCGAAGGGAACCAGATCGCCCAAGATGCTGTAGCTTTCATGGGCATCGGCGTGTTTTTGTTCGCTAATGTGCAAGGCTTCCTGGGACTCGGCAAGGGCTTTATTGCCGGCCTCAGTTTCACTCTTGGATAAGATCAGGTCTTTATTCGACTGGTGGAACTCCGAGGACAATTCGTTGTGTTTGATAGCAGAATTCATCTTTTCCGAAAAAGAAGAGGCCTGCTGCGCCTCAAGTTGTTGACGCAACTCGCGCAATTCCGAGATGAGTTGGGATTTTGATTTATCCTCATCGTGCATATCTGTGCTCCCAGACTATAAAGATCTTGATTATTGGTTGTACCAAGGTGGGTAAACAGGTAAAAAGTTCATGCAAGAATACGTTCCAAAATATGAGATAGTCCAATCAATTCAAAATGTTGCAGCATTCAAATGATAGCCTACTCCTATATTTGCAAATGACCCCGGTGAATGCCAATCGGTGGATGTTGGTATGAAATTCAAAATCTGGATTCGAGGCTTCACAAAGTGAACTATCTTTCTGGTATTCCTGACAAATATTGTTTGAAACTCTTGTCAAGGGATAGCCGTAGACCTGTCGGAAAGCAAAGTTTCAATACGCGAGGGGTATATCAGCGTTTCAAGGAAAAAATTTTGTTTGGTATTGATTTTTTTTAGTTAGATTCCACTGCTCAATATCAGATTGAAAGAAGACATAGATTTCTTGATCATTTTCACTAAAAACCAAATAAAGAAACACAATAAATCCACTACTAACTTAGTCTTTTTCTATGGTTATATTGCTCGATTTGCCGTTGGCCAACGATCGCCCTGGGTGTATTCGATAAATGTAAAAAAGTGGTCTTCCGAGGGGTACGTTCTTCTTTGAGTTCATGATAGCTTACCTCTCAACAAGGAGGCAAGCCATGGAAGACAATTTGATCATCCGGGGGCGAGTTATCACGCCCGAAGTTCT
>CAZUMF010000302.1:0-5870 GCA_964621385.1 uncultured Desulfohalobiaceae bacterium
GAAGAAAGATGTTCATCTTCCCCTGCCTTTCCCGACGTCCGACATCCGACCTCCGACTTCTCTCTTCTCCCCTGCCTTTCCCGACGTCCGACATCCGACCTCCGACTTCTCTCTTCTCCTCCCCTGCCTTTACCGATATCCGACGTCCGCCGTCCGACATCCGCTCTCCGCCCTATGCCCTTTCCGTACGTCTTCACAACCCACTAGCCCACCTGAATCTCTTTGGCACTTTCCCAGAGTCCGTGGATGTTGCAGTAGGCCATGGCCACGATTCGGCCCGGAGCCGTGGTTTTCAGAGAACAGATCACCTCGTGATGGGTGTAGACCGGACCGGTATTCGGCCCCTTGCTCGATTCGCCGTGGGCGGCGAATTCAAAGCTTCCCACCTCATAGGCCGTGCCGTCGGCCGGTTTGAAATAGACCCTGATCCAGCGGATATGGTGTTCCGTGGTGTTTGGATGGGCCACTTCCTTGCCCATGGAGACCTTGAGGTCAAAAAAATTGTCGCTCGGCACTGTATCCGGACATTCAATAACCGGAACATGTTTTTCCGTTTTCCAGTCCGCGGTTTGGAACAGATCGTCAACACTCATGCTGTACTCCTTGTGGTTTGGCTTGAACAATTCTTTCAACCATGGAAGACTTGATCCATGTGAATTCGAGGATTTATTCAGCGTATCCCGGAGCCGTCGCTCCGACAAGGTGATTTATGGGGGATTTTTCTGTTGAAAAGTACGGGGATTTTTTCCCGGCATTGTAAAGTACCGCGAAAAGCGCTACAGTTTGTGTGCTATGAATATGCTGCAGCACACCATGCCCGCCTATCGGGTGTGGACACTGGGCTACGCCGGGTTAAGCCTCCTCCTTCTGCTGGGACTGTTTCTCGTCAGCCGCTTCAATTACCTGCTCTTTCACGGGATTGCCGAGCTGTTCTCCATCGCCGTAGCCTGGAGCGTTTTTTTCCTGGTCTGGAACGTCCGGCGCTATATGAACAAAGACGCCCTGTTTTTTCTGGGCGTCGCCTATTTTTTCGTGGGTTTCTTCGACCTGCTGCATACCCTGGCCTACCAGGGCATGGGCGTGTTTCAGGTCCAGGCCCCTTCCAATCTGGCCACCCAGCTCTGGCTTTCAGGCCGCGGTTTCGAAGCCTTGGCCCTGGTGTGCTTCCCCCTGCTTCTGGAAATACGGATTCGCTCCTCCCTGATACTGGGTCTCTGTTCCGGGGTGACGGTCCTGCTCCTGGCCGCCATCTTTGTCTGGGATCTTTTTCCGGTCTGTTATACCCCGGCCACAGGACTGACCCACTTCAAAATCTGGAGCGAATATCTCCTCTGCGGTTTCATCCTGGCAGGGATATTTTTTCTGCACCGCAAGCGCCATCTCCTGGATGCGGCCGTCTTTGTCTATATGACAGCGGCCATGGGCCTGACCATTGCCGCAGAACTCTTCTTCACCCTGTATACCGACGTCTACGGCCTGAGCAATCTGATCGGTCATTTCCTGAAGATCATGTCTTTTGTTTCCATCTACTGCGGTTTGATCCGTTCCGGATTGACCCGGCCCTATGCCATCCTGTTCAATGAACTGGACCGGGAAAAGGAGGCCTATCGGACCAGCGAGCAACAGCTGAAGCTCATGTTCAACGCCATTGGCGACGCGATCATGGTCACGGATCGGCAGGGACGCATCACCCGCATGAATCCCCCGGCCCAGAAGCTCACGGCCTGGTCCCTTGACGAGGCCTTCGGTCGTCCCCTTCCCGACGTCCTGCATATCGTCAATGTCCATTCCCGGGAGCGCTGCGACAATCCGGTCCAGAAGGTGATTAACACAGGGGAAATCCAAAAGCTGAGCGAGCACACCCTGCTCATCGCCAGAGACGGCCGGGAGCACCAGATCGCGGATTCCTGCTCCCCGATCACGGATACGGCCGGGACTGTCGTCGGAGCGGTGCTCGTTTTCCGGGACGTAACCGAGACCTATCACATTCGGGAAGCCCTCAAGGAGAGCGAAACCCGTTTTCGCCTGCTCTTTGAAAATGCGGTGAATGCCGTGGCCCTGCATGAAATCGTGCACAGCGAACAGGGAGAGCCCATTGACTATATTTTTCTCGAAGCCAATGCCGCCTTTGAAAAGCACACCGGTCTCCGGGTGAAGGATGTGCTCGGACGGAGGATCTCGGAAATCCTGCCCGGAATCGAACAGTCCCCGTTTATCGAAATCTACGGCAAGGTCGTCCAGACCGGCCGGGCCATGAGCTTTGAACAGTATTCCGAAGAACTGGGGCGGCATTACTTTATCAATGCCTATAAGATCAGGGACGATCAATTCGCCACTATTTTTCAGGATATCACCCACCGCAAAGAAACCGAAAAAATCCTGCGGCAGGCCAAGCAGCAGGCCGAACAGGCCAATCGGGCCAAATCGGATTTTTTGGCCAAGATGAGCCACGAGATCCGCACCCCCATGAATTCCATTATGGGCATGCATCGATTGGTCCTCTCCGGCGACCTCACGCCCAAACAGCGTAAGCGTATCCGGGTGGCCAAGGATGCGGCCGAATCGCTTCTCTGGCTCTTGAACGACCTCCTGGATCTCTCCAGGATCGAGTCGGGACGCTTCGAACTCCATGAAAAAGAGTTCCGGCCGGGCCGGGTACTGAACAATGTTTTCAAGGAATTGGAGCTGCAAGCCAGGGAAAAGGGACTGAAGCTCTTTTTGTCGGTAGATCGCGAATTCCCCCAGAACTGTCTCGGCGATCCGCTCAGACTGAAGCAGATCTTGATCAACCTGGTGAGCAATGCCATCAAGTATACCGAACAGGGGGAGATCTCCCTGGCTGCCTTCCCGCTGGAGTCAGAGATGGATTCCACACCCGAAACAGAGGATATTGTTCAGATTCAGTTCGAGGTCCGGGATACCGGGCAGGGAATTTCCCCTGAAAATCTGCGGACGATCTTCGATTCCTATGAGCAGGGGACTGATATGTCCCTGTCGGTGGAACAGGGGGTGGGCCTGGGGTTGGCCATCTGCAAACGGCTCGCCCGGCAGATGCAGGGGGTGATCTGGGCCGAAAGCCGGCCCGGCGAAGGCAGTACCTTTTTCCTGAAGCTGCCGTTGAGGCGGCTTGCCGCACCGGTCCGCCCGGTTGCGGAAGATGCGTCGACAGCCAGTGAGGAAGCCTGGAGTGATCTGCCGGGGCTGAAAATTTTGCTGGTCGAAGATCAGAAGATGAACCAGATCTTTGCCGAAGATCTGCTCACCTCGTATGGACATGAGGTGGATATTGCCGAAAACGGCCGGCAGGCCCTGGATGTCCTCAGCCGCAAAAGCTTCGACCTCGTGCTCATGGACATCAAGATGCCGGAAATGGACGGCATTGAGGCCACCCGGCGCATCCGGACCGCGGACAAGGTGCTCATGAACCCGGACATCCCGATCATCGGCCTCTCCGCCCATGTTCCGCCCCCGGAGGAAATGGAACGTTTCCAGCAATCCGGATTCAACGACTACCTGACCAAACCCCTCAATGTTGAAAACCTGTTTGAGGCCATGCGCAAGGTTATTCTTGATACCGCACCCGAAAACAGACCCGAGGATCCCGGGTGAGTGACATGAAATTTCCCTTTCCCCAGAAAATCGCCCTTCAATTCGCTGTGTTCGGCGGCCTCTGGATCGTCGTCACCGACCTTATCGCCGAGTATTTCTGGTCGGATATCATGCCCTACGCTGCATTGCAGACAGTCAAAGGCCTGTTGTTCATTCTCGCCACCTCGCTGTTCATATTCTTCCTGCTGCAGCGGGAATCACGGAGAATTGCCGCGGCGGAAAAGAAGGCCCTGGAGCATGCCTCAAGGCACCGGTCCGCTTTTGATTCCTCTCCTGAGCCTCTCTGGGAGGAAGATTTTTCCGGGGTGAAGGCAGCCCTGGATGCGCTTCGAGATTCCGGAGTCGAGGATATCGAAGCCTACCTGGATGCCCATCCGGAATTCGTTTCCGAATGCATCCGGAAAATCCGGGTCATCGATGTCAACCAGGCCGCGGTGGCCTACCACGAGGCGGAAAGCCGCTCCGAGCTGCTGCAATCCCTGCCACTGATTTTCACCGAGGCCTCCTGGCCGGGGCTCAAGCAGGAGATCCTGGCCATGGCCCGGGGTGAGATCCGCTTCGATGTCCAGGTCACGGGACAGACCCTCAGCGGCCGCCCTCTGGAATTCATCGTCCGCTGGTCTGTGCTCACCGGCCATGAAGACACCTTCGACAGGGTCTATCTCGCTGCTTCAGATGTGACTGAGTTGAGTTGGGTCAAAAAGGAGCTGGAGGCATCTGAACAGAAGTACCGGGTTCTCGTGGAACATGCCGGGGAGGCGGTCATGGTCATTCAAAACCAAACAATCCGCTTTGCCAACGCGGCAGCCACGACGCTCACCGGTCTGCCTCACGATCAACTCCTCGGCTCAGGACTGGGCCCTCTGCTGCATCCCGAGGACCGCGAATGGGTTCTGGATCGGCATCGGAGGCGTCTGGCCGGAGAGGACCCGCTGACCAGATATTCGCTCCGGATGATCTGCGCCAAGGGGCAAATTCGCTGGGTGGAAATCAGCGTCGTGCGCATCGAGTGGTCCGGCCAACCTTCGGTGCTGATGATTGCCTCCGATATCACGGAGCGGAAAAAGGAACAGGAGGAGTTGCAGAATACGAAGAATCTCCTGGAAAAGATCTTCAACAACCTGGAAGAAGCGGTTTTGCTCGTCGATCCGCCGGAACGCAGGATCGTTGCCTGCAATCCGGCGGTGGAAAACATCTTCGGGTATGGACAAGACGAATTGACCGGCAGGAGCACTCAAATTTTGCATACAGATGAAAAATCATTTGAAAAATTTATGGAGCTCATGAGCCCCGGGCTAGGCGGGAAAGGTCCCTTTCATACGAAATACCGAATGCGCCGGAAAGACAGCCAGGAAATCATTACGGAAATCACAGTTACGGCCATCGACGAATTGCTTGGCTGGGGCCGGGGGGTGATCAGCGTCATTCGGGACATCACCGCTCAAGAGAGCGCGGAAAAATCACTGCGGGAATCCGAAAAAAAATACCGAACCCTGCTGGAAAATGCCACGGAAAGTGTGGTGGTCATTCAGGACTGGCGGATCGTCTTTTGCAATCAGCAATTTAAAGAAACGACGGGCTTTCAAGCAGAAGACCTCCAGGGAGCTTCATTTCGGGACCTCGTCTACAGGGACGATTTTCCTTCCTTTGAAGCCCTGATCAACCGACTGCAGTCTGGAGGAGGACAAAGTCCCAGGGATATAGAATTCCGCATCAAAGACAATCGGAGCGGCCTCTTATGGATGCGCGCTAATGCTGTTGGTTTGGACTGGAATGATCGAGCCGCAGTCATGGCCCTCTTGAACGACATTACCGATCAAAAAGCATTGGAGCAACAAAACAAGGAGATGGAAGCGCGCATGCTTCAGGCCCAAAAGTTGGAGTCCATCGGCACACTGGCTGGAGGTATTTCTCATGATTTCAACAACCTGTTATCCGTTATCCTGGGATTCTCCCGTCTGGCCAGGGATGAGCTGTCCGAGGGCGATCCGATGCGGAAGCATCTGTCAACAGTGGTGGAGGCCGGAGAGCGGGCTGTTGAACTGGTCGAACAGATCCTGACCTTCAGCCGAAGGGAGAAAGAAGACAAACACCCTTTCCAGATTCACGTGATCATCAAGGAAGCGCTCAAAATGCTGCGAACCTCCATCCCGCCTCATATTGAAATTCAACAGGATATTCGGACGGAGAAATACGTGCTCATGGATGTTACCGCCGACACTAACCGGACCCACCCATGCCGGGTTTTAAAGAGACCCATT
>CAZUMF010000303.1:0-5827 GCA_964621385.1 uncultured Desulfohalobiaceae bacterium
ACCAAAAGAATGTCCAATTTTAAGAATATTCCAGATATTGTCAGTTATTTTCGAGCCTTAAAGTTCAACGGCGAAATGTCGGTACGAAGTCTGATTTTAACAACATTTCAAATATTATTAATTATTTTAATGTATTAAGGTACAAAGCCGTTATGTCGGCACGAAGCCTGGAATTACGAGTCCCATTTGGGTTCAAGGTGGTGCACTTTTTCCTGGGCCATCTCCTCCTGGCTTTGCACCATCTGGGCTGTGAGATCCAGTTCCTCCAAGGCCTCTTCTCCCTGTTCTCCCATATCCAGGATGCGGATGACCTGTTTGACGAAAAGCCGCACCTCGCTCAAGACTCCCATTTTTTTCTGGTTCTTGCAGATATCCGTGAGGAGTTGTTCGGTGATACGGTCTTCGGCATCCCAGCGGTAGGCGATCCCGTGAATGGTGCGCAGGGTTTTTCCCAGCTCGGTTAATTCCCGGGTTTTCAGCGGTGTTCTGTGCAGGTCGATGAGCACCCCGCGGTAATTGAGCCGCTTGTTTTCACCGATGGATCTGACCCGGCTCCAGAGGGCGTCATAGGATTTGAACCCTTTTTCAGAATCCAGGATGTCCGGAATAATGGAAAAAAAGATGTGCAGAAAGCCTGCCTGCTCTGTATTGTCGATGAGCAGCCGGACGTTTTCATAGGCCGCGTTGCGGATGGATTTTCCCTGACTGATCACGGTTTCCAGCTCATCCATGAGCAGGATCAGGCCCTGATAGCCTGTAAAACGCAAAAACGCGATCAGAGCGTTCAAGAAGCTCTTGCTGTTGTTTTTGTTGACCGTCTCAAAGATCTGAAATGGCTTGATGTCCTTTTTGGCGACCTTTCCCCCTTCAAACCAGAGATAAAGGATTTCACGGTCCTGGTCCCGTTCCTCCTGGGTCTCTCCCTCTTCAAGGGGCCGGAGGCGGTTGTTCAAAAGGGCGATCACCCCATTGGCGAAATTGATGTCCATGCCGGGCAGGGAGCGGATTTCGTTGGAGAGGGCCGCCAGCTTTTCCACATCCAGCGAGCCGTCTTCAGGCACGAGATCCTTTCGGGCGGCATCGACATACGCATTGAGCAGGCCTTGAATGCCCAGGCCCTCGAAGCGGCCCCGGAGCTGCTTCACGATGGCCTGGTAGACGGCCTCGAATTTATGGATGGGCACTTCCCGGGTCAAGACCACAAAAGATACGGCAAAACCCTTTTTCAGAGCCAGATGTCGGATCACGGACATGAAGTGGGTTTTACCGTCCCCGTAATCGCCGCTCAGAAATCGGACCTTGGCGCCGCCCTGGGCTATATAGTTGTCCAGATCATCTTCGATGAGGGTCAGCCAGTTTTCCCGTCCCACCGTAAAGAACGGCACGTAATCCACCGGCACGCTCCCTTTTCTGAGCTCCTCGATAATGGCCCTGGCCTCAAATGGTTTCAAGCGATCCATCTCCTGGTGTAACATCAGTCTTCTTTCTCCTCAAAGGATATGCCGGTGATCTGCCGTTTTTCGCCATGACTGTCAATGAGCCACAGGGCGCTGATCCTGCCCGGCGTCATTTTGAGCACATGCCCGCTGGATGTCCCCCCGATTTCCGACTGAAAATAGCGCCACAAATCCACACTGAACTGATCCCCGCTGTATCCGCGGAATTTTCCTTTGTCCATGTCCTGAAAAAAGGGTTTGCTCTGCAGGGAAATCACGTATTCCAGATAGAGCCGCTGGGCCGGAACCTTGGCGCCGAAAGACTGATTCTCTTTTCGGAGAATGCTGTTGTAGACATCAAATACACCGTCAATGAAGGTCTGGGGATCATAAGGCCGGTCATAGAGCTGTTTCTTGATCCGGAGCAGGGCCGTCACGATTCGCCGGGGGTCGATGGATTTAAGCCGCTTTTTGTTGATGGTGGTGGTTCGGTTTGAAAAATCGATTTCCCCCCAGATTCCCGGAAGGGATTGAAACCTGGGAAAATCAATGCTGATTGGAAGATCCGCTTCATGGACCAGGTTCGTAAGGTCTTCGATAAACGCCATCCGGTAACGATCCACTTGCTCGCTGGCGTAAGCCCGCAGTTCCTGGAAAAGGGATTCGGTTTCCATGAGCGCTTCTTCTTCCAGAATGTCCCGGGCCATTTTGGTCCTGAGCAGTTCATCCAGTTGAAGAAAGTCGTTTCGGCCGGCACAGCGCATACAGGTCTTGATGAAATCGGCCATGCGCTGGCGTCGATTGATTTCCACCTGATAGGGTTTGACGATTTCGTTGAGGCCCTCCTGGGCCTCCTGAAGGAAGGTTTCATGATCGGTCATGCTGGTTGCTCGTTCCTGGTTCGGCTTATTGTGAGGTGTATTGCAAAGACCTGCGGGGTGAGTGGATACCCCGATGAACGTGACTGTGCACATGGTAAAGAAAAGCCTGCTCCGGGTCAAGGGCAACATTGCAGACGTTCCGCCGGGCAGGTTCGACTTTTTCCGGCGGGAGAAGTTTGAGAATGCGGCAAAGACAAATCCGTATTTGAGGCCCTTTTCAAGCGACTCTTGCCAATCAGATCATCCTGCGGTAGTTTGCAATTATGGCCATCAAGATGCGGCTGCAAAAAATCCTTTTGCAGCCGCCAGAGGTCAGAAGCCAGACCCGGCTTCGTTCAGAAGCTTCCGTCTTCGCTATACAGCTACGCCGTGACAAGCCGCCGCGGCAAGCGTCAGAGGTCAGTAAATCCAGATGATTAGAAGAACATTGAGTAACTCGAATCGTTTGCTTTCGACTTTTTGCAGGTACGTCATATCTTCCTCTTCAAACCCTGAACCGTGAACCGTGAACCGTGAACCTGGAACCGTGAACCATATCCGACAAGGACTTAAACTGCTTCGGAGCAACGCATTTTCTTGTTTTCTGTGACAGAGATGAACCGATAAGTCACTGGATGTTTTCAAACTCGGTAACTTTCAGGAATTCAAAATCAAGGAGAAATGAGTGCCGCTCGATTTTCAGCCCATCCTTCTCGAGGGACAGGACGAGTATAGACAACGGCTCAAGTTGATGCCCCAGGTGTCGTCAGACTACAGTTTTGTTCAATTGTGGAGCTGGAGGGACGAGTATCAACTGGAGTGGGCCTGGACCGAAGACCTGGTCTGGATTCGTCAAAATTATCCCAGTCAGATGTTCTGGGCCCCGGTGGGCGCCTGGGAGAGCCTGGACTGGAAACGCCTCTTTCAGGGCCCGGGGTGGGAGTCGGTTCAATTCACGCGCATTCCAGAGGCCCTGGCGGTCTTGTGGGACAAGACCTTCGGCGGAAACAGCGGCTTACAGTCCAACCGTGACGATTGGGACTATCTCTACTCGGTTCAGGAACTGATCGAGCTGAAAGGCAATCGCTTTCATCGGAAAAAAAATCTCTTGCGCCAGTTTATCCGGAAATATGACTATGAATATTGGCCTTTAACCGAAGAACGCGTGGAAAAAGCACTCACCCTGCAGACTGAATGGTGCCTGTGGCGGGATTGCGAAGACTCCACCACCTTGGAGGCGGAAAATCGAGCCATCCTCAAGGTGTTGTCCTCTTGGCAGGATTTGAAGGGAGTTTTTGGAGCCGGCCTTGCTGTGGATGGCAATATGGTGGCTTTTACCTTGGCTGAACCCCTGCTCGAGTCTACGGTCCTTATTCATTTTGAAAAGGGCTGTCCCGCGCATAAAGGGGTATACCAGGCCATGAATCAGCTTTTTCTGGCCAATTCCGCTTCCCATTTCACCACGGTGAACCGGGAGCAGGATATTGGTGATTCCGGACTGCGCAAGGCCAAAGAGTCCTACAACCCCTCGTCCTACCTCAAGAAATATAAAGGCCGGCTTCACTCAAAAAACACGTGACAGCATCAACGCACAATCCAAAATCCATCACCGATGCTTTCCTGCCCCAGCCCGGTGATTGCGGGCACATCTTCATACAATAGCTTCGTTCTCCTGCCGTGAACAGCACATCATTCCCCTTCCAGGCAGCCTGGAGGCAGCGAAACGTCAGGCTCAAGGACCGGCACACCAGCAGCATGCATCCCTGCAGATATGGATTGACAACAAAGCAGCAAATGTGCTAGATTGTTTAATACAAAATTTCAGCACAAAAAATGTATACAAAATTGGTCGAGTGACCAGAACAAACGAGACGCTCTATGACAGATTCCAACAAGGAGGATTCGACAAAGGTCATCGAAGTCATTGATCTGCACAAAGCCTTCGATGCGGATGAAGTGCTCAAGGGCATCTCCCTGGAGGCCCATCAGGGTGAAGTCATCGCGATCATCGGTGGAAGCGGTTCCGGCAAATCAACCTTGTTGCGGTGCATCAACATGCTGGAAATTCCGACCAGGGGCACGATCCGCGTCAATGGAGAAGCCATTGCGATGAAAAGCGACGGCAAGGGGGGACAGAAACCGGCGAACCGGAATCAAATCAGACGGATGCGAACCCGCTTGGCCATGGTCTTCCAGAACTTTAATCTCTGGCAGCACATGACCCTATTGGAAAATATCATTGAAGTCCCCATCCACGTTCTGGGCCGGAGCAGGACAGAAGCCGTGGAATATGCCGATACCCTGCTCAAACGCGTTGGACTCAACGAAAAGCGGGCGGCCTATCCGGCCTTTCTGTCCGGCGGCCAGCAACAGCGGGCCGCCATCGCCAGGGCGCTGGCGATCAAGCCGGAGGTCCTTCTTTTTGATGAGCCGACCTCTGCTCTGGACCCGGAACTGATCGGCGAGGTCCTCTCGGTCATCGGCGATTTGGCAAAGGAAGGCCGGACCATGATCCTGGTGACGCACGAGATGAAATTTGCCCAGGATGTGGCCAATACGATCATTTTTCTGAACGAGGGCGTCATTGAAGAGGAAGGCGATCCGAAAGCGTTGTTCGGATCACCGAAATCAGAAAATCTGAAACGGTTTATACGTTCGGTTGCCTCGTGAAACGTCTTGTCTAACCCCAACAAAGGAGATGAACATGGCTCATGCATTGAAGAAGCTGATCGTGATTGCTGCAGTGATTCTGTTCAGCACGACCGTTGCCCATGCCGAGAAGGTGCGCGTGGGTATCGCTGCAGAACCCTATCCCCCTTTTTACACCCCGGATGCTTCGGGTGATTGGAGCGGCTGGGAAATCGACATTATCGAGGCTGTCTGCGATGCGGCCGACCTGGACTGCGAACTCGCACCCACGGCCTGGGACGGCATCATTCCGGCCCTGCAGTCGAAAAAGATCGACATGATCATGGGCTCCATGTCCATTACCAAAGCGCGTCAAAAGCGGATCGACTTTTCCAATAAATACTACAAAACACCGACCATCATCGTCGGTACCAAGCGGCTGGATTTCAAGGCCACCCCCGAAGGCCTGAAAGGCAAGATTCTCGGGGTGCAGCGGGCCACCGTGCATGCCGCCTATGCGCACAAACATTTTCAAGGAGCCACCATCAAGGAGTATCAAACCCAGGATGAAATCAATCAGGATTTGATCGCCGGGCGCATTGACGCCACCCAGGCTGATGCCCTGGCTCTCGAGCGATTTCTGGAAACAGACGCTGGACAGTCCTGCTGTGAAGTCAAGGGCAAGGTCGCCGACGATCCGGCTATATTGGGCAAAGGCATCGGTGTAGGCCTGCGCAAGGATGATGATGCGCTCAAGGCCAAGATCAACAAGGCGATCAAGACCATCCGCGAAAACGGGACCTACGAAGCCATCACCGAAAAGTACTTTGACTTCGATATTTACGGCGAATAGAGCGCTTCAAAGAAGGGAGATGCAAGGCGGCTCCCTTTTCGGTATCCCCA
>CAZUMF010000304.1:0-5804 GCA_964621385.1 uncultured Desulfohalobiaceae bacterium
CTCCTTCAAAGAGCACGTTATCCGGAACGACGATAGCCGCCTGTCCGGTGGTCTTGAGCATGGTCCGCACCTGCTGCACGAAGTTGAGCTGTTTGTTGGAGGTGGTGGTCCAAAAATCCTGCCGGTTGTAGCGCAGGTCCTCCTTGTCCTGCTTGCCAGCGCCATTGGTGATGGTGATGCTGCTCTTCTTGCCAAAGGGCGGATTGGTCAGGACATAGTCGTAACGGTCGCCGGTGTCTGCGATCAGGGCGTCAGTGGACGAAATCGGAGATTCTCCGGTGATCTCCCCGATATTGTGCAGAAACATGTTCATCAGGGCCAGCCGACGCGCATTGGCCACGATCTCGTTGCCGTAAAAGGTCTCGTTTTTCAAAAACCTTTTCTGATCTCTCTCCAGGCTGTAATTATCCTTCAGAAAATCGTAGGCCGCCAGGAAAAACCCGCCGGTGCCGCAGGCCGGATCGGCAATGGTCTTGGACGGCTCGGGCCGGATGCACTCCACCATGGCCCTGATCAAGGCCCTGGGGGTAAAATACTGCCCGGCCCCGCTTTTCACGTCTTCGGCGTTTTTTTCCAGCAGGCCTTCGTAGATGTCGCCTTTGACATCAGCACCCATGGTGACCCAGTTCTCCTCATCGATCATATGGATGATCTTGTAAAGCTTGGCCGGGTCCTGGATCTGGTTTTGGGACTTGGTGAAGATCTGGCCGATCATGCCTTTTTGTCGGCCCAGTTCCCGTAAGAGGTTGATGTAGTGGGCTTCGAGGTCAGCACCTCTCAAAGGCGTCAGGCTCTCCCAGCTGTATTGAGTCGGAATCCCCACGTCTTTCTTGTATATCCGGCTGTATTCGTCAGCCATCTTCAAAAAGAGCAGATAGGTCAGCTGCTCCAGGTAATCGCCGTAGCTCACGCCATCATCACGCAGGGTGTGGCAGAAACTCCAGACTTTGGAAACAATGCTTTCAGTGGTGTTCATTTCTTTTGAGCGTCTTTTGCTTTGAGGTTCTGTTTTTCAGCCTTGATCCGTTCCAGCAGCATTTCCGCGGAATTCTCCCCGGAAATGAGTTCAGGATGCTCGTCCCGCCATTCTTTGGTCAGCTCTCCGGAAAAGGCCTTCTGCAAAATGCTCTGCCGCAGAGATCCGGTCTTGTTCAGACTGTCATCAATGGATTGTTCAAGCTGATCGCAAACTGAGAGGCGGGATTCGATTTCAGAGACGATTTGTTGCTGTTCCTCAATATATGGTATAGGGACTGGTAAATTTGAAAGGATCGTTATGTTGATCGAGGCTAAATTGACTGTTTGCTTGGCATTTGAAAAAAAATAGTTTTTTGCAGTGATAGATGATGTATAATATGCAAAATAAAGAGACAATAGATAATTACTTACTAGCCTTGCTCGAAATATATGGTTCTGATGAATGCATCTTTCTATTTGATTTTTCCAAATTGTACCTCGACCGAGCTTATCTTTATCTCCACCTTCTGTATATAAGAGATCTCCATACTGAAGGAGATATTTCCCTTCTTCTTCCTCGGGGATTGTAATTGTTTTAATGTCCTGTAAATCTAAGTACCCATCTTGAACATTTGCTACTCTTAAGTACGGTAAGTCGGTTGTTTCTTTGCCATCGAATTTTCTCCCTTTTGTCACCCCCCCGACAATATCAGATAGATTCCCTAATTTCTCCCACCTCCATCCCTCCGGGAGTTCCGGCAATTCAACGAGTTCCTCCTCCGTCAGGAGTTCCAGATCTTTTGGCTTCTTTGGCCGCGCAGGCTTCTTTTTCCCTTCTGCCTTTGCCTGTTCGCAGGCTTTCTTCCAGTCCTCTAGCTGCTTTTGATATTTTTCCTCTCGTTCCTTCTTGATACGCTCCAAAAGTTTATCAGCTGATTCAGGAGAACTGCCAGCCTCTTTCTGGCGCTTGCGCCATTCTTCAGTCAGCTTGCCTTCAAAGGCATGTTTGAGCACTGACTGGCGATACGTCTTGAGCTGTTCTCTGGCTTTTTTCAGGGTTTGAATAGCATTGTCGAGCTCTGAAAAGAGTTCTTCTATTTTGGAGACGATTTGGTGTTGTTCAGCATATGGAGATATTGGTAATTTAAAATGTGCAATCTCATGTTTGGCAAAACCATTTTGTGCTGATCGGGATAAAAGTGATAAGGGGCTTTGGAAAATACTGGTTTTTAATAAATAAAATAGATATTTTTTATAAATTGAGTTTGTGTCACAAATTACTTTAGCTAATGCGACATTATAAGATCCACATAAACCCGTAACTATCCTTCCAAGAGATGCACCATAGCGTGCAATTAAGATATCATCTTTTTTACAGAATTTTTTTGCCTCATTTATGGGAATATATGTGGGTAGTGGCTTTGATCCAAAATCTCTAATCTGAAGTAATTGTACATAGTCTGGTTTAGGTTCGTATATGAAATGAGATTTTGGAGGCTGGCTTCCACCTTGAATATCTATTACTTCTCCTAATTCAACTTTTATCCAACTAATTGGCAATAATTTATCTATATTCATTCCTTACGCCGCCAAAGCCTCATTCATTTCATCAATAATCGTTCTCATCTCATCCCCAAACAGCTGATCCATTTTGCCGGCACCGCCTTTGCCATCAAACGGCGCGTATTCCAGATCTTCCATCTCCATGTGGATGGAGCTGATGATGTGATCCCGTATCATGCGCAGCCAGATCATTTGCTCGTCATTGAATTTCTGAGCCGCCCCGGCCTGTTTGTCAAAGACCCATGTCTTGAAGTTGCGGCTCACCGTCTGCTCAAAGGAGGTCAGGGTGTCATCAATGCCGGTGACCCGTCGGATCAGGGAGACCAGGGCGGTCAGTTCGTTCTTCGGGGATCGGCCGTTGACCTTTTCCACCTGTTCATAGGCCTGCCAGACCCGGGCTGGGGCCAGGTGGGGCTTGTTCTGCTTCAGGATCTCCAATACGGCTTTGATCATGTCATAGGTGATCTGCCTGCGGTTGTACGGCTGGTTGTAGAAGATGGACAAGGCCGTGATTTCATCCTTGTGGGTCTGCATAAAGGTCTTAAAATCCTCAATAATTTCTTCAGCCTTGCCTTGGGCCTGATGATCCCAGCCAGCGTACTCCAAATGATCCAGATTGATGGTATCGATGATCTGCTCATGCGATGTGCGAACCTTTTCGATGTACTCGTTCAGATCACCGGAAAACGTGTTCCTGGCCTCCTCAATCAAATGGTTTTGGGCTTTACGCTTTTGCAGCGTATCCGGCTCGGCATCCGAAGGCACATTGAAAAGTTCCCTGGCGGTTTCATAGATTTTGTCCGGATTGTGGGCGTCCAGAAGGTTGTGTGTCAGGGTGTTGATGGATTTGCCCCCGGCAAGTTCCTTGAATCGCTCCCGTTCATCCGCCGTTATCTGTTTCTCCAGTTTGGCCAGGCGGCCGGCCAGGGAGGTGTAGGTGTCCTCATCGCTCTGGCCCATCAAAACCGCTTGCAAAAGATCCTTCAAGGGAACGGATTTTTTACGCTCCAGAGGACGGCTGTCCGTCTTCAAGGACTTGCTCACACCCACGGCATCGACAATGATGAACCCGGTTTTGCAGGTGTGAACCGAAGGGGAGACCTTTTTCAGGTCGTCATAGTCCAGGGTCCGGGTTCCCCGGCCTTTCATCTGCTCGAAGTAGTTTCTGGAGCGCACGTCGCGCATGAAGAGCAGGCACTCCAGCGGCTTGACGTCCGTGCCTGTGGCGATCATGTCCACGGTGACCGCGACCCTGGGGTAGTAATCGTTGCGGAACGAAGCCAGCATGGACTTTGGATCTTCGCTGGCCTTGTAGGTCACCTTCTTGCAGAAGGCGTTTTCCTCGGCGAACTCCTCGCGCACAATCTTGATGATATCGTCTGCATGACTGTCAGTTTTGGCAAAGATCAGCGTCTTCGGCACCTCAGCCCGATCCGGAAAGATTTCCGGAAGCTTGTCCCGAAAGGCCCTGATCACCTTTCTGATCTGGTTGGGGTTGACCACATCCCGGTCCAGATCCTTTCCAGTGTAGATTTTATCATCATCCAGCTGCTGCCAGCGTTTTCGCCGGGTCAAGCGGTCCCGGGTGTCCACCCACTGCTCGGCCAACAGCTTGCTTCCCTCTTGGGTGATCCTGGTCTCTATGAGGTAGGTGTCATACCCGACATTGACCCCGTCGGCAACTGCCTCTTCGTGCCGGTATTCGCTGACCACATTTTCATTGAAAAAGCCAAAGGTGCGCATATCCGGTGTGGCTGTCAAACCGATGTAAAAGGCATCGAAGTAATCAAGGACCTGCTTCCAGAGGTTGTAGATGGAGCGATGGCACTCATCGATAATGATGAAGTCGAAAAACTCAGGCGGGGCATCCGGGTTGTACTCCACGTCCCGGGGGCGTCCGACAGTCACATGCTCATGCGGGTTGGCCTGTTCCGCGGCTTCATCCAGGTCTTCCCCCCTGAGGATGGAATACATGCGCTGAATGGTGCTGATGCACACCTGACTGTCCTGAGGCACGTACCTGGAGCTGAGCCGCCGCACGTTGTAGAGTTCCGTGAATTTACGGTTATCGTCAACAGGTGTATAGCCCATGAACTCCTGTTCGGCTTGCTCGCCCAGGTTCTTGGTATCCACGAGAAAAAGGATGCGCCGGGCATCGGCGTACTTGAGCAAGCGGTAAATAGAGGTGATGGCGGTATAGGTCTTGCCGCTGCCGGTGGCCATCTGAACCAAAGCCCGCGGTCTGCCGTGTTTGAAGGATCTTTCCAGATTGGTGATTGCCCGGATCTGGCAATCCCGGAGTCCATAGGGAGGCAGGGCGGGCAGTTGCTGCAAGCGCTTGCGCAGGCTCATTTGTCGGCGAGTTCTCTCCTGCAGGGTTGCAGGCGTATGAAAGGAAAAAACGGTTCTGGCCCGCGGCTTGGGATCTCTCAGATCGGTATACCGGGTCTCGATCCCGGTGCTGGCATACACAAAGGGTAAGGGGTCAGAGTTCGCAAACCACTTGATCCTGCTCTGGGCGTAAAATTCGGCCTGCTGTTCATGCCAACTCAGGCGATGGGCTTCATCTTCCCGCTTGGCCTCGACCACACCCACCGGCTTTCGATCCACAAACAAGACATAATCGGCCGGACCAATATCGGTTTGATACTCCCGAACCGCCAACCCAGGACCAAGGCTCCAGTTGATGGCCTTCTTATCCACCACCACCCAGCCCGACCGCTCCAGCATCCTGTCTATATTGTCTCGCGCTTTCTGCTCAGGTGTTTTGTTCATGGGAGTTGTCCGCGGGGCTTATTGAGTCAATTTAGGCTTAGTAGGGTGATCAGTCTGACTCATCAGCTGTTCATGACCAGCAGGCTGTCCCCGGCAATCAGCCGATTGGACCAGATGTGCCTGTGCTTGTAGAACTCTATGGCCTCCCGCATGGGCGGGTTTTCTTCGAAAAGCTCAAAAAGGGAACGCTGCCTCTGTAGAGGCCCGCTTTTCTTGCGGACTGACTCTATGATCGTGCGGGGATCAATACGTTCGTGGACATGCAGGGAGACGGTAGGGACATCAAAGGAGGTGTGTTCTGCCTTTCCGGCCCAAACCAGCTGCGGGTCAAGGTGTGGATCATAGGAGTGTGTTTTCTTGCCTATATCTTTATCTGTGTTTGGTGTGACCAGGCCGACAGGCGGATTATTGATCCGATCCTTGTCATCGTGCTGATACGAATCGATTTTCCTGCCGGCGTTTCCTGCTTTCTTTTTGGGCATATGAATTTGCCTTTGGTTGGAGGAACA
>CAZUMF010000305.1:0-5748 GCA_964621385.1 uncultured Desulfohalobiaceae bacterium
GGCCTGCACCAGCTCTTCAGGCGGGGCTACAGCGACTCCGGTCAGCACTTGAATGTTGTGCTGTTCCAGCAGGCTCTGGGCCCTGGCTCCCAGGCCTCCGGCGATGACCAGATTGGCCTGGTGCTCCGCCAGCCATTTGGGCAGCACGCCGGGTTCATGGGCCGGCGGCGGCACAAATTCAAGGTTCTGGATCACTTTGTTCTTTGCATCCACCCGGACCAGGGCAAACTGCTCGCAATGGCCGAAATGCTCGCACAGCTTCCCGTTCGCAGTGGGCACGGCAATGGTCAAAAACCCATTGCCCCCTGGTTCTGGAGGCTGCTCTGCGTGGTGCCGGTCCTGTTTCTCAACAGCGAAATCGGTTTGTGCGCCGTGTTCTGAAAGCGCCAACAGCGGCTTGATCGCCCGCTTGATCTCCAGGACCGCAGGGCTGTCTTCCCGGGTCTGAAGCAGGGCGACCCCTTCGTCTCCGGCCTTGACGATTTCCGGATCCAGGGGAATTTTGCCCAGGAGGGGAAGCCCGGTCTCCGCGGCCAGCCTGTCTCCGCCCCCGGCATTGAAGATATCCACTCGCTCCCCGCAATGCGGACAGACAAAGCCGCTCATATTCTCCACAATCCCCAGCACCTCATTACCGGTCTGCCGGCAGAAATTCACCGAACGGCGGACATCGTCCACGGCCACATCCTGGGGTGTGGTCACGATCACCGCCCTGGCGTCTTTGCCCAGGAGCTGCATCACGGAAATGGGTTCATCACCGGTCCCTGGCGGGCAGTCCACCACCAGATAGTCCAGATCCCCCCAGCTGACATCCTGGATGAACTGGCGGATGAGATGCATCTTAATCGGTCCCCGCCAGATCACCGAGTCGTCCTTGTTGGGAATGAGAAAGCCGATGGACATCACCGCCAGATTCTCACTCCACTGGATGGGCTCCAGGCTCTGGTCCCTGGACTGCGGCCTGGAATCGCCCAGGTGCAGAAGCCGGGGTACCGTGGGCCCGTGGACATCCACGTCCATCAGGCCCACTTTTTTCCCGGCCAGAGACAAACCCACGGCGATATTCACAGCCATGCTGCTCTTGCCCACCCCGCCCTTGCCGGAGAGGACCACGATCTTGTTCTTGATCCGGCTCAAGGACTGCTTGAGCTTGGCGTCTTCTTTGCCTGTATCTTTGCAGCTCTCCTGGCTGGAACAGCTGCTGCATGTTTGCTCTGCCATTGTGTGTTCACCACTCCTGTTTAGTCGGTTTGCTCCTGTTTCTCGATTTCAGCGATGCGCCTTTCCAGATTGTCCAGGGCTGCTTTGAGCTGCTGGGCCTCACCCGCCAGCAGTTGCTTTTCCTGCTCCAGGTTCATCGATCCCTGGGCATAGGGATTATACCCGGCCGCCGGTCCCTGCCAGGCCATCCATTGATACCCCCGGCCGAATCCGGGACCGCAGCCCCGGCCCGCTCCCCGGCCGAAGCCCATGCCCCGGCCCATGCCGGGCCTGAATCCGGCAAACCCCGGTGCGGCAAAACCTGAACAATACCCGAGTCCCCTGCCGGTCCTCGCGCCCATTCCCATTGGTCCTGTTCGATCGCCTCCTGGCATACTGCTACCCTCCTTATCCCAAAAAAATCGTGCGATTTTTTTGGGATATATTTGTATGATTGTCTTGGAAATACCTACTGTCTTCTGCCGCCACCGCGGCCCTGGCCTTGACCGCCGGTACGCCTGCGGCCCTGACCCTGACCGGATCGCTGACCCTGATCATTCCTGCATGGCCCTTGCTTTCGGCCGGTTCCCGGTCCCTGACCTTCCGGTCCGGTTCCATCTCTGCGTGGCATAGGCACACCTCCTTTGACCAAAAATTCGAAACGAATTTTTGGATGATATTGTGCAGTAGAGACCGCCTTGTTTCAGCGGATTGTACTGCATTTGATACCATGCAAGGTATATGCCAACAAATGGCGTTGGGATTTGTGGAACCCGGCGAGGTGAACAGTCGTTGCGAAACGATGGCTGGAAGGTCTTTCTCTGGAATCTCTGAAAGAGAAGACAGCAAGGCTCGATCTCGGGTCTGGTTAGAGTTGCTGTTCTGATGCAAGAGCGTCGCAAAACAGCGACTGATTGAAGCGAGGCTCAGACCCTATGAAACTTCGAACTTGTTTTGAAACAAGGGGAGTGTGGGAAAGAAATGCCAGACGGTTGGATGTTGGAGGTAAGAATGAACATCGAACGTTGAACGTTCACATTCTTTCCTTGGCCCGGTAATAGGTGTCTTCCCCCCGGGTCTCGGTCTGCACCGCGCCCCGGCGCACGAGGCGGCCCAGGTATTTGGTGGCTTCATTGGGATGCAGGCTGAAACTGTGGGCGACATCTTCCAGGGTGCAGGGACGCCGCTTGAGCATATCCAGGATATGCCGGGTGGTCGTTTGAACAGCCGGTTGCCGGTCAGCATGAAACTCGGCAATAATCTCGGCCGGAGGATCGAAATGGGCGGCCAGCTGCTGGAGTCTGTCCGCTTCCACCGGCTGGACCCAGGATTGCGCCGGAGGACGGACCGCCGTATTCAGCTGCACCCGATCCGGGCGGATGATTCGGGCATACGCGGCAATCCGCTCCATGGCCGCGGGCGTGTCGTTCACCCCCTGTATCACGAAGGTTTCCTGGAAGAGCTGCCCGGAAAATTCCGGCCGGAACGCCTTCAGTCCTTGAAGCAGGATCTCGAAGGTGATCTCCGGATGGGGGCGGTTGATCCGTTCAAAAGAGGCCTGGTCCCAGGCGCTCAAGGAATATTTGACCATATCCGCTTTCCGGGCTGCGGCCCGCACTGCCGGACGGTGGAGCAGGGTCCCGTTGGTCAGGAGCAAAATCTTCATGGAGCACAGGGAACGAATGCCCTCGATGATCTCGCCGAGTCCGGGGTGCAGGGTCGGCTCGCCGGAGCCGGAAAAGGTCAAAACATCCGCCTGCCCGTCGCTGTCCAGCCAGTCCTTGATCTCCTGGAGCAGGTCCTGGACCGGCACCGGCTCCTGAGGCGCGGTGGTCAGATGATTCGTGGGGCCGAGCTGACAAAAGACGCAGTCCAGGGTGCAGGTCTTGGGGGCATTGCAGTCGATGCCCAGAGAGCGGCCGAAGCGCCTGGACGGGACCGGACCGAAGATATGGTTTCGCATGGGATTGTCGTCTCCTGTGTTATCGTTGAGAACTGTCCAAACCAGATGCAAGATGCAGACCATCTCGCTGAGGGCATATCCATGAATTTGAAATGTCGAAGTCTTGCCATTTATTCATCCCGCCGGTAGAGTATATATTTTTGAATTACTGCGCAAGAACAGTCGATTTCCATGCTGAACAACAGAACGGATCAGTTGTATAGTCCATTCAATATCAAATACTTATGGGTCAGACCTGCCAGGGGCAGGGCTGATAAGGAGACCGCCATGAAGATTTTTCTGGACAGCGCCGAACTGGAGCACATTGAAAAGGCCAAAGAATATGGAATCCTGGACGGGGTGACCACCAACCCCTCCCTGATCAAAAAAGCGGTGCTCAAGCGGCAGGAGCAGGGCCAGTCCGTGGACCTCAGGGCCTACCTGGGCAGAATGCTTGAAACGGCGGGTGATGTCCCCGTCAGTTTGGAAGTTATTGGAACAAAACGGAACGAAATGGAAAAAGAGGGAATGTTCCTGTACAATCAGTTCAATCCCATTGCGGAAAACGTGTACGTCAAGATTCCGATCGATCCCGCCCTCCAGCCGGATTCCGAATCCCATTACGAGGGGGTGGAGACCATCAAGGCCTTGGCGGACCGGGGCATTCCTGTGAACTGCACCCTTATCTTCACGCCGGAGCAGGCTTTGCTGGCAGCCAAGGCCGGGGCGACCCTGGTCAGCCCCTTTGCCGGCCGGCTGGATGATTTTCTCCGACAGGAGAACGGACTCGCCTTTGACAAAAACGACTATTTCCCGTCCTACGGTCTGGAGAAGGAGGGGGTGCCCCTGGAGGACAGGGGATTGGTTTCAGGGATCGACCTGGTGGGTCAGTGCGTTGACATTCTGGGACGATTTGGACTGGCCTGCGAGGTCCTGGCGGCCTCCGTCCGCAATCCGCGGCAGGCCAGGGAAGCGGCCCTGGTCGGAGCCCATATCGCCACCCTGCCCTTCGAGGTCATCGCCAAGCTCCTGGTCCACCCCAAAACCATGGAAGGCATGCAGGGCTTCACCAGGGACGTCGTCCCGGAATACGCCGGGTTGTTCAAGACATCGTAAAGAGGAACCGGTTCCCGGATGCTAAAATGGCTCACTCGGACAATTCCGCGCCGAGTTCCAGGGCCTCCTTGTTCATCTCCAGAAACTGCCCGGGAACCCGGGTCTCCAGGACCTTGATCAGGGAATCCTGCTGCACGAGGCCGGTCAGGGCCTGCAGAGCACCGAGCATGCAGATGTTCAGGACAATAGGCTTGCCGATCTGCTCCATAATGGCTCTGTACAGGGGCAGGCGTACCTGGCGGGCATCGGCCTTGGCCTGGATCTCCACAAAATGCGGATCGGTCAAGAGCAGCCCCCCGGGCCTGATGTTGCCGTAGGTGGCGTTATACGCCTCCTGGGTCAGACAGACCAGGACATCGGGGCTGTTCACCTTGGGAAAGTCAATCTGATTCTCGGAAATGATGATATCGGACCGGGTCACCCCGCCCCGGGCGGCGGCCCCGTAGGACTGGGACTGGGTGGCGTTCCTGCCTTCAAAAATCACCGCTGCCTCCGCCAGGATAATGGCCGCAGTGATCAATCCCTGACCGCCGGAGCCGGAAAATATCAATCTGGTTCTGCTCATGATGCCTTTCCCTTTTGCGCTTTTTGGATGGTCCGTTCATAGTCGGCGCAGTAATCCGGGATGTCCAGCTCTCTGAAAATGCCCCGTTCGATAAGCTCCGGATTGTCCTGCTTGGCTTTGGAGCCAATGGGCGTGGTGTTCTTCTTGAAAAATTCCAGCATATTGGCCGCATCCCCCAGTTTGTTCTTCCGCCCGAAATGGGTGGGGCACTGGGACAGGATCTCCACCACGGAAAAACCTTTGTGCTGGATGGCCCGGCTGATGAGTTTGCTGATTTCCCGGACATGAAAAGACGTGGTCCTGGCCACAAAGGACGCTCCCGAGGCCAGGGCCAGCTCTACCGTGTCAAAGGAGCGGTCGATGGTCAGCTGCGGGGCGGTGGTGCAGAGAATACCCTCTCCGGACAGCGGGGAGAATTGGCCGCCGGTCATGCCGTAGATCCGGTTGTTCATGATGATGGCCGTGAGATCCATGTTGCGGCGGCAGGCGTGGATGAAATGATTTCCCCCGATGGCCAGGGCGTCGCCGTCCCCCATGGGAATGAGGACATTGAGCCTGGGCTGGCTCATCTTCACCCCGGTGGCGTAGGCCAGAGCCCGGCCGTGAATGGTATGCAGGGAATGGAAGTCCACATACCCGGAAATCCGGGAGGAACAACCGATGCCCGAGACCATGACCAGATCGTTCTTGCTGATGCCCATATCATCCACGGCTCGGAGCATATTGTTCAGAATCGTGCCGTGGCCGCAGCCCGGGCACCAGAGATGGGGGAAAAAACGCTGCCGTATAAAATTCGTAACTGCCATACTTACGCTCGTCATAAATTGAGGTTATTCTGTCGTCTTCAAAAGACAGGGGCGTGGGAGAATCTTCAGACTTCGTACCTACATCACGTCTTTGAACCTTAAAAATTTAAAATAATTGA
>CAZUMF010000306.1:0-2827 GCA_964621385.1 uncultured Desulfohalobiaceae bacterium
AGTCGGACTGCATATACAGCATGTCCTCCACACCGTTCATTTCCTGCTCAATGGGGGCGGCCACCGTGTCCCTGACCACCTGGGAATTGGCCCCGGGATAGGCGGCGCTGACCCTGATCACCGGCGGGGTAATGTTGGGATATTCTGCAACGGGCAGAGAGTAGACAGCTATGATTCCGGCCAGGGTGATGACGATGGAGATGACGATGGAGAGCCGCGGCCGTTCGATGAATATCTTGGAAAACATGCCTTAATTGTCCTTTGAGTCCTTGATCTCAATCTTGACCTTCATTCCGGGACGAGCTTTCTGAATGCCCTGCACAATCACCAATTCACCCTCTTTGAGTCCGGAGTTGACGATGAAGACGTCATTTCTGGAGGCACCGGTCTGGATGCTGCGTTTTTCCACTGTGTTGTCTTCAGTGACCACATAGACAAAATCGCCTTCGCGGTCTCTTTGCACCGCCACCTGAGAAACAGCGGGCCGCATGTCGGGTTGAGCGGGTTGAACAAAGACATTGACATACTGGCCGGGAACAAGCTTGCCCTTGGGATTGTCGAATCTGGCCCAGACGGCGATTGTCCCGGTATCGGGGTCCATCTTGTTGTCGACGAACTCTATTTCTCCGGTATGCTGGTACGTACTGCGATCCGGAAACTCGATCCTGACTGCAAGCTTGGAATCGGCATCATTGTTCTGCGCATCGGAAAAGGCCTGCTGCATCGTCTCCACATCCCGTTCTCCAACGGAAAACAGGACCCGAATGGGGTCTATACTGACCAACTCGGCCAACGGACCTGACGCAGGTCCGACCAGATCCCCTTTCTCATAGAAACTCTCCCCGACTCGGCCATCAGTCGGGGATTCTACCGTGGTGTACTCGAGATCGATCTGGGCCAGCTCTAGACGGGCTTCTGCCTCCTGGACCGCTCCCTTAGCCAGGTCCGCCGCTGCCCGGGCATCATCGAGGTCTGTCTGGGGGACGCTCTCGGGCTGGGCTGAACGCAGGCGGCGCAGACGGGTCTCGGTTTTGAACAGGTTGGCCCTGGCCTGGGTCAGTCCGGCTTTGGCCGAGGCCACATGGGCTCTGTACGGATCTTGCTCTATGACGTACAAAAGCTGGCCCTCTTGGACAAAGGCCCCTTCCTGGAAATTGACCTTTTCCAGGTAGCCATCCACCCTGGCCCGCAGACTTACAGATTCGACGGCTTCCACGTGGCCGATGTATTTTTCCGGCTGATTGGCGTCCACAAGAGATACCGGGGCAACCTGCACCAAGGGGGGAGGGCCTTGAGGGCCCTGTGCAGCCCGGCCTGCAGCGGGAATTAAGGCCACACATGCAAAAATGAAGACACAAATCCTGTTCATTTCCCGTATCCTCCAAGGTTATCTCGATTTACGATTCAATATTCTTTCATGAGGTGAACGTCACGGCACCAGTCACGGGAAACAATTGCTGAGCTTCCACAGGGTGTGATGAACAAGGCCATACTCGGCAAAACGTCTGGCTATGAGCAGGCCACATTCGGTTTTTCCAGGTGGAGGTCTGCCTTCTTTCCAGGCCAGATGCACGCAGATCTCATTGTCAACGTTGAGATTCTGGTAGCAGGCAGACCATTTGAGCTCCGGTATGACCTGCTTTTCCAGCAAAGCGGCCACCTCTTCTAAAAGGGCCGGGCACTGTTCCGGTCTGACGGTTCGGACTGTGATGGCTTCAACACACATGTTTGGTTATCCTCAGGAATGGAGCACAAAGCAACCTCCATGCCATAAACAGTATAATCATTTCATATCAATATATTACGTCAAGATTATCCTGTACGTAGCCATATGTTATTTACATCATAATGTGAATTGCCTACACTATTGTGTGAACACAGAAACTTTTCACCGCATGATGTAAAAAATATATGGACACATTTGAAGATTCCTTTTTCCGGGAAGCAGTCCGGCGCATCTGCAGCAGTCTGGACATTGAAAAGGCCCTGGATCGCTGCCTGGATCACCTCAAAAAGTTCATGCCCGCCGATTCCATGCACCTTTCAGTCTATCTGCCGGACGTGCGGATGTTACAATTTGTGGCCGTGGCAGGTGCAGCCGAGGTCAGACCCAATACCGAGGCCATATCTGTTCCAGGTATAGATTGGGAGAGCCCGGAGAACCAACGCCCGGGGATGCCCTCCCTCCATGTGATCAACAATCCTTTGGAAAAGCCTGATATCGATGATGTTCTCCAACAGCTGAACATCGATTCCGATTTTTCGGTTATGGTCATGCTCCTGCACCTGGAGGGCAGCTCCATCGGGGAGGTGGCTGTCAAGTGCCGGGGGACGAACAGGTACACGGACGAGCACGGCGGTGTCTTCGTTCAGCTGCGGGAGCCCCTGGCCATTGCCCTGGCCAATGCCCTCAAGCATGTCGAGGTGGTCCGGCTAAATGAAATGCTGGCCGACGACAGCCGCTATTTCCAGCAGGAGCTCAGGGCCAGCAAAAGCGGGGAAGTGATCGGTGCCGACTTCGGGCTCAGCGGAGTAATGAGTCAGGTCCAGCAGGCTGCCCCTTTGGACAGCCCAGTCCTGCTTCTGGGGGAGACCGGCTGCGGCAAAGGCGTAATAGCCGATTGTATCCACAATCTTTCCTCGCGGTCCGGGGGGCCGATGATCACAGTGAACTGCGGGGCCATCCCCGGTTCTTTATTAGAAAGCGAGCTTTTCGGACATGAGAAGGGGGCTTTCACCGGTGCTGAAAGCCAGAAGAGGGGACGATTCGAGCGGGCCCAGGGTGGAACGGTCTTCCTGGACGAGATCGCAGAGCTCCCCCTGCAGT
>CAZUMF010000306.1:2837-5736 GCA_964621385.1 uncultured Desulfohalobiaceae bacterium
GCACAAGGAAATCGAGCCTGTGGGAGGCAGCAGGACCATTTCCCTGGACGTCCGGATTCTTGCGGCCACCAACCGCGATCTGGCGAGTATGGTTCGGAGCGGGGACTTTCGGGAGGACCTCTGGTACCGGCTCAATGTCTTTCCGATCATGATCCCGCCATTGCGGCAAAGAAAAGAGGATATTCCGGCCCTGGTCCACCACTTTCTGGACCGCAAGGCAGCAGAACTCAAGCTGCCGTCTCGCCCCAAACTGCCGGCTGGAGCCCTGGACAAGCTCATGACCTTTGGCTGGCCAGGCAATGTACGCGAACTGGAGAATTTCATAGAGCGGGCCCTGATCCAGTCCGCAGGCAGCGAACTGAATATTGAACCCTTACTGCACAGCCTCCTACAGCAATTTCCCCCCGGTGCGCAGGACGATCCGGAACAGGATTCAGGAACATTTCCAACCCTGGACGCGGTCTGTACCGGCCATATCCGCAAGGCCGTGGTCCGGAGCCGGGGCAAAATCAGCGGACCGGGCGGGGCGGCCGAACTCCTGGGCCTGCACCCCAACACCCTGCGCCAGCGGATGGACAAACTGGGCATAGCCTACAAGAGACGATCGCAGAAGTAGGGTTTCAGGCTTCAGATGTTAAGTTCCAGCAATAAGTTGGATTTTCTGGTGATTATTTGCTGGACTTCGAAACCTGAACACTTTGAATTTTCTGGACAGATCTATGTTCTTGGAGTCAAATTCCGCAATTGATTGTGATAACCGAAAAATGATCAGTTTTTGGCCCTGTGATAACCAAAATTTGTCTACCCACCCAGCATCCCTTCCATCTTGGCAGCGATGACAAACCCAAAGATGGAGGATAGGAGGGACGCTGAAGGTGGAAAAGTAGGGGGTACGTTCGTATTGGCTTCAGACTTTATGGGCTTGGCAGATCCAAACTGTCCCGAGAAGCTCGGTCACTCCTGTAACACCATCCGCAGGGTTGTCTATGAGATATTCGCAGGCTACAAAAAAAGGATTACCATCCTTATCCAGTCATGGACCCGTCAAAGGATACCGTCGTCTCCTGGCTTAAATAGAACAAAAAAAACGGCATTGTCTTTTTTTTATATCTTGCCATGTTTATTTGCATCCTACGCAGATGGAGATGATAAAAAGCGAGAGATGACTTGCAAGAAAAGTGAAGAGAAATGGTGGTGTCCTCAGATGGCTGAGAGACGTCAGCTGTGCAGTGGAGTGTCCAAGACGCAGAAATCAAAAACAGAATACCGTCAATATGAGTTCATCGCAGCACAGATGAAATCATGACTACTGGAAATGGTCTTTTATCTCTGCACGATTCGTCTTTTCTGACAACCTTCCTTTTACAGTGCGAATTTGGTCAAGAATTTTGTGACCTGAACGGCCCTGAAACTTGCAGTGCACACGAAAAGGATAGGGATGCCCTCCAGTTGTAAGAGGTGCTACGATGAACGTCCGCAAGTTGGCATTCAGCTCATCTTGGCCAAAAAATTGACCAGGATCGGGCCTTGCTCCACGATCAGGCGTGAACTCTCCGAGGCGTAGGCGCTACGAGCCGGAGGCCGTGAACCTGGAACTGTGACCATTCCTCCGTTGATTTGCTGGCTTAGGCTCAGCTGAAGTTGATCTGTCAGAACGATTCTCATTGGGGTCTCGTGGTTCATCTTTGGGCACCTCAGGTGGTGATTCCGGGGGCACATAAGAGAAAAATTGCTTAAAGAACTGTATCATGCCAATTCCTACAGTTAATGAATAGCTTTCTATCCATCATGCCTCTGCCGAACGTCGCTTTTCAGCGGGCGCGGCTTTTTGCGAGCCGCTGCAAAAGCTTGGTTATGGTTTCTATTTGGGTATGTCCATCCATCTTGAAAAACGATAATTTTCTTTAGATTTTTCTCTTAGTGCATTTAAATTCTCTTGCAGAGATTGCATCGTGTGATGAAAGTTGTTTGAAAGCTGAAATCGTTGAAATTTTGTATTAAACTGTGAAGAAGCCACTATAAAAGAGAAGGCCACATCTGCAACAAGCAACAAAAATTGATCATTCATATCTTTATCATGTCTATCGAAATATACGGTATCCGATTCATCACCCTCTACTTCAAGATTTTGACTTGTTGGTAATATGTTGCAATGCGCCCAGTAATCATTGATCATTGATTTTCGCATTTTCAGATGTTCAGAATATTTAGGATCATTATTTTCAAGCCAAGTATAGGCTTTCTTCAACGCTTTCTCTATGGGGACTGCCCGTTCATATTCATCTACGCCACAGAAAGATTCCAACTCTGTAGAAAATAGGGCATAGCACGCTAATGCTGCCGATTCCAATGCGTACCTAAGAGTCATAAAGGCCTGCACTGAATGCAACCGTAAAATTGAAAGAAGTGTTTGAGTGATGGCCTTTCTAAACTGCCCTAAAAAAAGAGTAAATGTAAGGCCGTCCTCAGCGTCGAAACCTGAAACATAATGCCATAAATAATCGACGACATCATAGCTTATATTATAATATTCAGCATTTGAATCAATTGTCGCTAAAAGGACCTGATTTTCTCTATTCACAATATCCATCAAGTTATTTTGAATTTCATTCATGATTAAAACCATAACAAATAATTATACAGTTTTTTTTCTTGACATCATCCTTTGAATTACAAGCCAAATTACTGTAACTGACTTAATCGAATGAGAAATTTACTGATTTTCAGGTATCTGGCAATTCAATGTACGTAATTTTAATATTATTACAAATGGAATGATATACCTAATTTGAGTTGAGGTTTGGACAATGAAGAAAATGCAAGATCGCATTCAAATAGAGTCCTAAGGATGTACTGGACCAAAAACATGTTCCTCCAACCAAACAGGGGTGTTGTCTGG
>CAZUMF010000307.1:0-5731 GCA_964621385.1 uncultured Desulfohalobiaceae bacterium
CCCACGTGTTTAACAGGTGCTTCACTGAAACGGTTTACTCTCGTCATCTGTTTGTAACATACGCTCAGTAGCCTGACCTTTTCAAACAACCTGTAGTCTTGTGAAAAGAAGGAGGTTCTTATGGTGAGAAAATTGATCGCGAGTCTGATCTTTGTGTTTGCCTTCTCGGCCGTCACCGCCATGGCCGCACCCGTTGAGATCAGCTGGTGGCATGCCATGGGCGGCGCCAACGGCGAAAAGATCGATGAAATCGCCGCCAAATTCAACGCCTCTCAGGACAAATACAAGGTGGTCCCCGTCTTCAAAGGCAACTACTCCGAGGCAATGACCGGGGCCATCGCCGCCTTTCGGGCCGGTCAGCAACCTCATATCGTCCAGGTCTTCGAAGTAGGTACCGCCACCATGATGGCCGCGGAACAGGCCATCTACCCAGTCCATCGCCTCATGGCGGACACCGGCGAGCCCTTTGATCCCAGCCGTTATCTCGATGCGGTCTTCTCCTATTACGTCAACGCCGAGGGCAAGCTGATGTCCCTGCCCTTCAACAGCTCGACCCCTGTTTTGTACTACAACAAGACCGCCATGAAAAAAGCCGGTCTCGATCCGGAGAAGCCGCCCAAGACCTGGGAGGAGTTGGCCGAGATGTCGACAAAGATGATCCAGGCCGGGGCGGTCCAGCACGGTTTCACCACGGGCTGGCAGTCCTGGGTCCAGCTCGAGAACTTCGGGGCCTGGCACAAAGTCCCTTTTGCCAGCCTGGCCAATGGCTATGAAGGCCTGGGTACGGAACTGATCTTCGACGAGACCATACATGTGGATCACATAAAGCAGCTTGCGGACTGGCAGAAAGACAACATCTTCAAATACGGCGGCCGCCGCGGCGACCCGAACCCGCTGTTCATCAACGGCGATGCGGCCTTTCTCATGAACTCCTCGGCCTATTACGCCTCGGTCAAGAGCGGCTCCAAGTTTGACTTCGGGATGTCCATGCTGCCCTACTGGGATTATGTGGAGGGCGCCCCCCAAAACTCGATTATCGGCGGAGCCACCCTCTGGGTCCTGCGCGGGCACGACAAGGAGGATTACCAAGGCGTGGCCCAATTTTTCTCATTTTTGTCCTCGGCCGAGGTCCAGGCCGACTGGCACCAGTTTACCGGCTACGTGCCCATCACCAAGGACGCCTATGAACTGTCCAGGGAACAGGGGTTTTACGAAACCCATCCCGGCACAGACGTGGCCATCAAGCAGCTGACCCTCAACGAGCCGGTCAAGTTTACCCGCGGTCTTCGCCTGGGCAATTTTGTCCAGATAAGAAACGTCATAAACAGCGAGCTGGAGGCTATCTGGAACGGCCAGAAAACGGCGCAGCAAGGACTGTCCGACGCTGTCCGTCGCGGCAACTCGCTTCTGCGTAAGTTCGAACAGGCCCACAAATAAACGAATCCAGAACCATTTCCTCAGGGGAGCGCGGGGAAGCGCTCCCTTTTTTTCTTTTTCATGCGAACCAAACGAGTCATCTTCAAGAATAAGTTCTTGCCCTACCTCCTGGTTGCTCCCCAGGTGATGGTCACCCTGGTGTTCTTCATCTGGCCGGCCAGTCAGGCGGTCTGGCAGTCCATGCTTGTCGAGGATCCCTTTGGATTGGCTACGCAGTTCGTCTGGTTCGAAAATTTCAAAGCCATTTTCACCAGCCCCGAGTATCTTCATTCGGTGCGGGTGACCGTGGTCTTCAGCCTGGCCGTGATGCTGGCCTCCCTCTCGGTGGCCCTGGTGCTGGCAACCATGGCAGATCGCACCATCCGGGCCGCCTCGGGCTACAAGACCCTGCTCATCTGGCCCTATGCCGTGGCCCCGCCTCTGGCAGGGGTACTCTGGCTGTTCATGTTCAACCCCTCCAGCGGTGTCCTGGCCTTTGCCCTGCAGGGTCTGGGATACGACTGGAACCATCACATGAACGGAACGCAGGCCCTGATCCTGGTCATCGCGGCTGCTTCCTGGCGTCAGGTATCCTATAATTTTCTATTTTTCCTGGCCGGGCTGCAGGCCATTCCCAACTCCTTGATCGAAGCCGCCGCCATCGACGGCGCCGGTCCCGCGAGGCGCTTCTGGTCCATTATTTTTCCGCTGCTCTCGCCGACCACCTTCTTTCTCATGGTCGTAAACCTGATCTACGCCTTCTTCGAGACCTTCGGCATCATTCACGCCGTGACCAAAGGCGGTCCTGCCGGGGCGACCCAGACCATGGTCTACAAGGTCTTTGAAGACGGCTTCATCGGGCTGGACCTGGGAGGTTCCGCGGCCCAATCCGTGATCCTCATGGCCGTGGTCATCACCCTCACGGTATTGCAGTTCCAGTTTATCGAACGTCGAGTGGAGTATGAATCATGATGGTCGAAAAGCGTCCCTTTTCCACGGTCATCCGTCACTTGGTGCTCTTGTCCGGAGTGGTCCTGGTCCTGTTTCCCATTTACGTGGCCCTGGTGGCCTCCTCACATCCCGTGGAAAATCTGCTCGGCCGCATCCCGGCCTGGTTCGGCGGGCAGTTCATCGATAACTACAAACAGATCCTGGGCAGCGGCATGAGCGCCGCCCGCAGCGCTCCGGTGGGCCTGATGATGGTCAACTCCCTGATCATGGCCCTGGGCATCGCCGTGGGCAAGATCTCCATCTCCCTCATCTCCTCCTACGCCATCGTCTACTTCCGCTTTCCCCTGCGTCCAGTTTTTTTCTGGCTCATCTTCATCACCCTCATGCTGCCTGTCGAAGTCCGCATTCTGCCGACCTTCCAGGTCATCGCCGACCTGCACATGTTAAACACCTACGTGGGGCTGATCCTGCCGCTTATCGCCTCGGCCACGGCCACCTTTTTGTTCCGGCAGTTCTTCATGACTATTCCGGACGAACTCCTGGAAGCCGCCCGCATCGACGGCGCGGGGCCGCTTCGCTTCTTCTGGGACGTGGTTTTGCCCCTGTCGCGAACCAACATCGCGGCCTTGTTCGTGATCCTGTTCATCTACGGCTGGAACCAGTATCTCTGGCCGCTGCTGGTGACCACAGAGGAGAACATGTACACCGTGGTCATGGGCATCCAGCGCATGGTCACCGCCACGGACTGGGTGCCTCAGTGGAACATGATCATGGCCACGGCCATCCTCGGGTTGCTGCCCCCGGTGATCGTGGTTCTGGTTATGCAGCGCCTGTTCGTCAAAGGACTTATTGAAACGGAGAAGTAAATGGCAGAAGTGCATCTGAAGGACGTGCGCAAAAGCTTCGGCAAGTCCGAGGTTGTGCACGGCGTCAGCGCCAAGATCACCGAGGGAGAGTTTCTGGTTATCGTGGGGCCGTCGGGCTGCGGCAAGTCAACAGTCCTGCGCATGATCGCCGGACTCGAGGACATCACCTCCGGGGAAGTACTGATCAACAACACCGTGGTCAACGATCTGGAGCCAAAAGCCCGCGACATCGCCATGGTCTTTCAGAACTACGCCCTCTATCCGCACATGAGCGTCTTTGCCAATATGGCCTACAGCCTCAAGGTCAGGGGAATTGCAAAAAAGGAGACCCGAAAACGGGTCGAGGATGCCGCCCGCATACTCGGCCTCTCCGATATGCTCGATCGCCGGCCGCGCCAGCTCTCCGGCGGGCAGCGCCAGCGCGTGGCCATGGGCCGGGCCATCGTACGCGAGCCCAGCGTGTTCCTTTTTGACGAACCCCTCTCCAACCTAGACGCCAAGCTTCGCAATCAGATGCGGGTGGAGCTGAAGAAGCTCCATCGACGCCTCGGCCACACCAGCATCTATGTGACCCACGACCAGATCGAGGCCATGACCCTGGCCGACCGGATCATGGTCATCCGGGAAGGTCACATGGAACAACTGGCAGCGCCGACGGAAATCTACGAACAGCCTGCCTCCCTCTTCGTGGCCCGCTTCATCGGTTCGCCGGCCATGAACATGCTGGAGGCAGTCGTGGACCATGACCGCCTCAGCGTGACAGTTGCCGGACGGATCAATCTCAGGCTCAGACGGCCGCTTTCCCGGCCCGGAAGCTTCACCCTGGGCATACGTCCCGAAGACCTGCACAAGGCGGCTGAGCAACAGGGCAACGCCTTTCAGGCCCGGGTGGACCTGGTCGAGCCCCTGGGCTCCGATACCGTGATCCACTGCGGCATCGCCGAAATGGAAGACGCACTGATTGCACGCCTGCCCGGCAGCCCCAGGATTTCGGCCGGGGATACGATCCTGCTCGACCTCGACCCCACCAAACTCCACTTCTTCGACATCGAAAGCGGCGCCCGCATCAGACGGACAACACCCAGGCAGGATTGAAATTCGAAGTCTGAAATCAGAGGGCTATTTTCTTTTTCTTAACCGTGAACCGTGAACCCGGAACCTTTTTAGTACCTCCCATAGTCTTGCACCGCCCTCATGGCCGCATCAATATTCTGCCGCGGAGTCGTCGCCCCCAGATTGCACAGATAGAAATAGAACCCCGGGTTTTCTCTGCCAAGCCGCACATAGTATTTGACCCGCTCATCGATCTCGTCCGGTTGTGCGGTTGCCAGAAATACCGATCCCAGGCCTAGAACGAGGGGCAGGGAGTGGTCCGTGGCGTATTGTTTACATACTTCAGGCCCGATTTTTTCCAGATCCGGGTCTTGAACCTCGAGAAATGCGGGACAGACCTGTTTTTTCAAGGCAAACATATCCTCGGGTTTCTTAAAGTAGCGATCCCCCCACCAATTCGGCAGGTACACCTCCGGACCCACCAGCTCCCGCAAGCGCAGAAAATAGGGGACTACCCAGTCCTGCAGCATTCTCGGGCTCAGAATCGGGGGCGAGGCCATGGCGTCGGCCCCGCCCAGCCCATGCCCCGGGTAATCGTTTAACACCTGTTCTTTCAAGTACAGCAGATACGGTGCCAGCACCTCTTCGGTCAGGACGGTAAACAGTTCATCAACCCAGGCCGGGTCTTCGTAGATGTCGATGAGCAGGGTATCCACCCCCCGAAGCTGCGTGGCCAGACTGAACGGGGCCGTAAAGCGCATCACCGGTTTAACCCCGGTCAGTTCATGAAACAGACGGTACATGGCCGCAACGTTAGCGAACCGCCCATCTCTTTCAAAGTCAGGTGTTCGAATGTTTAGTACCTTGGATTTATCCTGCAGCAAACGATTGTGGGGATCGACGTCCGGCATGTTGTCGTCGCTGTAGCGAATGATCTGGCCCAGGCCTTCCGCCTCGATATTGTAGGCATCGAAATCCAGAAAAGGGATGTCGATATTCAGTTCCTCCATCCACTTGAGGACTGCGGGCACAAAGACCTCGGCCCTGGTGTAAAATTCCCGGGCCTTGAGTCCGCTTTGACGCATGGAAAATTCGTGCATCTGGGCCGCCACCGGGGCTCGATCCGGTGTTTTCCCGTTGAGAACGGTTCTGAAGCGGTTTTCACCGGCCTTAAAAAAGGATGGGGTGGGTGTGTAGTGAGCCATGCATTTTCTCCTGTGTTGATCCAGTGTCCCCCTTTTTCGGGAAGGTCTCTGGAATCAAAAGCCCGCCGTCCTTGGCGGAACATCCATATAAATGATTCAAGACAGGAATTTGATTATAGAGGAGAAAGGAATCTTTTGTCCAGATCGTGCATAACCCGGGCCTGCGCTTTTGATCCGCATTTTGACGGGTCCTGTATTGTGCTGCGGAGTCGTTTCAACTCGCATATTGCATAAGAACAT
>CAZUMF010000308.1:0-5665 GCA_964621385.1 uncultured Desulfohalobiaceae bacterium
CCTGCCCGGTCCTGGCGGTCAGCGGCTGGGCCGACGGCTATTCCAATGCAGTCTTCCGTTTGATGGAGCACCTCAGCGTACCGCGCAAGGGACTTCTGGGGCCCTGGAGCCACAAATATCCCCATGAAGGTGTGCCCGGTCCGGCCATCGGCTTTCTGCAGGAGGTCCGGGCCTGGTGGGACCGCTGGCTCAAAGGAATCGAGAACGGGATCATGCAGGAACCCATGCTCCGGGTCTGGATGCAGGACAGCGTGCCGCCCAGCACCAGCTACCAAAAAAGGCCCGGCCGGTGGATCGCCGAGCCTTCCTGGCCCAGTCCGGGCATACAGGAACAAACCTTCCGCCTGGACAAGGCCCGCTTGACATCAATGTCCGAGGCGGTTCCAGAACAGCCGCTTCCCATCCAATCCCCATTGAGTGTTGGCCTTTTTGCCGGAAAATGGTGCAGCTACCAGGCCCCGCCGGATCTTCCCCACGACCAGAGGCAGGAAGACGGGGGTGCTCTGGTCTTTGAAAGTCCTTTTTTAGAGGAGGATCTATCGATCTTTGGAGCACCGAGGGTTGAACTGGAGCTGAGCTCCAATCAGCCGGTGGCCCAGGTCGCGGTTCGCCTCTCGGATGTGGCCCCGGATGATAAGGCCACCCGGGTGACCTACGGACTCCTCAACCTGAGTCATCGGGAGAATCATGAGTTTCCAAAGCCGCTTGTGCCGGATCAACGCTATCGGGTCTTGGTTCAGCTCAACGGAGTGGCCCAACGATTCCCCAAAGGTCACCGGCTGCGGCTCTCTCTGTCCACGAGCTATTGGCCTCTGGCCTGGCCGCCTCCAGAACCGGTGAAGTTGAGAATCTTTACCGGCAGCAGCCTCTTTATTCTGCCGGTCCGGCCGCCTCGAGACGATGACGCGGTCCTGCGGCCCTTTGAAGAGCCCGAAGGAGCCGAGCCTGCGGCCATCACACCCATCAGACCGGGAGAAGAAACCTGGCAGGTCGTCCGCGACCTGGGACGCGATATCTCCAGACTTGAGGTCGTCCTGGACACCGGGACCACCCGTTACGAGAATATCGATCTGGAGATCACCTCACGAACTCTGGAGACCTATACCTACCGGGCCGATGATCACGATTCCCTGGCCGGTGAGACCCGCTGGGAGCGGAAGTTCGCCCGGGGTGACTGGGAGGTGCGCACGATGACCCGAACCCTTTTGACCTCCAATGCAACGGATTTTCGCATCCGAGCGGATCTGGATGCCTATGAAGGTCCGAGTCGGGTCTTCAGCATGAGTTGGGACCGGGTGATTCCGCGTCGACTCGTGTGAAAAGAAAAAGAGGACAACCATAGGATCTGGTCTTGTGGCGCTTTCATCAGGAGGCCCAACCTGTTTCCTGCCCTGAACTCGGGGCGATGTCCGACTCGTCCAGGCAGAGCATTACCTATTTTTCCGCAGAGTACGGGCTCCATCATTCGCTGCCCTTTTATGCGGGAGGGCTCGGCTTTCTGGAGAATTACGACGAGCAGTTCGCCCAGTACATGCTGCACGGCGTGTATGTCTGGCTGAACAATCCGGTTCCGCCAATGGAGGCCAGTGGTACCAGCGGCATGAAAGCGGCGGTGAACGGGGTGCCTCAGGGCTGGGTCCGGGTGATGAAGGAGGCTATCCGATCCAACGCCTCCAGATTTTCCTCCAGACGGATGGTCAAGGAGTACCTGGAGACGCTCTATGCCCCGGCTATGAAAGATCGTAACGGATAACGTTCATAATGTCGTTCATAAATCCGGGAAAAGCATAGAAACACTCAAGGCTTGAAATAAGAGTCTTGGCGGCTCGACTGGACTTGGAACCAGAAATGGCACTGAGGAGGTTCTGATGAACAAGTCGTTGAATTTTGATATCGAGCGGCTCGGCTCCTGTGGGATCGCCTCTCCCATGACCGGAGTTCAATTTGTGGATGAGGCGGAGTCGGTGCTGTATCCCTCCACCTCGGGGCAGCTTCAAAACTATCTTGCCGCCGGAGAAGAGCCGCCCTGTTTCGAGGCTGCCGGGCCGAGGCGGGCCATTCACTTTGATCCGCGTGGACTCAGGTGCGGCATCGTTACCTGCGGGGGACTCTGTCCGGGTTTGAACGATGTCATCCGGGCAATTGTGCTCAGCCTGCACTTTCATTACGGGGTGCAAACGGTCTACGGGTTTCGCTACGGGTATCAGGGCCTGTCCAGCCCATACAGGGAAACCGCCTGGCAACTGACTCAGGCCCTGGTGGATGGCATCAATCACAAAGGGGGGACCATCCTGGGATCGTCCCGCGGGCCCCAGGATGTCCCGGACATGGTGGATAGCCTCGAGCAGTTGCAGATCAAAATCCTGTTCACCGTGGGCGGGGACGGGACTCTGCGCGGAGCCCAGGCTCTGGCCGGAGAGATACGTCGCCGCCGGCTGGATATTGCAGTCATCGGCATTCCCAAGACCATTGACAATGACATTTCCTAAAATACTTTCAAAACAAGTCCATGGAATTCGGTTTGAAATACATCGATCCCAGCTATACCATCCGGAGCATGCCGGCCAACCCCCATGACTCGGTCTTCTGCCTGCTGCTCGGTCACAATGCCGTGCATGCCGGCATGGCCGGCCGAACCAACATGGTAGTCGGCTATTGGAATTATCAGTTCACCCATGTCCCCATCGCCCTGGCCGTGTCCCAGAGGCAGAAGATCGACCCCCGGGGCAGGCTCTGGAGCAATGTCCTGGCTGCCACCGGACAGCCGGCCTCCATGGTCTGAATCCGGCTACCGCTCAAACAACATAAAAAATCCACATTATAAAAAGTGAGTCGACAAAAGAGAGGTGCAGCATGTACTGGAGTTGGTTGAAAAGTGGGGTTGCCTTGGGATTCTGTTTTTTGATTACAGTGGTGCTGGTGAAGCCCATCGGGGTATCCACCCAGTTCGTGATTCTGGACGGTATTATCGGATCGACTTTTTCCCGCGATCTTGTCGTAAAAGATGATACCGTCAAATCGGGCTTTAAAAGCAGCAATCCCTATCTCAACAAATCGAGCGGCAAGTATGCAAAGGCGGTGGCAAATCCGCTCAACTACAGCTTTGTTTTTGTGCTGGCAATGGTGGCGGGCGGCCTGCTGGGACGCCTGTCGCATCGGAGGTCCGGCGGGGAGATACGGCAGGTACCCGTTGAAAATGTGTTTGACCTGAATGGGGCGCCGCAGAAATGGCCCAGCTCGGGTTCGCCAAGGTCCTGGTCAACCACAAGATCAGAGTCATCCACGATCAGGGGGTCATGGCCCATCTCATCCGGGGGCCCTATATCATGTTCTTCCAGCCCATGATGGAAGAGCCAGGCTGGAGGTCGTATCTTTGAGCCCATCGAAGTCCTGCGACAGGATCGCTTCGATGACTCGGCCGTAGTCATCAAGGCCAGGTACAGGACCAAGGCCATCAAGCAGTGGGGCGTGGGCCAAGCCTTTAACCGGCACTTGAAGATGGCCTTTGATGCCAACGACATCGAGATCTCCTTCCCCCATAGAACCCTCTACCTGGGTGAAGATAAGCAGGGCCAGGCCTCGCCCCTGCGGCTCAAGATGCAGAAAGGGCAGTGAAAAACGGACTTGCTTGAGACCATGCGACAACGGACATGAAGAGATGAAAAAGGAAAAGACTTTGCATTGACAGTTTGCCAAATTGTAACTACTGTAGTTTCACGATTTAAAGATGGGAGTATATGATCCTGAAAATTTCCGGTCTGAGCGAGGTGAATAGTGGAACAAACCAGTGTTGGCATACGAGAGGCGAAAATACACTTAAGCCGTTTTCTTAAGGTCGTCAAAAACGGTGGTGAGGTGATCATCACGGAACACGGAAAGCCTGTGGGAAAAATCGTGCCGTTTCAGCAAAGTGAACTGAACCTATCCGAACGGCTCGAGCGTCTCATCGACAAGGGGGTTATCGCCAGGAAAAGCGGCAAAGGATTTCTGAAATGCTCGGAGCCTCTATCGGTGGCAGAAGGGGTCGCCCAAAAGTATCTGAAAGAGGATCGGGAAAATGCCGGCTGAATTATACGTTATCTATTGGGATGCATCAGCTCTTTTGTCGTTTCTCTTCAAAGACTCGCACAGTGGAGAGGCTCGCACCTGGGGAGAAGCCACAGGTGTTCATCTCATATCGAGTCTCGCCTGGGCCGAAGTCTGTGCGGTTATCGCACGCATGAGAAAAGAGCACATCGTGACCGAGCAGCATGTACAAGATGCCTTCCGAACACTTCAGCAGGGCCCATGGTCACGGATGTCCGGTCTTCCCGAATGGGACATAACCCAAAGACTTTGCCACAGATCATCACTGCGGGGTGCGGATTTGTGGCACCTTTCAGCAGCAAAGAGTTTGCAAAAAGAATTGCCCGAGCTGATATTGCTGACCTTTGATGGAAAACTCAAACAGGCTGCACATGATGAAGGGCTCGGGTTGCAGTAAACAGAGTCCGGGCTTGAAGAATGATGAGGAAACTCTTGAATAAACAAGAGTTGAAGCAGAGGACGAAGCACTTTGCTTTGCGGGTGGTGAAATTGGTGGAAGTGCTCCCGAATACATTTGCCGGTCGGGCCACCGGTCAGCAACTTGTTCGGGCGGGAACGTCAGTGGGTGCGAATTATCGGGCTGCCTGCCGTTCCAGATCAAGAGCAGAGTTCATTGCCAAAATGGGTATTGTTGAAGAAGAAGCTGACGAAAGTGCCTTCTGGCTTGAAATCATTATGGAAAATGGCCTCCTCAACAAGGAAATAGTCAAAAGCCTGCACCAGGAGGCAGAAGAACTGACCGCGATCATGGCTGCGTCACGAATTTCCGCAGCCAGAAACCAGTCACGTTAACAGGGCAGCCTTCTTATAATTCGGCAATCGGAAATCGGCATTCGGAAATATCAGAAATCGGAAATAAAAACAGGACAACTCTCTTGAAAATCGGCAAGCGAAAATCGAAAATCGCAAATAAATACACCAATTTTCTCCGCTTTCACCTCGAGCGCCTCCTGCTCCGGGGCGCAGGCTACCGACTGCTGTTCATCGCCGTCTTGATCGGCCTGGTCACGGCCCTGGGCGGCCTGCTGGCCCTGTCTGCAGCAGGGGGCTTTGCAGGACCGGGTGAGGCCCTGTGGTGGGCCTTTCTCCGGCTGACCGACCCCGGCTACCTTGGAGACGACCAGGGACTGACCCTGCGTTTCATCTCAACGGCACTCACCGTCCTGGGCTATGTCCTGTTCATGGGCTCCTTGATCGCCATTTTGACCCAGTGGCTCAATCAGACCATTCAGCGCCTGGAGCAGGGGCTGACCCCGATCAGCAGGAAAAACCATGTGCTCATTCTGGGCTGGACCAACCATACCCCGCTCATCGTCCGGGAGCTGGTCCTGAGCCGGGAGCGGGTTAAGAGATTTTTACGAAGACATGAGGCCAGGGACCTCTCCCTGGTTATCCTCTGTAAAAGCCTGTCCGCCGAGCACAGACTGGAACTCAAACATTAGGAAAGTCCCTCTGGCCTGCTCGGCATACAGGGGCCGGTCAGAGATCGTGGCCGGGAATGCTGTCGTCAGCCGGTTGCTGATCCAGAATATCCGGCATCAGTGGCTGTCTCTTGTGTATAATGAAATCCTGAGCCACG
>CAZUMF010000309.1:0-5644 GCA_964621385.1 uncultured Desulfohalobiaceae bacterium
TTGTACTGATCCAATTTTGGTTTTTACAACAAAGACTGGAGACCCCAAGCCTCCAGGCCCAAATTTCACAAAAAACTAAGTTGGATCAGTATGTTTCACGGAAAGAGATCCAACCCAACCGTTTCCCTATATCCAGTTTGAGTCCTTTTGGACTCAAACTGGATAGAGGTGCACCATGGACTCCTATTTCGACTTCCTGCAGCTCTACGCTCCGATGTTTTGGGAAGGGACCGTTGTGACCCTGGAGCAGACAGGCCTGGGGATTCTGCTGGCGGTCACCGTGGCCCTGATCATGGGCTTTATGAAGATGTCCTCCTTTTTTGCCATCCGCTGGCCGGCCATCATCTACATCGAAGTATTCCGGGGCACCTCCCTTCTGGTCCAGATGTACTGGATTTTCTTTGTCCTGCCCCTGTTCGGCATCACCCTTGATAAGTTTTCAGCCGGGTTCATCGCGGTTGGACTGAACCTGGGTGCCTACGGGGCCGAACTGGTCCGGGGCGGGGTGCAGTCTGTTCCCCGCGGCCAGTATGAAGCGGCCATCGCCCTGAGCATGCACCCTTTCAAGCGGATGAGGCGAATTATCTTCCCCCAGGCCCTGCTGAACATGCTCCCCCCCTGGGGAAACCTGCTCATCGAACTGCTGAAGGCGACGGCTTTGGTGGCCCTCATATCCGTGACCGACTTGATGTTTCAGGCCAAACAGATCAACTCCACGACCTTCCTTTCGGCCCAGGCCTTTGGAACCGCACTGATCATCTACTACATCATCGCCCGCTGCATCGTGACGCCTGGCATGCGCGGCCTGGAACGAAAGCTGTCCCGAAAACTGAGTATAGGATAGAATTATGTTCGACTGGAAATGGGATTTCACCTTGGCCATTCTGCCGAGGCTGCTCGAGGCAACCCTGAACACCCTGATCGCCGCCGGCCTGGGCTACCTGATCGCCCTGGTCCTCGGCTTGGTCTTCGCCCTGGCCCAACGCACGCCCTTTCCGATCCTGACCTTCGTTGTCAGAGAGTCTGTGGAATTCATCCGTTCCACTCCGCTGGTCCTGCAGATCTTTTTCGTTTTCTACGTAGGCCCTCAATTCGGGGTGCGCCTGTCTCCCTGGACCTCGGGCATGATCGCCATCGGCCTGCATTACGCCGCCTATCTCTCGGAGGTCTACCGGGCCGGGCTGGACAGCGTTCCCAAAGGGCAGTGGGAGGCCAGCATCGCCCTGAATCTGAGCGTGAAACGCACCTACTCCAAGATCATCATCCCCCAGGCTATCCCCACGGTCATCCCCGGCTTCGGCAACTACCTGGTGGGCATCTTCAAGGATACTCCCATGCTCTCGGTCATCGGCGTCACAGAACTCTTTCACGCTGCAAACTCAATCGGTGCCGAGACCTATCGCTTCCTGGAACCCTACACCCTGGTCGGAGCCATTTTTCTGGCCATCTCCCTGCCGGCGGCCATGTCTATCAGGCACTTTGAAAACTGGCTCCGAAAGTCACTCGGCATGACCAAACTGCACGCAAAGGATTGATTTCTATGAACACCGACAACTTACCCCTCCGCCTGGACGGAGAGGACATTCCCATGGTCCGCTTCCAGGGGGTGACCAAGCGTTATGGCGAGCTGACGGTCCTGGATTCGTTAGACCTGGATGTAGAAACCAATGAAATGGTGGCCGTGATCGGTCCCTCCGGTTCAGGAAAAACCACGGTTCTCCGCATGCTGATGGCCCTGGAACTCATCGATGAAGGGTTCATTTACGTCGACGGAAAGCCATTGACCCACATGGAAAAAAACGGATCCCTGGTCAGGGCCAGCAACAGCTACCTGCGCAAGATGCGCTCCAACATCGGCATGGTCTTTCAGCATTTCAACCTCTTTCCGCACATGAAGGCTCTGGAGAACTGCATGGAAGGCCCGGTCCAGGTACTGGGGCTGAGCAAGAAGGAAGCCAGGGAACGCTCGGTGGAGCTCTTGAAGATGGTCGGTCTGGACGACAAAATGGATCATTATCCGGCCCGCTTGTCCGGCGGACAACAGCAGCGGGTGGCTATTGCCAGGGCCCTGGCCATGCGTCCCAAAATCATGCTCTTTGACGAGGTCACCTCAGCCCTTGATCCGGAAATTGTGGGTGAAGTGACCCAGGTCATCCGCCGGCTCAACAACGAGCACAACCTGACCATGTTGATGGTCACCCATCAGATGGGATTTGCCCGGGAAATAGCCGACAGGATCTGTTTCTTTTACGACGGCAAAATCGCTGAACAGGGACCGCCCGAACAGATCCTGGACAACCCCCAGAACGAACGGACCGCGGCCTTTCTGCACGCGGTTTTGGAAGCAGACTGAATCAAGCCTGAAGCAAAACCTTCAGTTTAAAAAGATAAAAATAAACCACAAAGGAACGAAGGACACAAAGTATGGCCCAAGCAAACTATATAACCGTCCTCTCAGAAGAAGATGTACGGCAGATCCATGCGGCCACCCTCCAGGTGCTGGAGGAAGTCGGACTCTGGCTGCCCAATCAAGAGGCCCTGGAAATCCTGGAAGGCGGCGGAGCCAGATGCGATTTCGAAAAGCAGGTAGCCTACTATCCGCCTGAGATGGTCGAAAAGGCCATCAGCCAATTCCCGGACCGTATTACCTGGTATGCCCGTAACCCCGAAAACACCATCCAGGTTGACGGCAGGCGGACCCATTTCTCCATGCCCGACTCAGCCTTGAATCTCATCGACATGCATGGAAATCGCAGGCCGAGCATCGCCAGGGACGGCGAAGACATCTGCCGGCTCTGCGACGCCCTGCCCAACATGGCCGTGGCCTCGACCGGGATCAATCCCCCGGACATGCCCGGCGGCATATTGGAGGCCTGGCACACCAGGACCATGTTCACCTGTTCAAGCAAGGCCGTCTTCGGCGTCAGCCGCAAGGTGGATATGGTCCTGGACATGGCCCGGGTGGTGGCCGACACCTGTGATCATCTCCCCCCCGGGGTTCTGCCCCTGGTGGCAATTATGAATCCGTTCAGCCCCCTGCACAACGAAAGCGATCAGCTGGCCGGCATGATCAAGTACGCCAGACGCGGGGTCCCTGTCTCCATCTCTCCGGAGGTCCAGGCCGGGGCCACCGGACCGGCCACCCTGGCCGGGGCCCTGGTCCAGCAGACAGCCGAGTTTCTGGGCCACGCCGTGCTGGTCCAGCTGGTCAAGCCCGGACTGGGGGTCATCTACGGGACCGTGTCCAGCGTCTTCGACATGAAAAAGGCCATGCTGCCCTACGGCGCCCCGGAAGCCGACCTCCTGGCCGTGGCTACCGTCCAGATGGCCAGGCACTACAACATACCGGCCAGAAACACCGGCGGCTCCTCGGACAGCAACAGCCTGGACATGCAGGCCGGAGCCGAGGCCCTGATGAGCACCCTCGTCCCTATCCTGGCCGGGGCCAGTTTCGTCCTGCACGGCGCCGGGGAACTGGAAAACACCATGGCCGTCTCCCTGGAAAAGATCCTCATCGACGATGAACTAATCGATATGGCCAGGCGCTTCGCCCGGGGCATCGAGGTCAATACAGAGACCCTGGCCGTGGAGGTCATCAAACAGATCGGCTGCGGCCCCAAAGGCCAGTTTCTCCAGCACGAGCATACCTTTAATCATTTTCGCAAAGAACAGTACATGCCCAGGTATCTGGTCAGGGACACCTACAAAAACTGGGAAAAAAGAGGCAGACAAGGGGCCGAACAACGGGCCAGCCAGAAAGTCAAGGAGTTGCTGGCCGGCCATGAACCCCTGCCCCTGCCCCGAAAGGCCCGGGAAGAGATCGACCGCATCTATCACCTCGCAACCCAGGAAGCGCTCAAGAAATGAACATAAACCAGGAAACCGGCCAGGGACCGGGGCCTGCTCCTTCCGGGGAGCAGTCGGGCCCCTTCAGCCTGACCGAGCTCGACAGCCGGGTCGAACGGGTCAGATCCCGCCTCAGGCAAAAAGACCTGGAGGGCCTGCTGGTCTTCAGCCCGGAGAACATCTATTACCTGACCGGACTCAACCATCAGGGCTTTTTCTCCCCGCACATCCTGATCGTCCCCAGGCAGGGCCGGATGCGGCTGATCATGCGAAGCATGGAGCAGGCGGCCTTTGAAGCCCAGATCAAAAACGCCGTCTTTGCCGGGCACAGGGACGACCAGACTCCGGGGCAAAGGGCCGGGGAGGTCGTCGCAGCCATGGGACTGCAGCGGGCCCGGCTGGGTCTGGAAAAGCATTCCCTGTTCACGCCGATCGCGCTCTGGGAAACCCTGCAATCAGCCCTGCCCGGGGTCAGCTGGCAAGAGGCCTCCAGTGTCGTCGACCAATTGCGCATGCAAAAATCGCCCGAGGAGCTTTGCTATATCCAGAAGGCGTCAAAGATCAGCCTGTCCATGATGCAGGCGGCCCGGGAGACCGCCAGGCCCGGACTGAGCGAAGCGGAGATAGCGGCCGAGGTGCTCCAGGCCATGGTTCGAGCCGGGGGGGAGCTCCCGGGTTTCGGTCCCTTTATCCGGGCCACCCCGACCATGGCCCAGGAACACGTAACCTGGAGTGACTACCGCCTCCGAAAAGGGGATACCCTCTTTGTCGAACTTTCCGGATGTTATAACCGCTATCACGCCCCCATGGGCCGGTTGTTCTTTCTCGGAGAACCGCCTGCGGGAACCGTTCGCATCGCCGAAATCTGCAATCAGGCCTTCGAGTCTGTGGTGGCTGCGATGAAACCCGGCCAGACCGCAGGCCGGGTTTACCAGGCCTGGCAGGATGTGGTGGATCGGGCCGGTTTGAGCCAATATCAACGGCATCACTGCGGGTACATGATCGGTATCGGTTTTCCGCCGAGCTGGGTCGGGGGCAGCGGGGTGGTCAGCCTGCGACGCAACTGCCAAATGGTCCTGGAAACCGGAATGTCCTTTCATGTCCTGTCCTGGCTGGTCGGTTCCGGTCCCGGCGATTACCTGCTGACCGACACGGCCTATGTCACCGATAACGGCGGCCTTGCCCTGCGGCAATTTCCAATAGAACCGCAAGTCATTGCCGCCTGAAGATTTGAATGTTATACCACAGCCGGCATGAATCGCGCTTTTGGATCCGCCGCCAGGAAGGCGTTTCCTCAATTTATGACGACTGTGGGTATAATGTATGGTTGAAAAAAAATATTATCAGATTAGCACACTGCAACGAGGATTCGAGGTTTTGGAACTCCTGGCCAGGAAGAACTCCCTGAAGGTATCCGAACTGGCCCGCGAGCTGGGCATCAACCGCAGCGCCGGACATCGCTTTCTGGCCACGTTGGAAGAAATGGGCTACGTCGATAAGACCAGGGACAAACGTTACTATCCCACTTTCAAGATCCTGCAGATCGGCATGCAGGTTGCCAACAACGTTCCCTTGCGCGAGGTTGCCCGACCGTTTCTCCAGGAGGTGGCCTCACGATTCAAGGAAAACGTCAGTCTGGGTTACTGGGACGGACACCGGGTCGTGCACCTGGACAAGATCGAAAGTCCGGAAATCCTGCGCATCGACCCGAGCATCGGCTCCATTGCCCTGGGTCACTGCACCGCCCTCGGCAAATCCATAATGGCCTATCTTTCCCTGGAGGAGCAGGAGGTCTATA
>CAZUMF010000310.1:0-5640 GCA_964621385.1 uncultured Desulfohalobiaceae bacterium
ACGAATCTTCCCTCCGGGGAATTCCCGTTTGTGGGGCATCTTCATGGCTGCCACGCGCTTGGCCGCTATGACCAGGCCGTCTCGTTCGATAATCGCGCAGGTGACGTGGATGTGTTTATGCATGAAAACAGAACTCGGAAATGGATCTTTTTGTCCACGAAGGCTCACCAAGGACCACGAAGGAGAGATTTTTGTCTGCCGGAAAGCACAAGACCGGCAGACAAAAGGCTTCACCTTATCAAAAATTTGAAATCGCAGTGTATTCAAATACATGAGGATTTCAAATTCTTGCAGTGACGAAGTAGATAGGTGAGTTTCCGGCCAAACACTAAGCAGCAATCGGTTCCTGGAGTAGTATACATGCAGTTCCAGAGGAATTCTCCTTGATGCTGCGGTATGACGCACCTGCAAAAAGTCGTAAGTAAACGATTCGAGTGAATCAATATTCTTATAATAATATGGATTTACTGACTTCTGACGCTTGCCGCGGCGGCTTGTCACGGCGTAGCTGTATAGCGAAGACGGAAGCTTCTTAGCGAAGCCGGGTCTGGCCACTGACATCTGGCGGCTGCAAAAGGTTTTTTTGCAGCCGCATCCGGTATGTGGCCCTGACTCCAAGCCGTTTGGATTTGTTATCGAAAAAAGCCTCTGTTCAGGCAGCTTCTATCCGTTTCAGGCTGCTGGAATCAAAGGATTGCTCGACTTTCCACAAATCATATTGCAGCTGGAGCCGCATCCATCCTTCCGGCGTCCGCCCGAACACCTTCGATAACCTCAAAGCCATCTCCGGACTTATCCCTGCCCTGCCATTCAAAAGGGTGGATAACGTTTTTCTCGATACTCCAAGCGCCCTTGCAGCATCGGTTACCGTTAAATCAAGAGCTTCGACACAGAATTCTTTCAATATTTCACCAGGATGCGGTGGATTATACATCCTCATAGCTCACCTCTAATGGTAGTCCTCATAATTCACATCAAAGGCATCCCCTTGTTCCAACCTGAAAGTCACTCTCCAGTTTCCGCTGACCTTCACGGACCATGTGCCTTTTCTTTTGCCTTTCAATTCGTGAAGATTCAAGCCAGTGAGGTCCATATCTTCAATGCTTTCAGTGGTTTCAAGGAGTGCCAGGATAAGCTTCAGGCGTTTTACATGTTCTGCGCTGACTCCGGAAACCGCTCCTTTCTCAAACAGCAGCTTCAGGCCTTTATGCTTGAATTTCTGAATCATGAAAAGAATATTGTAACCAATTACGTATCAGGTGTCAACCTCGCTGCATACTCGCGCGCAACAGGGAATTGGAAAGTTTAGTCAAAGATCCCAAGGAAAAAACGTACGAAATTTTCTGCAAGTATTCCAAGAGAAAAGGAATCTGTCACGAATGTCTCACAGGCAGCTTTGATTGATGAGACAGGACGAACCGGATCTTCATCCTGCCGGGTCGTGGGATACGGGCCTGAACTTCGGCAGAGTCAGCGCTTCGTCCACATCCTCCCAGGCCACCTGCACGGGCATGTCGCATGTGACCTGGTCCGGGGGGCAGTCCACGATGGTGCTCAAAAGACGGGGTCCTTCATCCAGGACCACCACGGCCACGGTATAGGGCAGCTCGGCCTTGAACCCCGGATGAAAAGCGGTGTGGTAGACGGCATAGGAGTAAACCCTGCCCATGCCTTTTGCGGTCAGCCAGCTGGTCTGCATAGAGTGACACTGGGGGCAGAGGACGGACGGCGGCCATCGGACTTGGCCGCAATCCGTGCACTTTTGAAATCTGAGCTCGTGCCTGCGGCAGCCCTCCCAGAAGGGTTGGTTGTCCGCATTGATTTTGGGCAGGGGTTTTTCATACGGCATAGGCTAATCCCTCCTCAGCAGAAGGCTGGAGTGGCTCTGCAGAATAGCGCCGTTGTCGCTGCAGAGAATGATCTCCGGGGATTTGGTCCGGGTCTGGGGACCGAGCTGCCGGTCCCCGCAGCGGCCCATGATCTGCATGGCTCCCTCGGCGATGGGGGTCAGGCCCATGAGGTAGGCCTCAGAAAGCTGCCCGCCCGAGGTATTGACCGGCATTCTGCCTCCGGGCTCGATGGTTCCGCCCTGGAACCAGTCGCGGCCCTCGCCGGGTTGAAAGAATCCGTAGTCCTGGAGGGTGATCTCCACGGTGTAGGTAAAACAGTCGTAGATCTGGCATGCATCCACATCATCGAGGGTGATGCCCGCCATGGCCAGGGCTTGTGCGCCGGCCTGCCTGGCCCCGGTCGGTCCGGCCATCCAGTCGGACTGGGCTACGTTCGTGGAGGGATGGTGCTGTCCCAGTCCCATGATCACTGCCGGCGGCTGCTTCAAATCCCTGGCCCGCTCCAGGGAGGTGAGAATAATGGCCCGGCCGCCGTCGGTAATCAGGCAGTTGTCCGGGAGGCGAAAGGGCTCCACCACCCATTTGGCCTGGTCGTAATCCGCTTCGGTCATGGGCTTGCCCTGCATCATGGCCTTTGGGTTCAGCCGGGCCCACTTACGCTGTCCCACAGCGATATGTTTCCAGGTCTCAGGCCCGGTGCCGAACTCGTGCATGGCCCTTCTGGCGGCCAGGGCATAGCCGCCCGCGGCCCCGAAATGACCAAACACGGCATCATTTCCGGAAAGATCGGAGAGCATCTGCATCATGCCGTTGCTGGACAGGGCATTGTGGCCGTAGGAGAGCAGGACGTAACGGCAAAGGCCGGATTCGAGCGCGCCAACTGCGTGCTGGAGGTGACTCCTGGATCAGTTGGCGTCCTGATACATGTAGGCCGGGGAGAGTCCCAGGTGCTGGGCGATCAGATCGGGCGGCAGATCGTTCTCATCCGCAGCAGCAGGGAAGTGCCGGTAAGCGATGAAGCCGTCCACGTCTTTTGGGCTCAGCCCGGCATCCTTGATGGCATTGGCCGACGCTTCCAGATGGAAGCTCAAGGAGGTTCTTCCAGGGACGCGTCCCTGGGGCGTGTACCCCACTCCCGCAATGGCATACCTGTCTTTCAGTGCTGACGACATCAGACCTCCCTATGTTCTTTTTATGGTGTATGACGTACCTGCAAAAAGTCGAAAGCAAATGATTCGAGTGACTTAGTGTTCTTATAATTATCTGGATTTACTGACCTCTGGACTCTGACTACCTCTGGCGGCTGCAAAAGGATTTTTTGCAGCCGCATCTTATATGGCCCTGACTCCAAGCCGTTTCTTCTCCGCTCACGTGCCTTTATTACCACTCATTCTCCATCACCCACCTCTTGCATCTTTTTTTCCAGGATATGTATTGAGCTGGCCCAGATTTTCGTGGTTGAAGGCATCGACCTTCAACTCCACAAGGACGTGGCATTTGAGAATACGGTGGTAAAAGACCAAGTCTATAAAAAAGTGATTGTCGCCGATGAGGATTCTTTTCTGCCGGGCTTCGAAGCAAAAACCGTGGCCTAGCTCCATTAAAAATTCCTGCAGGTTATCAAGCAATGTGTCTTCAAGGTCTGATTCACCCATGACCGCACTTTTTGTCTGTCAATAGTATTGGGAAGCAGAAGAGACCATGAACCCCCTGGATTTTTCAGGATAAATTAAGTCAGGCTACAGGCAGGTGAAATCAAATGTCAAGCCCTTGGAAAGATTCGGCTGTTTTTCTTTTCGGGGATCTTTGAAAAGGGTAAAGGGCGGGTTTGATCCCCATTTTCTTGGTCCGGTTTGAGGTGAACAGAAAACACAAATTGACATCGACCCCGAAAATGTGCAAATTAACATATTAGTTGGAGGTTCAATATGACCAATTATACCGCAAAATACACCAAAATCGAAGCCGGATATATGGGTCAGCTCGTCGAATGGCCGGAGGTTATAACAGAGGGCAAGGATTTGGAGGAGTGCAGGGAATGCTTGAGAGATGCACTCAATGAAATGATCCTCGCATACAGGCAGTTGAATAAGGAAATCCCGGTGGGAAATGCGCTAATCGAGCAGTTCCCAGTTGAGGTTGAGCGTGTCGGTCAAGCGACGTGATTTAATCCGCTACATGGAAAAGAACGGCTTCTATCTGCTGAGGGAAGGCGGCAAACACACCGTATACACAAATGAGATCAAGGTAGTTCCTGTCAAAAGGCACAAGCAATTCGATCGAATAGTAGCCAATGAACTCTGCAAGCAAGCAGGTTTAAAACCGAAATTTTAGACCTTTTCTAACCTCTCCGATTTACCTCTCAAACCAATTTTTATAACTAACCGCACACTGGGTACGGTGGAGCAACCTTGTAAAACGCTCGCGTCTATACCGTGACGGGCTTCAATTCAAAAACCCGAGCAAGAGTGCCGGCTCTCCTGATGTCCCCACGACGAAGTGCCGCTCGAACATCCTCGAACCGGTAGGCGTCATTGAGGGAGAGGTACGGCGACCAGCCGGTATCCGAATCGGTTAACTCGACGTCAATTTCAGCCACGTATTTCCCTTCGTGAACGAACTTGGTTGTGTGTCTGGCAGTCATCTCTTTCGCCTCCGTAAATCAGCAGTCCATTTCGCCGGGGCCGGCCGATAGTTCCTGTTTCAATAGAGTAGTCAATAGCGTATTCATACGCCATTGAAGATAAACCCTACCCTATTGAATGAAAATCTTCCTCTTGCCGCGGCGACTTGTCTCGTCGAAGCTCTCAAGCGAAGACGGAAGCTTAAGCGAAGCCGGGTTGCGTCCTTGGCGGCTTGAGCGAGTCCGCGCTTGTCACGTCATAGCCTGAGAAGCGGAGACGGAAGCGGGCGGTTCAATGTGCTCTTTATTTGAACAGCTAAAATAGTTAACGACCGCACAGGTCCAAAATATTCTGCAAGGCTTCCAAGAGAAAAGGAATATGTCAAGAATGTTTCATGGCAGCCAAGATTGATGAGACAGGGTGAGTCGGGTCTTCAGGATTTTGGGTTGTGGGATACGGGTTTGAATTTCAGTGATCCTGCGTGAATCCGGCCATGACAATCCCGGCGCCGATCAAGGCTGTGCCGCCCAGCCTGTTGAACCAGCGCAGGATGCGGGTATTTTGAACAGCGTCGAGGAAACGGCCAGGAGCGCCCCGAGTCCCAAAAGGGACAGGGTCATGGCCGTCACATCCCCAAGGGCCACGCCCAGGACAAGCGGGACGACCGAAGACCGGCCCCTGGCCAGGGCCTGGCTGACCACCAGGGTCACGGTGGGCCCTGGTATGATCACCACGATCTCGGCGGCAAGAACAAAGGCAAGAAAGTGTTCCAGACTCATGCTCATCCCCATGGCTCGGCAGGCTTGCTGGTGCCTGGCCGCATAAAGTTGTTGATTGTTAGATGGAGCATTGCTCCATAGCCCCGATAGTGTAGAACCTGTTTTGCAGCCATTCCGCATAGCTCAAGGCATCTTCGCCCGATACAGGACGTTGCATCAAAACATTCATACCCATCTCCTTGCGAGTTTACCTGGTATGTGACAGCCCTGCCTTCGGCCGGGCTGACAGGCAATGTTTCATGTATCCTTCAATTCGATGTGGAAGCTTTGAAACGTTTCGGCCAGGTCGACAAGGACTCGGTCGCAATTGGCGGCCATTTCGTCAGCCGGGTAGTTCCGTTCCCTGGTTTATGATTTCCAAGTATCCGGTATAGCAGAAAACGCGGT
>CAZUMF010000311.1:0-5630 GCA_964621385.1 uncultured Desulfohalobiaceae bacterium
TTTTTCTTTGTCCGTCACCCCGGCGGAGGCCGGGGTCCAGCTCTTACATTTTCAGTCTGGATTCCGGCTCCCGGATCGGAGTCCGGGATGACGTTCTTTTACCGGAATGACGGAGGGGGTGACCAAAAGTTTCATGATTGATCAAACTGGCAGTTGGAGAATTTATCACCTGCGTAAAAGCATGATCGAATAAGGAAAAGCAGGAATAAGATTCTTTCCTGATTTTTTCAACACCCTCACCACTCATCTATTCCGGGTGATTACTCCCGAAAATTTGGCCACAAAATTAAATCAGCACTTGACTGGATAATTTACCTTTTTTAAACTCAACTCAACTCAACTCAACTCAACTCAAACTTCTACTCGAGATTTTTAGATGATCCAAGACACTGAAATACTGAATGCAAAGGAGGCCGCGGAATTCCTTGGCGCTCATGTGGAAACTATCCGCCGCCTGGCAAGAAACGGGGAGCTTCCGGCCTACAAGATCGGAAAAGACTGGCGATTCCGCAAAGAGGCCCTCATGGACTGGGCTGAATCTCATCACCTGCGGCGCTCCCCTCCCTGTGTGCTGGTTGTGGATGATGAGGCTGGAGTGCGCAGGGTGATGAAACGTATTCTCGAGGCGGAAGGCTACCGGGTGCGCCTCGCCGCGAACGGTGCAGAGGGTCTGGACTGCCTGGATCGAGAACCCATTGAACTGATTCTTTTGGATTTGAAGATGCCGGAGATGAGTGGTCCGGATTTTCTCCGTCAGACCCGAAAAGAGCATGGAGCCGTTCCCGTGATCATCATCACCGGGTATCCGGAGAGCCGTCTCATTCAGGAGGCCATGAAATACGGTCCGTTTACCCTTCTTGCGAAACCGATTGAACGGAATCAGGTCCTCCAGGCCCTTCATACGATCTTGAACGGGGCGCGTCCGGTTTAGGGTGCCATGATCTCAGAGCAAAGAAAGGTCGTTATCCGGAATCGTTCATTGGAGATCGAAGAGAGAAAAAAATCAGGTTTCTTGATCCGGCATACAAGTCGTTTTTTTAACTGAAAAGAAGATAAAATGAGGCACCTGAGAGGTCGAAAGCGATTTCACATTCACTTTCATGCTCAAAAACAAAAGAGACCCATGATGCGCATTCTACTTGTCGAAGACCTGCCTACGGATGCGGAACTGGCCAGGCGGGAGATCGAAAACGAACTTGGGACCTGTGAGTTCCGGCGGGTTGAGACTCGGGAGGACTACCTCCAGGCCCTGGAGGATTTTCAACCCGAGCTTATTGTCTCGGATTACATGCTCCCTTCTTTTGACGGGATGTCCGCTCTGTTGATCGCCTTTGAGCAGATCCCGGATGTGCCCTTTATCATCCTGACCGGGTCCATGAACGAGGAAACAGCCGTGGACTGCATGAAGGCCGGGGCCTGGGATTACGTGATCAAGGAGCATGTCAAACGGCTCGGCCCGGCGGTGCAGAGCGCCTTGGAGCAGCGGAATCTGCGCTTGGAGCGTCAAGAGGCCAGGAAAAAGGTAGAACGTCTGAATAAGGTCCTGATGGCCATCCGCAACGTGAATCAGTTCATCGTCCGGGAAAAGGATCGGGAGCGTTTGATCCAGGGCGCCTGTGACAAGCTTGTGGAGAGCCGCGGCTACTTCAGTGCCTGGATTCTCTTGTGTCGTGATTCCGGTGAGATCGCGGCGGCGGCCGAAACCGGCCTGGATGCAAAATTTCAAGCCTTGTTCGATTCGGTCAGGGAGTATGGCCTGCCCGAATGCGGCCGCCAGGCAGAAGCACAGGAAGGGGTTCTGGTCATTGCCGATCCAGCCTCTGCATGTCCCGGATGTCCGCTGAGGCACTATTTCAGCGACAGGGCGGGTATGTCGGTCCCTTTAAGATACAAGGAAAGCGTGTATGGGGTCTTGACCGTGTCTATCCCCAAGGCCTTGGCGGATTCCGAGGAAGAGCACCTGCTTCTGCAGGAAGTGGCCGACGATCTGGGGTTCGCCCTGTATGATCTCGAGCAGCAGGAAAAAAACGAACAGGCCGAAGCGGCCCTGCGTGAAGGTGAGCGCAAATACCGTCTCGTGGTGGAAAACGCCAATGAAGGCATCTTTATCATGCAGGACGGGCTGTACAAATATGTCAATGAATACGGGCTCCGCTTGTTCGCCTGTTCCCGGGAGGAGCTTGTCGGCAGCAAAGTGCTCGAACATGTCCATCCGGAAGACAGGGACTGGCTCGAAAAACGGATCGAATCCCGCTTGGCGGGAGATTCGGTTCAAGATTCCGTGGAACACCGAATCATCGACGCTACGGGCAAGATCAAATGGGTGGAAACCAGGGGAGCGCTCACCCAGTGGGAGGATCGCCCGGCCAATATCGGATTCGCCGTGGACATGAGCGAACGTAAGAAAGCCGAGGCGGCTCTTCAGAAAAGCGCGACCAGATACCGGGAACTCTTTAACAGCATCCGCGATGCTATCCTGGTCGAGGATACCGAGCGGAATATCGTCGACTGCAACAAAGCCTTTTGCGAGGTCTTCGGCTATTCTCTGGAGGAAATCAAGGGTCAGAAAACACATGCGATGTATGCCGACCCGGAAGAATTTCAATGTATGGGGCAAGAGCTGCGCAAGCAGAAGGATGAACAGGGATTTGTCTATACCATCCATTATCAAAAGAAGTCAGGCGAGACCTTTCCCGGAGAGACCAATGTCTTCTATCTCAGGGATACCGGCGATAAGATCTCTGGATTTATCGGAGTGATCCGGGACGTCTCCCTGCGCGAGCAGCAAGCGGCGGAACAGAAAAGGCTGGAAGAACAGCTACGCCAGTCACAGAAACTGGAATCCGTGGGGCGATTGGCCGGGGGCGTGGCCCATGATTTCAATAATCTTTTGACCACCATCATCGGTAATTCGGAAATGGCCCTCATGGAACTGGCCAAGGATGATCCCCACTATGAAATCTTTGAAGAAATCAAGGGGGTGGGAGAGCGGGCCGCCCGGTTGACCCGCCAGCTGCTGGCCTTCAGCCGGAAACAGATCCTCCAGCCGGAAATCCTGGACCTGAATGTAGTCTTAAATGACATGCACAAGATGCTCAAGAGGCTCATCGGTGAGCATATCGAGCTGGAGACTGTTTTTTATCATGAAATCGGGCCGGTCAAAGCCGATCCCGGACAGATGGAGCAAGTGATCATGAACCTGGTGGTCAATGCGCGGGATGCCATGCCCGAGGGCGGTATGTTGACCCTGGAGACTGCGGAGGTGGAATTGGATGAAACCTACGTCCGCAGACACGGGGTTCACATACAACCCGGAAACTATGTGATGTTCGCTGTGAGCGACACTGGAACGGGCATGCCTCCAGAGATCCAGGACCGGGTTTTTGAGCCCTTCTTCACCACCAAGGAGAAAGGAGTGGGAACCGGGCTGGGATTGTCTACGGTCTACGGGATCGTCAAGCAGAGTAGCGGTCTTATCTGGTGTTACAGCGAGCCTGAACAGGGAACCACCTTTAAGATCTACCTGCCCCGAAGGGATGATTTACAGAGTGTCCATGAATTGGTTGTGGAGGAACCAGAAGATCTCCGTGGTTTGGAGACTGTACTCGTGGTCGAGGATGAGCCCTTTGTCAGGAGAACGGCTTGTAAGGTGCTCAGACGTTATGGATATAACGTCCTGGAGACCCAGGACGGGGAGGAGGCCGGCCGCATGTTTGCAGAGCATCCCGGCACGGTTCATCTCCTGCTGACTGATGTCGTCATGCCCGGGATGAATGGCAAAGAACTGGCCGAGATCCTCACGGAACAGGATTCAGGGCTGAAAGTGTTGTTCATGTCCGGGTATACGGACAACGCCGTGATCCGCAATGGAGTCTTGGATGAAAGCATGTGCTTTCTTCAGAAACCCTTTAGTCCGGAAAGGCTGGCCCGCAAGGTCCGGGAAATGCTGGGATCAGAATAAAAGAGGCAGGTGCAGCTTCCTGTCTGCCGGGGTGCTCCGAAAGGAATTCAAAAAAATCACTCTCAATGGAGATCAATATTCCATTGAGGTGGAGGACACAGACATGTTATAACTTCAGGAAGAAGAAACTAAAAACGAGTAATGCAGATGAGAGATACAAAAGGGAAAATACTCATTTTAGACGATGAGGCCTCGGTCTGCCGGACTCTGAGCCGGATCGTCAGGAGAATCGGCCGGGAATACGATGTCGTTCACAGCGCCGAAGAGGCGAGAGAGTTGCTGCAGGAAGAGAGTTTTGAGCTTATCCTCAGCGACATCCGGCTTCCCGGCGAGTCCGGCCTTGATTTTGTCCGGTACACCGTGGCCCAGGACCCTGATGTGGCCATCATCATGATCACCGGCGTGGATGATCCCGAGGTGGCGGAAGAGGCCCTGGAACTGGGGGCTTATGGCTATATCGTCAAGCCCTTCAAAGTCAGCGAGGTGCTCATTAACATCTCCGGGGCTCTGCGCCGCCGTCAGCTGGAGGCTGAAAGGCGGGTCTACCAGAATACCCTGGAACAGACCGTGGCCGAGCGTACGCAAAAGTTCCGGGATGCTCTGTCCGGGATCATTCAGGTGGTAGCCCGGACTGTGGAGGCCCGGGATCCCTATACTGCTGGGCACCAGCAGCGGGTGGCGGTACTCGCCGCAGCCATCGCCAAGAAGATGAATCTTAATGAAGATGCGATTCAGGGGATCTCCATGGCTGGAACCATCCATGATCTGGGCAAGATCGCCATCCCGTCCGAGATCCTTTCCAAGCCCACCCGTTTGAGCGAGATCGAATTCGGAATCATCAAAAGCCATCCCCAGGTCGGATGCGACATCCTGTCCGGAATCGAATTCCCCTGGCAGGTGGACCGGATGGTGCTCCAGCACCATGAAAAACTCAACGGCAGCGGCTACCCCAACGGCTGTTCCGGGGATGAAATCCTGCTGGAGTCCAGGATTTTGACCGTGGCCGATGTGGTGGAAGCCATGGCCTCGCATCGCCCCTACCGGGCCGCCCTCGGGATCGAGACAGCCCTTGAGGAGATCGCGAAAAACAAAGGCCTGTTGTTCGATCCGCAGGTTGTGGAGGCCTGTCTGGAGCTCTTTGCCCAGGGCGGGTTTCAATGGGCGGCCTGAGCAAGGTCCTATCCAGGCCGCAGACTGGAGAGGAAAAAATAGAAAGTTTGGCCCCGAAGATTCGGGAAGCGCTCAACTCTTAAGAAGAAGTGACTAAAGTTGATAAATTTAGTCACTTTAGTCACTTCTGGCAAATCCAAAATGCGGAGGCCGGTCCTTATGAAGAAGTTGCCCATTGGCATTCAGACCTTTGAGAACCTGATTCAGGAAGGGTATTATTACGTTGATAAAACTCTTTTTTTCAAGATGCTGGCTGATCAGGGAAAATATTATTTTCTCTCCCGCCCCAGACGCTTCGGCAAGAGTCTCTTCTTGAGCACCATCAAGGCCGCCTATCAGGGGAAAAAGGATCTGTTTCAGGGCCTGTGCCTGCATGACCAGTGGGACTGGGACAGGACGAATCCGGTGGTCCATATCAGTTTTGGATCAGGAGTGATGCGAAATGTACAAGACCTGGAGATACGTTTTCAGACTCTTTTGGAAGATCATGAGGCCTTCT
>CAZUMF010000312.1:0-5614 GCA_964621385.1 uncultured Desulfohalobiaceae bacterium
TTCGTGGAACCGATTCTTCTTTCCGTGTGCTTGATTTGTAATCCAAAAATAAGCAGGGTATTAGCGGAAAAGCACCCATTTTCGGGGTCGATGTCAATTTGTGATTTCTGGCCCTAAGACAGTGATCAATGGTCAGAGGCCAGGGGTCAGACCCGGCTTCACTAAGAAGCTTCCGTCTTCGCTAAGAGGCTTCCAGCGTCGTCCTCGTCGTCCTATTGGACTATGCCGTGACAAGTCGCTGAGACAAGCCGCCGCGGCAAGCATCAGAAGTCATTAAATCCAGATGATTATAAGAATATTGATTCACTCGAATCGTTTATTTTCGACTTTTTGCAGGTGCGTCATACCGGAGCAGGGGGAAGGGAAATTCCTCTGAAACTGCATGTATACTCCAGAAACCGATTGTTGCTTACAACCCCCATTTTGGGTATGAAATGGCTGACCTAAGGTTTACCCCATGAAATTGAGCGAAAGTTAACCTGCCGGGGCAGGATTCCATTGGGGACTGAAAACAGGCTTCTTTGGCATTTTTTCTCGATATGAAAACAAGTTACACGAATCAAACCCCGGAAAAGCGGCCCCACCTAATAATTGCCACTTCTTTTCCCGATGCGTGGAAAAAAATTGACTTCTGCGGGAGTAGGCCGTGCCCTGAACTCAAGGAGTTAAATCCAGGCCATTTCATACGTTGCCATCTTTGAGATTCCTATCACGGGTCGTGACCTGATGTTTCCCGGCGATATGGTCAAAGTAATGTTTATCCGTAGGCACCATCGATAACAAACATCTAAAACGCTTAATGGAGGACAGCTGCAATGATCAATCTTTCGCAAAATGATACCCAGCTCATCGAACTACTGACCCAGCAGATCTCAAAAGAGAATTTAGAGGAAAATTGGCGCCGATTCATGGATATCACCCCCATCCACTCCGGAAGCCAGGAGGAGGAGGCGGCGGTTCAATTCATCCGGCAACATCTTGAGCAGTACGGCCTCAGTCCGGAAATATTGCGTTACGACGCCTATATTTCCGATCCCAAATCTGCCAGGCTGGAGATCCTTTCGCCCCGCAGACTGGAAATTCAGGTCACCCCTTATCGCCAAGTGGGGTCCACCGGTCCCAAGGGTTTGGATGGTGAGATAATCTACCTGGGGCCCGAGGAGATCGGCAACGTGGAATGCCGTGACAAAATCGTTCTGGCGGAGCATAAGACCGCCGGCGACTGGATGGGAGTACGCTATCCTCTGACACTCAAACTCCAGCAGATGGGTGTCAAGGGCCTGATTCTGATCGAACAGGATACTTTCATGCCTTCGGTCATCCATCAAAGGGCCGATTTTTCCGTCTCCGGAAACCCGACCTCAGACAATATCCACCTCATCCAAACCATTCCGGCCATTCTGTCCGTTTCCAATAATGACGGCCGACTCCTGAAAACAATGGTCAAGCAGGGTGGGGTGCAGGCCCACATCGTCTCCATTGTGGAAACTGGATGGAAAAGACTTCCGCTTCCGGTGGTGGAAATCAAGGGGGCCAATGAACCCGACAAGTTTATGCTGGTCAACGGCCACGTGGACACCCCCCCCTTCTCTCCAGGCGTCACCGACAATGCCTCCGGCGTGGTAGCCATGCTGGAACTTGCCCGGATACTTCACCACAACCGGAAGAGTTTGAACCGGAGCGTTCGGATCGCCTTCTGGACTGCCCACGAGATAGGCAGATACGGGGGGTCCACCTGGTATAACGATAGTCATTGGCAGGAATTACGATACAATTGCGTGGCTTTCCTGAACATCGATTCTCCCGGGGCCAAGGGGGCCACGGGCTTCAGAGCCGGCCCAATCTCCGAAATGGCGGACCTCTACAAGGAAAGCGTCAAGGCGGGCAGCGGCCAGGACGTTGAAGCCACCCGGTGGCCAACCCGGGCCGGAGACTGCAGCTTCTGGGGTACCGGCATCCCACACGGCAGTGCCATTTCGGCCCTTCCCGAGGAACTGTACGATCCCTTTGTCAACTACTCCGGCGGCGGCTGGTGGTGGCACACCGCCTGGGCGACCTTGGACCGGGGCGATGTGGGCATCCTGGCCCGGGATGTGGGTGTCAACCTCCATTTCATTTTTCGGATGATCAATTGCCGCATCCTACCTCTGAACTTCACCACCTATGCCCAGGGGATGATCAACATCCTGGAAGATCTTCAGGATAAAGCGGATAAGATCCGGGGCTATTTCAACCTCTTCCCGATAATCGATCAGGCCAAGGAGTTCCTGGAGCTGTCCCAGTCACTGGAAAACACCGTATCAAAGGCCATGGGAAAGGATGTCCCTGACGAGGTGGTAACCGACCTGAACAAATGCCTCATGTGGGTTTCGCGTTGCATCAACCCGGTGGCCCATTCCGATGCCGGCAAGACCGACCAGATGGATATGTCCTCCTTTGGGGCCACGCCGTTCCCCCGGATCCACCAAATCTTGGAACTAGCCAACATGTCGCTCCATCAATCGCCCCAGTTCAAATTCCTGCGGACCAAGCTGGTGCGGGAGCGTAACTTTGTGGTGGACGGATTCCACCAGGCCAACCAGACGATCCGCAAAACGCTGGCCAAACACCAGGATGTGTTGAGCTGAGGAGCCGTCCATTTTGGATCGAATTGACATCTTCCGGGTTGGACTCGTGCTGACGGAACAATGCAACATCGCTTGCAGCCATTGTTGGTTCGGTTCCAATCCCGGAAAGAAAGGTCGAATGGGCCTTGACCGGGCCCTGGCCTATATCGATCAGGCCTGTGAAATTCAGACGGTCGAATGGATCAGCATTTCTGGGGGAGAACCGTTTCTTTTTCCGGAAATGCTTCATAAGATTGTAGCCGCTGCTTCTGAAAAAGGCCTTCATACGGAATGCGTGACCAACTGTTTCTGGGCCAAATCCGCGGAAGGAGCCTTGTCGGTTCTCGGGAGTCTGAAGGAGGCTGGGTTAGAAGTGCTCAACATAAGCACCGACGACTTTCACCAAAGACATCTGCCTTTTACAGTGGTCCGCAACTGCTACCAAGCCGCACTAAGTCTAGATCTAAAACCTGTCATCATGTGCACGGTGGGCCGTTCCAGCAAGCTTACCCTTAAAAAAGTGACCCAGCTCTTGGGAGATGATGACATTCGCATCCTGGGTAGCGGTATCCCACCCCTTACCACCCCGTCTGCATTGGCTGTCCAAAGCGGGTACCTTCCGGTGGGCAGAGCAGCCTCTATCCCGGAAGAAGAACTGATGATCGGTGAGAGCCCCCTGGGTGGTCCCTGTGGTTCGGTTCTTCGAGACGTGTCCGTTTCTCCCCGGGGAGATTTGTATCCCTGCTGTTCCGCCGGGGGCTTGGTAAAAGGGATGGAGTTGGGTAACATTGACCGGGATAATATCGGTCGGCTGGTTCTCAAGGCAAGTCGGAGTGAGCTTTACCAGGTGTTGGCAACCCAGGGTCCGGAAGGCCTCGGGCGGCGTTATCAAGCCCCAGAACCTGACCAGAAATACGTAAACAAATGCCATCTTTGCTACAAGATACTCCAAGAGGTAACAAGACGATCGGAATCGAGACAGCCGGCTTAGCGCCTGAAACGGGCTGAATTCGGGAAATGGATTTTCGATCCTTTCAGACAGGAGAAATTTCAATGGAAAAGAAGACCATCAAAGAAAGAGCTAGGGGCATTGTCGCTCATCCCGCCTACTCTCTTCTGAGCACTGAAACCATCGAAACCACAGGAGGTGAATCATGCCTCGAATCGCCCGTTTCACGAGAGAATCCAAGAGTACGGTCTATCATGTCATATCAAGAACAGCCCTGCAGGGCTTCACCTTCTACTACAACAAGAAGTACCGAAGACAGGGTTTTTTCTGGGGCGGGCGCTTCAAGTCCTTGATTGTGGAGGACGGCCCCACCCTGGTCAATCTCCTGGCTTATGTGGATCTCAATCCGATCCGGGCAGGGATTGTGAAGCGGCCTGAGGAGTACAAATGGTGCTCCCTGGGCTATCATGTGCAGACCAACAACAAGGACGACCTGCTGTGTGTGGATTTTGGCATGCAGGAATGGAATGAGTTTGAGTACCGGGAGATCGTGCGCAAATACCGGGAATTTGTCTACGAGACCGGCGCGGCGGACAGAGATCAGATGTCGGATGTCAGAGGTCAGCTTGGAAAAGCACAAAGAGGTATTGACCTGAGGATCGTCAAGAAGGAACGGAGGCGCAAATACAAGATCAGCCGGGTGGACCGCTTCCGCTACCGCTGCCGCTATTTCAATGATGCAGGGGTTATCGGTTCCAAGGCCTTTGTGGGGGAGGTTTTTGATCAGGTCAAGCATTTGCTGAAATCGAAAGACGAGCGGAAATTCACACCGGTTGGCATTGAGGGGGTTTATTCCGTGAAGCGGCTGGGGGTGTGAGCTGTTTGCCAGGGTGGGGTGGAAGTGGTATAATAGAAAGAAAAAAATTACAGGTAACATAACATGCCGACAATATGTATGGTTTATGGAATCATATTTCCATGTTTTACGAGGTTCGCGAGAAACACCATTTGCCGCATATTCAAGCCCGATATCAAGGGCAAAAAGTTTCCATAGCTATTGAGGACTGCCAAGTTTTATCAGGATCTTTGCCCCCTAAGCAATTGCGTATGGTGCAGGTGTGGATTAATTTGCACCGGGAAGAATTATTGGCAAATTGGGAACTTACAGCACGGGGTGTCGAGCCTTTTTGTATTGATCCTCTACGGTAAAAGGAGAAAAGGAAATGCTGCTAGACGTCATTGCAGTTAAAGCAACCGCAGATTATCGGTTAGTAATTACTTTTAAGGATGGCCAGCAGCGCCATTTTGATATGGAGCCCTATATTGACCAGCCTCTCTGGAATCGTTTGCAGCACCAACAGATTTTTACACAGGCTTACGTACAGCATGGTACTGTAGCATGGCCCGGGAATATTGATATAGATCCTGAAACCCTGTACGAGTTATCTCAGCCTGTGGCTCAGCAGACAGAGGCTTAATTTATGAGGCGTTGCCTGGGTGTTACCAGCGGTGCGCTTTCCGAAAAGTGAAAAGAGCTAGGGGCATTATGTTGCGAGGAGGAATCATAAACCCGCCGAATATCCCGCCCAAGGACAGTGATCAGTGGTCAGAGGCCAGTGGTCAGAGGTCAGTAAATCCAAAGAATTACAGGAACAAAAAATCGCTTGAAGCGTTCACTCAAGACTTTTTGTAGATGCGTCCTGGAAGATCAGTGAGGGGTACTTTCGCTTTCTCTGTCCGTTGTGCTCAGAGTTTCAAACCGCCTGTCACCCCAAGACCAACCTGGCCCGCTGTTTCCGCTGTCAGCAGAACTTCAATCACACGTTAGGCGTTTCTACTTGCGAGTCGCAACATAAGGGACAAAGGTTCCCTGATGGAACTCGTATCTGGTTGTCACGGCTGTGCCTGAAATGATAGTACTCCTTCACATCAAGTTCTGGAGTTTTGAACTCAGTTATCAACTCTTCGCGTATGCCGATTTTATCTTCGATATCGTCAATGTTCAGCTGTTTGTTCAACAAGTGGGTGGGGATTGGAAAGTCTTTTCGCTACATTGATT
>CAZUMF010000313.1:0-5594 GCA_964621385.1 uncultured Desulfohalobiaceae bacterium
GCTGATGTCCTCGAGCACGGTTTTCGTCTTGAACCGTTTGCCTATGCGACTGAGTTTAAGATCCATGGGATGTCAGACAAATACTGCTTGTTCTTGGCAAAGGCATCATGATTCTGGATGGACCGGTTGTCATCGGCCCAGATTATACACTGAGACCCCTTAAATAAACATGTGATAGGCTTCTTTCATTTTGCCTTCCGCGTTTTCAGGCGAAACAGTACAAATCAGTACCATTGGTGCCTCCTTGATTGATTATACGAACTATACGACCTGCACAAAAAATTTCTCTTCAGTAACCATGAGATCTTTGGGGTTGGGAACGATCTGCTGCTCGTCCAGAATACCATAGTCTTTCGCAGTTTGATAGGGAAAATTCGTGTTCACGGCGATGCAGTTCATCCCGTCGGCTAGGGCGGCCTGCCTCCGGACAGTGAATCTTAGAGAACCAGACAGAACTGGGGGCCAAGACCGAACTCTCTTGCTCTCAAGAATGTTTATATCCGGCAGACAGGTGAAAATGGCAGCGGCCGCGTAATCCGTGCAGCAGGGGCCACATGATTTCATTGGAAAAGCCATGATAGTATCCCTCCACTTCCTCCGGGTGCAAAGGCACTGATTGCAGATCGTACCCCATGCTCTTCCGAGAAATGTCGGAGAGACCCGCCCACATCCTCGTGCGGGGATGTTCCCTGCCAGCTGATCCAGAGTCCGCCGTTCTTCTTCAAAACAGGAACCAAGGCGGTGACGAGCCCTCCGGAGCCTTGGGAGACCTGCCAGGAATGTTCTGACTGGTGTAAAACAATGGGAAGACTGTTGGAAACAACGATGAGCTGTCCTTCACTCTGGCTGTTGCTTGTACGCCTTCTGGAAACAAAAATAATGCGGATCGCAGATCAATACTCTCTGTGGGTAGGTCGTCCGGGCGGCGTGTTTCCTTACATCCCTTTCCGGATACTTCTCGTTCCTGTGCCTTCTGCGAACGAATGCAGCCTCATTTTGCCGGATGAGATGGACGACAAGACACGGTACCTCAGTCTACACTGTGTTTTTTTTTTGCTGTAGCCAATGCTACTGAACAGGACATATCCGGATGATAGATTCGATCAAAATCGGGGATCGATGATCATGTCACACCCACTAGCGAAAAGGAGGTGCGCTATGTCAAGATGCGGCATTTGCGGAGGAGAGGCTCCCCGTCAACCAAAAGTCACGGATGATGGCCGTTGTGATTTGTGCCACAAGCAAATTGTCCTGGTAAAAGACCAAGGTAAAACCAAGTGCGGGTTGTGCGGCGGCGAGGCACCGCGGCAGCCGGAGATCACTGCAGACGGGAGTTGTGAATTCTGCGGTCGCAAGGCGGTCTTGAAGCAGTGATCAGGATTCGGCTCCGGCAAACCGGACGCCGAATCCTGATGTTTTCAATCTGGAATTCTTCGCCAGCATGCTGCTGGTAAATTTTATGAATGTTCAAGCATACACTCACAGGAAGGAGTTATGAATCCACAGCTCATCGGAATTTCGGGAAGTCCGATCAAGAACAGCAACACGGATCGGCTGGTCCAGGCCGTGCTTGAAGCCAGTGGCCTGGAATATGAATTTGTCAAACTTTCCAAAGTCAACATCAAACCCTGCATCGCCTGCCTGGGCTGCACCAAGGACAATATCTGCAAGGTCAAGGACGATTTTCCTGACCTGGCCGAAAAATTGAAAAATGCCCAGGGACTGGTCATGGGCAGTTATCCTCCCTATGCCGTAGTAGATGGTTTCAGCAAGGCCTTTTTGGAACGTCTCTTCTCCATGCGCCATCAGAATCATCTCACTCAGGGGAAATCAGCCGTGGTCATCACCACCGGTATCGGGCGTGGTGCCCCCGGCCTGGATGAAGCCGGACAGCAGGTGAACATGGCCTTACAGATGGAAGGTATGGAGATCATCGGCCAGATCAAGGCTGTTGGCAATGCAGAATGTTTGGTCTGCGGTCACGGCGAGTCCTGCCCCATGTCTGCCTTGCCATTGGTGTTCGGCAAGGATGTCAGGGTGACACCCGATAAGTTCTGTAACGTGGAAGATCAGACAGAGGTTTGGAACCGAGCTATACAACTGGGGCAGGACCTGGCGGCTCGTATCAGGGAGCAGACCATCATGTGAGTTCTGCTCAACTTTGAAGCATTTCAGAACATACGATGACACCACCTCCCTTGCCTTTCATGTCCGGGAACGGTAAGCTCAAAACAACCAATGAAGCACAAGGGAGGTTGATTATGTCGTCGGGCTGTGTATGCGCCAATCTCATGGGCGGCGAGATGGAGCTTTGCCAGGAATGCATCGGCAATCTCTGGCTTTTCGAGCGTCTTGCCCCTGAAGAACTGGCAGTTCTTGGCGAGAGGGCCATGCGCAAGGTTTTTGATGCCGGGGACACCATTTTCCAGCAGGGAGAACCTGCCGGTAAGATGTTTTTGATCAAAGGGGGCAGGGTCAGGCTGGACAAGATCACCGAAGACGGTTCGGCTATTTTTCTGGATATCCGAAAGGCCGGGGAGTTTATCGGCGAGTATATGCTCAGCGAACGGGAAAGCATTTTTCCGGTCAGCGCGACCTGCATGGAAAAGACCCTGATCTGCGGATTCACGCAAGAAATTTTCGACGCCATGATCCGGGACTACCCCAATATCGGGCTGGAAGTAATCAAACGCTTGAGCGAACAGGTGTCCTCCCTGACCTCACGCGTGGGCAGCCTGAGCCTGGGCAGTCTGGAAGAGCGACTCTACAGCGTTTTGAGCTCTGTAGCCAGGGAACACGGCCGGGAGTCCCCCGAGGGGTATGTGATTCAATTTCCTCTGACCCATGAGGATCTGGGCTTTCTGGTCGGCGCCCACCGGGTGAGCATCACCCGGGCCATGAAGGGGCTGAAGCAATCAGGCCGCATTGTCAGTCAGGGTAAGACCATGCTCCTGCCGTTTTCCTGAACCCATTCCCAAAGACAGCCAATACCCATTTGTCTCTGAACGGACACCCTTTGGCCATACCCTGGCTGTGCACAGCTTATACACATAAAACCTTGACGGAGAGCACTATGATTCTCGCCGTTCATTCAAGCCCGAATACGGGAGGCAATCTGGAGAGGATGGTTATCCGGGTGGCCCAAGCCTCAGGTCTTGCTTACGAAGTCGTCAATCTCAGAGACCTGCATCTCACGCCCTGCCTGGGTTGTGTACGCTGCGCTCGAAGCAGGCGATGTATTCAATCGGACGATATGACCTCTCTCTATGACAAGCTGGAAGCCTCAGAAGGTCTGATCCTGGGTGGAGTGAATTATAATGGCCGGGTCAATTCATTGGCCCATATCTTCCTGGAGCGGCTTTTCCCTCTCTACCATCAAGAGCCTGTCTTTCGGGATACCCCGGCAGCAGTGGTCGCAGTGGGTGGCGAAAACCCGGATGCAGCAGCCCGTGATATGGCCGATTACCTCAAGAATATCTATTTCTTCCAACTTGTCGGAATCGCCTTGTTTACCTCCGACACGCCGCCCTGTTTTTCCTGTGGTTTGGGAACAGAATGCCCGGTCGGCATGCCGGCCCTGAACTGGTCTCAGGCTGAATTTAAAACCTTCACACGAGTCACAAAAGAGATGTTTCTACTTTTCGAAGATAACAAGGATGCGGTTTTGGGCTGCGACCGGTTGGGTCAGACCTTGAAGACAGCCATTGATGGACATTGGAGCCGGCCGAGATCCGGCGGCGGTGTGTATCTTCCCGCCTCCGGATGAAAGACTGAGGCAATCAGTGCCTTATATAGACATAGGCCTTTGTTTAAGATTTTGTGGGAGCTCAATCCAACCCTTCCCTCTGTTCTGAACAAGGACAGAGAGTGATCTTGACAAAAAGTTATGTCAGCATTATTATGCAAACATACCATAAAGGAGAGCAGGAATGGATCGAACCACAATTATGCTGCCGCCTGAATTGAAGAGGCAGGCAGCCAATCAAGCCAAAAAAATGAGGATCTCCTTAGGTCAGTATATCCGGCTGGCATTGAAAAACTCTCTCAAGCGAGAATCTATTCCTGAATATGAAGATGACCCTTTCATGCAAGACAATGCGATTTTTGAAGGCCGGATTCCTGAAAATGGTTCCGCCTCTCATGATGAGTACTTATATGGAGGCAAGGGGTGATCTTCATTGACACAGGAGCTTTTCTGGGCCGCTATTTTGCCAATGACCAGTACCACCGAAGCGCCCTCTCTTTCTGGGAAGAACTGGCCGCGAGTCGTGAGAACTGCTTTACCAGCAACTTTGTGCTTGATGAGACATTCACTTTGTTGGGACGGTGGGCGGGGTACGATTTTGCCTTTCAAAGGGCCAAAAACATCTATGCGTCACCATCACTGACGATCTGCAGGCCGGAACACCAAGATGAAATGAAGGCGATACAATTTTTTGGCAAATTTTCAGATAAACGGGTCAGTTTCACCGATTGCATCTCCTTTGTCTTGATGAAACGCGAACAAATCAAGCGCGTCTTTTCCTTTGACAGTCACTTCGAATTCGCTGGATTCCATCGACTCCCATCAACAAAACAGATGAAAGGTGGCTAATTTACACGGGCCTTGAATTCAAGATACTGCTCACTTTCTGCAGCAAAGAGGAGTACAGCCTCACCGGAAAAAACAACGATACCCGCCGGTGTGGCGTCCATGATCATTTTGAGCGAAGATTCCCAAGCCACGGCTTTGCCCCTGCGGTCCCTGCTGTTTATTCGTGCTCTTCAAACCGGGTTAGCTGGCTCTGGGGGATGATCATGAGTTTTCCCAGAAACTGCAAATTCTGGTCGGTGCTTTGCATACACACCCGTCTGAGTTCGTTCAAGACTTTGGCCGCCGCTGTCTGCCCCCAGAACCAGTCCTCCAGCTCGTTCTTCGTCCCCTGCCGGCCGGGCTGCGCAGCAACCGCTTCAAAATAATAGGCCTTGAGGTCCTGTACGGCCATTCTCAAAGCCGCTGCCAAATCCTGATTGGAATGGAGACCGGGTATCTCCCGGCCTCGAATGAAATCAGAGATAAGGGCCACGGATTCCTCGGGGGTTAGTCCACTGACGCCAACGGTTGTCCGGTCATTGTTTTCCTGGGCCAAGTCATACCAGGTACGCAACTGCGAAGCCTCCTGCTGAAAAGCCTCCAGGAGGCCCTCTGTCGAACCCGACTCATCAACCGCAGCCGGAGCAAAAGAAACCGGACAGGCAAAGGGTGTTGAGGCCTTCTCTTCGGGAGGAGCCTCTTCCGAATAGTCTTCCAGAACAGGGCCGCTTTCAGCCTCCAGGATGTGCAGGACCCGACGGAGGACCCGCTTTTGACAATCCGGATCGCCAGGCACCCCAAATGGCCGGCCCAGCTCAAAGGGGACCCACAGGGCCCTTGGTGGTTTGATGATCTCGGTATGTTCACGGATCAGGCTGATCTGGGTTGTGGCGATCCCGCCCTCTTCTATATAATGCCCCAGCACGCCCACGGCGCGCGTACACAAGGGTCAGACCGGCACCAGCAGCACAGCATCCACCCGGTCCCCCTTCATGATCCTGGCCAGCTCATCGGCTTTCTC
>CAZUMF010000314.1:0-5533 GCA_964621385.1 uncultured Desulfohalobiaceae bacterium
TGGCATTAACCAGCGACTCATCAAGCTTCAGAGGGAGCACCCGTCGGGATTGAGTTCCTATGCGGGTTTGGAATGGTCAGAGTAAGGTCCCCTTTAACCATAAATGGATGCTTCCCTCCAGAATATGGTCCATAAAAGCCATATTTCCGAAGGTATTTGACCAAATCGGACCCCTTGATCGGACCAAATGCTGGCATCAGGCTACCGCCTGTTTTTTGATTTTAATTTCGATGTTTTCTATTGGGGGGATTTCCAGATTCTTATATACACGTAAAAGAATCCATTCTTCAAGAACTTCCTCCAGTTCATCCCTACACTTCTCCAGAGTCGGAGCATTTGAATAGACACCAGGGCATTCTTTTATCTCTCCATAATATGTCCCATCATCTTGAAGAATTTCGTATTTGGCATGCTCCATCGCAGTTTGGATATATTTTTTAATCATACGTACTCCTTTCTTATCGAATGTTCACTTAGCATGCGCGCGCCTGCTCTCTACTAGTACTTTGCTTGTATTGTGACAGGAATGAAGCATATGTGGACAACCATCTGCTTTCTTTCATTTTTAAAGCATCAGTGGAAGACTACCAAGTAGGCTACCGAAGGAGAAATCCGCTGTCAATCCCCTGGAAAGATTCGGTTGTTTTTCCTGTGCCGTTATCTGAATAAGAGGAATGACATATCATTCGTTCAGGTTTATGCTCAGATTCAGGAGTAGACTTTAAGCAGATAGTTGTCCAAAAAATGACTCAAACTTTAGCTCTTGGTGAAGAGCTCTGAATTTAAGGCGATTGTAAGAGATATTCACCGCAAAGTCAAAGCAATTCACTGCAAAATATGCGGTGATTCGGGGTGCCATTCACCGCACCCTTTAGGGCTTTTTGCAGGTGAATCTTGCCAATGCAGGCAGAATCCAGTAGAAATTTTTCTCTCAGCATTAGCACAGGAAAGCAAACGGATCAACACAGTCCTTTGGCAGTCCCGTCGTACAAGCCTCGGGAAGGAGCAATTGATGACACAGCATTTTCAAACCCATCGTCCCGAACTCATGGGCACCAACTGGATGATCACTGCGGACCATCCCCTGGCGGCCCGGGCCGGGGCTGCGGTCCTGGAGGCCGGCGGCAACGCCGTGGATGCAGCGGTGGCCGCCAATCTGGTGCTCACGGTGGTCAGACCGCATATGTGCGGATTCGGCGGCGACCTCTTCGCCCTGGTCTTCATGGAATCAAGCGGAAAAACAGAGGCTTTGAATGCCAGTGGCCGAGCACCGGCCGCAGCAAGCCTCGAAGCCTTTGCCGGCAGGGGGCTGCAGAGCATCCCTGAAACCGGCATCCTGACAGGCACCGTGCCCGGCGCAGTTGCCGGCTGGCAGGCCTTGCTGGAGCGCTGCGGAACCAGGGGCCTGGATCAGCTGCTTTCCGAGGCCATCCATTATGCAGACAACGGCTTTCCCATGTATCCGGATCTCAGGGAGGCCATTGCCCAGCGCAAACCCTGGCTGGAGCAGGATCACAGCACGGCGGGCCTGTATCTGCGAGACGGCGATCCCCCGGCCGTGGGCGAGCGTCTGGTCCAGCCCCGGATGGGGCAGTCCCTGCGGCTCCTGGCGGAGCAGGGACCCGAGGCCATGTACCACGGCGAACTCGGCCGGGCCCTGGTCCGGCATTCGAGACGCCAGGGCGGTCTGTTCAGCGAAGAGGACCTGGCCGGGTACCGGGCCGACTGGGTTGCCCCCCTCAGCACCGACTACCGCGGGTATGCCGTCTGCACCATGCCCCCCAGTTCCCAGGGCATCGCCCTGCTCATGCAGGCCAACCTCCTGGAATCCGTTGATGTCCGGGCCATGGCGCCGGATCAGCCTGAACTGCTGCACCTGATGGTGGAAGGCAAAAAACTGGCCTTTGCAGACCGGAACCGCTTTGTCTGCGATCCGGAATTTCATCCGGTTCCGATTCAGAATCTCCTGGACAAGGAGGCGGCCGGGCGGCTGGTTCAGGGCATCGATCCGGGCCGGGCGGCCCAAAGCGTTGCGCCCCGGTCCTTCACCCGGGGCGGGGAGGATACCATCTATCTGGCTGTGGTGGACAGCCAGGGCAATGCCGTCAGCCTGATCCAGAGCCTGTATGAGCCCTTTGGCAGCTGCACCCTGGTTCCGGAAACCGGGATGTTTCTCCAGAATCGGGGGCGGGGGTTCAGCCTGGACCCGGAGCACCCCAACCGCCTGGAGCCGGGCAAGCGGCCCTATCACACCCTGCATCCGGTCATGGTCCTGGAGCAGGGCCGGCCGTATCTTGTCCTGGGTTCGCCCGGAGCGGACGGGCAGACGCAGACCGTGATGCAGCTGCTCACCGCGCTGCTCGATTTTCAGGCCGGACCCCAGGAGGCCATGGAGGCGCCGCGCTGGCGCTCCGAGCCGGACGGGACCCTGCTCCTGGAGGGACGCTTTCCAGAGGCGGGCATCGCCGCCTTGCGCGCCCTGGGGCACCAGGTCTCCGTGGTCGAAGACTGGGACGGGGTCATGGGCAGTTCCCAGGCCATTCGCCTCGACCGGGCCCAAGGGGTGCTCCGGGCCGGGGCCGATCCCAGGCGGCAGGCCTATGCCATCGGCCGGTGACGGCCCTTACGGCATTGAAGACTGACGATCGAGGATTGAAGACTGAAAATTGAAGACTGAAGATTGCTGCAATTCGAGTAACGTCAGACTTCGTAAATTCTTGAAAAATTTTAGTTCAATGGAATGAGCTCTGAACGTATGAAACTTCAGCTGAAACCACGAACCGATCACAGAGCTCTCTTTCGCTCGAACGTTACCCGATATCCGGAGCGGTCTCGTGCCAGGGCGTGGCGCTTTGATAGGCCTGGCCCACCCGCAGGAGGGTTGCTTCCTGAAAGGGTTTGGCGTAGAGCATGAGCCCGATGGGCAGGCCTGTGCCGGTGAATCCGCAGGGCAGGGACAGGCCGCAGAGATTGAGGATATTGCCGATGGAGCTGTTGCGCAGGTAGGTCATGTTCCACTGGAAATAGGTCTCCAGGTCCGCGTCCACCTCGGCCACAGGCCGGGCCGGGACCGGCGTGGTCGGGAGCAGCAGGGCGTCGATATCCCTGAGGCGCTCCACGGCCTGGGCGCGGACGGCCCCCCATTCCCGAAGGCTCTGCAAGTATTCATGGGCCCGAATGTCCCGGCCCTGGATCATGCGCCGGGCGATGCAGGGATCGAGCTCCTCGAAATGCGTATCCAAAAGCTTCCGGTTGTTGGCGTAGGCTTCGGCGGCGATGACCAGTCCCTTGGGGTTCAGGCGCCGGGCGTGTGCGGCCTCGGGAAACTCGATGCTGCCAACCGTTGCGCCCAGATCCTGAAAAATCGCCCCTGTGGCCCGAACCGCCTGCTCCACCTCGGGATCGACCCCGTCCCAGAAGGTGGACTCGGCAAAGGCCAGGCGCAGCCCGTGGAGTCCGGAGCCCAACTGGGGCAGAGGCGCCTGGAAGGGGGCGGTCAAGGTGTTGGGATCGGCGGGGTCCGGTCCGGGCAGGGCCGCATACACCAGGGCCGCGTCCGCTGCGTTTTTGGTGAGCGGACCAAGGGAATCCATGCTCTGGCTCAGGGGATAGACCCCGGAGCAGCTGATCCGGCCAAAGGTGGGCTTGAGACCGGTCACCCCGCACAAGGCCGCCGGGATGCGCACCGAACCGCCGGTGTCCGTCCCCATGGCCATGGGGGCCAGACCGGCGGCCACGGCCACGCCGGAACCGCTGCTCGATCCGCCCGGGACATGGGGGATTGAATGCCAGGGGTTGAGCGGGGTCCCCAGATCGTGGTTGATGCCCACCCCGCTGTAGGCGAACTGCACCGTATGGGTTTTCCCCAGCAAAACCATGCCGGCCTGATGGAGGCGGCGGACGGCAAAGGCGTCAGCAGCCGCAATATTGTCGACCAGAAGCCGGGTGCCTGCGGCAGTGGGCAGACCTTTGACATTGTAGAGGTCTTTGAGCAGATAAGGGATGCCCTGCAGGGGACCGAGATCACAGCCGGCCTGAAACAGCTTGTCTGCAGCCTCGGCCTGGCTCCTGGCCCGTTCGGGGCAGACCAGGCAGCAGGCCTGGAGGGCGGCATTGTGATCGGCGATTCGCTTCAGAAAATGCTCGGTCAACTCCAAAGCGGAGAGATCCCTGCTGCGCAGCAGGCGACCGAGTGCAACAATGGACTGCCGGTGCAGTGCGGTGGTATTCATGGCGTATTTCCCTATACGTCAGAGCTCTTTACAGGACGCGTAAATCTGAGGTATTTATTGGACATCTTGTGATATTTCTGGCCTCATTTTGGGGTTTCAGGTGTCTGGTTTCAGGTTTCAGTTTGCGGATTTTGCCTTTCCAGACACCCGACACCTGAAACTCTCCGAGGCGTAGGCTCTACGAGCCGGAGGCCAGAAACCAAAAGCATGTCCAATTTTAACAACATTTCAAATATTTCTAATCATTTTACAATGTTAAGGTTCAAAGCCGTAATGTCGGTACGAAGTCTGTTTTTTGTGAAATTCAGTCCAAAGGAGGAGACGATGTCGCTGTTTGCAACAGTAGCGGAAAACGAGGCTACGGGCAAGGTCAAGGCGGTCTATGAAGACATCAAGGCCACCAAGGGCATTGATTTTGTTCCGAATTTCTGGATGTGGGTTTCAGGGGGATGACTCCTGTTGCCGACGCTGTTGGCTTTGGTGAAAAGGAAAAGGCCCGGTCGGACGGATCAGTCTGACCGGGCCTTTATTGGTGGCCGGTTGCATGCAACCTGGCAGTCCAGGGGATAGGGACTATTCTGTTTCGGAAGATTCCGTGATATCCAAGAGTTCGACTTCGAAGATCAGGGTGGAGCCGGGCTCGATCATCTGGCCGGCCCCTTTGTCGCCATAGGCCAGATCGGAGGGAATGAAGAGCTTCCATTTTGAGCCGACCTTCATGAGCTGCAGAGCCTCGGTCCAGCCCGGGATCACCCCGTTCAGGGGAAACGTGGCCGGTTCGCCCCGTTGGTAGGACGAGTCAAAGACCTGCCCGTCAAGGGTCATTCCCTTGTAGTCGCACTTCACCGTATCAGAGGCTGTGGGCGAAGGGCCATCCCCTTCCTGCAGGATCTTGTATTGCAGACCGCTCTCCAGGGTGACCACCCCTTCCTTGTCCTGGTTTTCATCCAGGAACTGCTTGCCTTCGGCCTTGTTCTTGGCGGCAGCCGCCTGCATTTTCTGCATCTTCTGCTGCTGCATCTGCTTTTGAAAGGCCATCATGATTTGCTGCAATTCTTTCTGGGTCATCAGGGCGTCCCCGGTGTGGGCGTCTTCAACCCCCTGAAAAAACGCATCCAGATCGATTTCCACATCTTTTTTCAGATTTTTTCCGATGCTCATGCCCAGGGCGTAGCTGATCTTTTCCTGTTCGCTCTCCAGGGCCTGTGTGTCCGCGGCCAGGAGTTGGGAGCCGGAGAACAGAAAGCAGGCGACAAGTAAAAAAGCGGTCATTGTCTTCACACAACGCATAGAGTCTCCTC
>CAZUMF010000315.1:0-5530 GCA_964621385.1 uncultured Desulfohalobiaceae bacterium
TTTAACCGGGCGAGGCGTCTTCGCCGAAGCAATCCCTGACAAGAGGCTTTTCTGAGAGATTGCTTCGCTTCGCTCGCAATGACGAGCGTTGATCAATGCTTGGAACTATGACTCCATTCGTCTGAAGTTTCATACGAGGAAAAGAAAGTCAAAGCTATATCAAAGCGTTAAGTTCTGGCACTCTCCGAGGCGTAGGCTCTACCCTCTCTCCGAGCTGTAGGCTCTACGAGCCGGAAGCCGGCCTGTAGGCCCTACGGGCCGGAGGCTGAAACCTCAAAAAGAGGCAAGAAATATCACAAGATGTCCAATAGTTCCTTCAAATTTACGCGTACTGTCAAATTTACGCGTACTGTAAAGAGCTCTGGAATAAAAGAACGCTTCACCGCTTTTGCCTCGAGGGGATTGGCTGCAGGGATCGAGATGCCCGCAGCAGGAACAGGGCTGTTCCCTGCGGCGGGCCTTTCTCGCCCGGTAGGTTGAGGGGCGTCTCATATGGGTCGTATCCTTACCAGGCCCGGCCCAGCCTTTCAAGCCAGGACCGCCGTCGGGGCCTGGCTTGAAAGACTGGAAAAGGATGGATATGCTTGACAGATGAATTCGCCCAGTGCCGGATATTCCGGAGCCGGGGTGGATTTCACTGCCAAACGCGCCCGGATGAACAAGATCGCCATCAGTGACTGCACCGGCGGCAAACAGACGGTCTCCGAACGGGTTCTACAAGTCGTTTTCCAGAAAGCCGAACATGAAAAAAACGCTGAAGCTTCTCATCCTGTTCCTCCTGCTCCTGACCCTGGCCGGTCTCGGCGGCTGGTGGTTGCAGAACCGACAACTGGCGCAAGACCAGAGCACCCTGACCCTCTATGGCACTATCGACATCCGGGATGTCCAGCTGGCCTTTCCTGAACAGGAAGTCATTGAACATGTCCTGGTGGAGGAGGGGAAACGGGTGGAAACCGGCCAGGTGCTGGCCATCCAGCGGTCCGATCGTCTCCAGGCCCAACTCCGGGAGGCCGGGGCCAGGGTCTCGGCCAGGGAGCAGACCCTGCAGCGGCTCATGGCCGGAACCCGGCAGCAGGAGATCGATCGCCCCGGGGGCGAGAGCGACGCGCCCGCGACCCGCAGGCACAATGCCCGGCGCGGGTAGGACCGGACCCGCACACCCACACGCAAAGGCGCCTCCACTGAACAGACCCTGGACGATGCCCGGGCCGCCTTTGAGACGGCCCGGGCCAAACTCAGAGCTCAGAGAAAATCCCTGGACCTGGCGCAAGAAGGACCGCGTCAGGAAGACATTAAGCAGGCCCGGGCCGAACTCGAGGCCGCCAGGGCCGCTCGCGACCTGCTGCAGATCAGGATCGAGGACCTGAAGCTCAGAAGTCCGTCCGCCGGGGTCATCCAAAGCCGCATTCTGGAACCCGGGGCGATGGCCCTGCCCAACACACCGGTCCTCAGCCTGGCCCTGGATGATCCCAAATGGGTCCGGGCCTATGTGCCGGAACCGGACCTGGGCTTTATCCTGGAAGGCCTGCCCGCTTCCATCCAGAGCGATTCGTTTCCCGAGCAGCGCTTTCAGGGCTGGGTGGGGTTTATATCCCCGGTGGCCGAGTTCACTCCGAAAAATGTGGAAACCACGGAATTGCGAACCAGGTTGGTCTATGAAGTCAGAATCCAGGTCAAGGATCCCGAGCATCGACTCCGCCTGGGCATGCCGGTGACCGTGCACATTGATCGTGATGCCCCAGCTCAAGGCTCCCGGTCCAGCTCCATCACATCCAACCCGCCAAAAAAGACACCAGAGGCCGAACCCTGATGGTGAACACATCGCCTGCATCCAGCGGAGCTGACCTGAAAGTCCTGCTTGCCGCCCGCAGACTGAGCAAAACCTTTGCCGCAGCGGACGGGTCGTCCATCCAGGCGCTTGATGCAGTCTCCCTGGAGGTGTCTGCTGGTCAGGTCACCGGCCTTGTGGGGGCCGACGGGGCCGGGAAGACTACCCTGATCCGCATTGCAGCCGGTTTGCTCCAACCGACACAAGGGGGCATGACTGTGCTTGGCCTGGACAGCCTGCGGGACAGTCTGGCCATTCAGAACCGCATCGGCTACATGCCCCAAAAATTCGGTCTCTATGAAGATCTCAGCGTGCAGGAAAACATGGAGCTGTATGCCGATCTTCAAGGTGTACCCCGCCAGGAACGCCCGGAGCGTTTTGAGCGCGTCCTGCACATGTCCGGGCTGGATCCGTTCACCACGCGTCTGGCCGGAGACCTCTCCGGCGGCATGAAACAAAAGCTTGGACTGACCTGCGCCCTGATCAAGGCTCCTGACCTGCTTCTCCTGGATGAACCAACCGTGGGAGTCGATCCGGTCTCAAGACAGGAGTTGTGGAAAATCGTGTACGATCTGGTTAAAAAACACGCCATCGGGGTCCTGTTGTCCACCGCCTATTTGGATGAAGCCGAACGCTGCGACCAGATCGTTGTCCTGCACCAGGGCCGCAAACTGGACCAGGGCGACCGGCACCGCTTTCACCGACAGGTCCAGGGCAGGGTTTTTCTGGCGGCCCCGCCTGACGGCAGCAAACCGCGGCAGATCCAAAGGCAGCTGGCCGATAAAGAGCATGTTCTCGACACCAGCATCCGCTCCGGAAAAGTCCGTCTGGTCACGGACGGATCACAACCAGAGGCAATCCAAGCCGTCCTTAGGGATCAGCAATCGGTCCAGCTCAAACCCACTGCCCCGAACTTCGAAGATGCCTTCATGGCCCTGATCCCGGGACAGGAACGCCGTTTTCACCCCCAGACACAGAGCCCTTCCCTGGAAACACAAGCAGAACAGGCAGCTGTGATGGTCCAGACCCGGCATCTGGGCAAATCATTCGGCTCGTTTCAAGCGGTCAGGGACTTGAATTTCGAAGTCCGGCAGGGGGAAATTTTCGGGCTTCTGGGACCGAACGGAGCCGGTAAGAGCACCACCTTCCGCATGCTCTGCGGATTGTCCAAGGTCAGCTCCGGTGAGGTCAGCGTGGCCGGACATGACCTGAGACGTTCCCGGGCCAGGGCCCGGGCCCGGCTTGGATATATGGCCCAGCAGTTTTCCCTGTATGCCCAGCTCACTGTTCAGGAAAATCTTCGCTTTTACGGCCGGGTCTACGGTCTGAAGGGCAAACGCTTCAGGCAGAGGCTGCGCTGGGCTTTTGATGAATTCGATCTCGATCGTTGGAAGGAGACCACCGCCCATCAGCTGCCGGGAGGCTACAAGCAGCGCCTGGCCATGGCTGCGGCCCTGCTCCACGAACCGGACATCCTGTTTCTTGACGAACCCACGTCCGGGGTCGATCCTCTGGCCAGGCGCGAATTCTGGCTGCGGATCAACGGGTTTGCCGAACAGGGAGTCACTGTGGTGGTCACCACCCATTTTCTGGAAGAGTCCGAGTACTGTGACCGGATGCTGATCATGTCCCAGGGCGCATGCCTGGCTCTGGGTTCCCCGGAGGAAATTCGGGACCTGGCCCGTTCCCCTGAAAACCCGGAACCATCCATCGAGGATACGTTCATCGCCCTGGCCCGGGGGGAAGGGCAGGGGCACATGGAGCAGAGGGCAAAATGAACATCGAACATCGAACGTCCAATGATGAATGATGAATCAAAGAAAAGAACTGTTCATATTCTCCAATCGAAAATCCAAAATACGATGTCCCGATTTTCCCGCTTTCAGATGCGCCTGCGCGGGCTGCTGCGCAAGGAGGCCCTTCAGATCAGGCGCGACCCGAGCAGCATCGCCCTGGCCCTTGTCCTGCCCTTGGTCCTGCTGTTTCTTTTCGGCTACGGGGTTTCTCTGGATGCGAACAATGTGAGCCTGGCTGTGGTCCTGGAGGACAGCAGCACCCCGGCCCGAAATCTGGCAGCCCGCTTCAGGGGGTCTGAATACTTCAGCACCCGAACGGTGCATTCCATCGCTGAGGCGGAAACGCTGCTCACTGCTCGCCGGGTGGAAGCCATTCTTCACCTGCAGAACGATTTCGCCTCAAAAGTGTATGCAGGGCATTCGGCTCGAGTCCAGCTCATCCTCAGAGGCGTGGACGCCAACCGGGCCCGACTGATCATCGGCTATGCCCGCGGGGTTCTCCAGAAATGGAACCGCATCCGACAGGCTGAAAGCAAACCTGCCTTGCGTTTTCCGGTTCGACTCCAGGAACGGATCTGGTTCAACGAGGCTGCGGTGAGCCGCAATTTTCTCGTCCCCGGCCTGATCACCCTGATCATGACCCTGATCGGCACCCTCCTGACCTCGTTAGTGGTGGCCCGGGAATGGGAACGGGGCACCATGGAGGCCTTGCTGGTCACGCCCTTGCGCCGCCTGGATCTTCTCCTGGGTAAGGTTCTGCCCTATTTTATCCTGGGCATGTCCGGCATGGCCCTGTCCGTGATCGTAGGCATCACCCTGTTCGAGGTCCCGTTCCGCGGATCTGTCTGGACCCTTCTGCTGCTCAGCTCGATCTTCATGCTGGCCTCCCTGGGATTCGGCCTCCTGCTCTCCACGGCGATCAAGGTCCAGTTCGTGGCGGCCCAGGCGTCGATTGTGGCCGGTTTTCTTCCGGCCCTCTTCCTCTCCGGCCTGCTCTTCGATCTGGAAAGCACTCCCCTGTTCATTCAGGTGCTCAGTCATGTCGTGCCGGCCAAATACTTTGTCGCCATCAGCCAGACCCTGTTTCTCTCCGGGGACGACTGGCCTGTTCTGCTGCCCAATGCTCTGGCTCTGCTGGGCATGGCCGTCCTGTTCATCAGCCTGGCTTACAAGAAAATGTCCAAACACCTGGAGAAGGCATGATCCTCTTTCAGCGTATCCTGGCCCTGGTGCTCAAGGAGTTCCTGATGATCCTCAAGGATCCGAAAAGCCGCTTCGTGATCATCGGGCCGCCCCTGATCCAGTTTTTTATTTTCGGCTACGCCGCCACCTATGACCTCAAACAGGTGCGCTATGCCGTATTCGACGAATGCCGGACCGCAGAATCCAGGGAGTTGTTGTCTCATTTTCAGGGTTCCGAGAGCTTTCATCTGGTCCAAACCCTCTCCAGCGACCGGCAGCTGGAGTCCGTGATCAACCGGCAGGAAGCGCGCCTGGCCCTGCACATCGGTCCGGAGTTCAGCCGGAGGCTGCATCAGGGGCGTCAGGCCGATCTCCAGGTCATTGTGGACGGCCGCAACTCCAATGTGGCCCTGATTGCTCTGGGCTATATCGGGAGCATCGTCCAGGCGTATAACCAGAGTCTTCTGCGCAAAGGGGTGCGGGCCGTCGACGGCCCGCTGGTCGTCCTCAGCGAACGGGCCTGGTTCAACGAAAACCTGAAAAGCCGCTGGTACATTGTTTCAGCCCTGGGGGGCATCATCAGCATGGTTGTGGTCATGATCCTCACCGGCCTCTCCGTGGCCCGGGAACGGGAGTTCGGCACCTTTGACCAGCTTTTGGTGGCGCCTTTTACCCCGGGGGAAATCCTCATCGGAAAATCCCTGCCCGGAATAGTCTTCGGTCT
>CAZUMF010000316.1:0-5519 GCA_964621385.1 uncultured Desulfohalobiaceae bacterium
ATTTTGAAATCCTCATGTATTTGAATACACTGCGGTTTCAAAATTTTTTGTTCCTCGTATCTGGAAAAGTTTTCGTCCAATCACCTTTTCCGTTCAAACACAAACTATTACATGGAGAAAAACAATGGAGATCAAGGTCTTAGGACCGGGCTGCCCCAAGTGCACGCAAACGGAACAGCTGGTTATGGACACCCTGCAGGAGACCGGTGTCGCAGCCGATGTGGAGAAGGTAACCGGAACCATGGATATCGCCAAGTACGGCGTCTTTGGAACCCCGGCCGTGGTGGTCGATGGTGAGGTCAAGTCCGTAGGCAAGGTGCCCTCCAAGGAGGATATCAAGGGCTGGATTGAAAAGGGTTGAACAAGGAGAATCAATGACTGCATCTGACAAGAGGAATGAATCCCCAGGAGAACGGCCCGGTCAACAACCGTCACCATCCGAGCCAAGCGGCCGGGCCGGCAAAAATCTGCTGTGGGGCGGACTTATTGTGGCTGTCCTGGTTGTGGGACTTGGAGGCACGGTCTGGCTGGAATCAGGCCAGGACAAGGCCGGGCAAGAACCGTCTGCCCAAAGCACTATCCCGATTGAGGAGACCCTGGACGATACACCGGCAGCCGAAGCCTTTTCGCCTGATACCGTCCTGGCCACCGTGAATTCTGAAAAAATCAGGCCGGCAGATGTGGAAAACCTGTTGAAGACAATCCCGGAGTCGCAACGCAAGGCCTATGCCAGGGACAAACAGGCCCTCCTCGAATCCTTGATCAAGCAGACCGTTCTGCTGCAGGAAGCAAAGCGGCTGGATTGGGCGGGCGGGGCATCGTCTCCAAATCCGGAGAATGCAACAGCGCAAGAAAAAGCAAATAATGAGCGGCTCAACGCCTTCCTCGAACAGGAAGTCTTGAACGATGTTCGGGTTCAGGAATCTGAGCTGCGCAATTTTTATGAGCAGAACAAAGAGCAGATCCCGGAAGAGAGCTCCTTTGAAGATGTCCAGGCGCAGCTCCGTCCGTATGTCCTGCAGATGAAACAGCGGCAGGCTGTCAATGACTATATCGGCCGTCTGATGAGCAAAGCCTCGATCAGCAGGAATCAGGACTGGATCGAGGCCCAGAAGGCAGCCGCAGCCGACAATCCACTGGCGCGGGCCCTTAAGACGGGCCGGCCTGTCCTGGCCGACTTCGGCCGGGGAACCTGCATTCCCTGCAAGATGATGCAGCCGATTTTAGAGGAGCTGCAAGAACAGTACAAGGGTGAGGCGGAGATCCTGATCCTGGATGTGGGCGAGTATCCTTTGTTGACCAGAAAAGCAGGTATTCGAGCGATTCCCACCCAGATTTTTTACGATACAACAGGCAAAGAAGTGACGCGGCATCAGGGATTCATGGATAAAGAGAGTATCATCAAGGAACTTGAAAAGTTGAAAAAGTCTTGACGGGAGTCGACATGCAGGAACTGTTTTTGACGATTCACGCCTGGATGACCAGCGGTTCGCTGATCGCGGCCCTGGGCTGCTTCCTCTGGGGGGTGATCAGCGTGGCCCTGAGTCCCTGCCACATCGCCTCCATTCCGCTAATCGTGGGGTATGTGGGCGGGCAGGAGGTCATGCCCAGGCCCAGGCAGGCGGCCGGTTATGCCGGACTGTTCACCCTGGGATTGTTCATTACCATCGTGATCATCGGTGTAGCCTGTGCTTTGCTGGGGCGCATGCTCGGTGAGATCAGTCCCTACTGGACCATCCTCCTGGGCCTGATTCTCTTCTGGGTGGCCCTGGACATGCTCGGGGTCAAGGCCTGCTCCCTCTCAGGCGGCCTGGCCCAGCGGTTTCGGCTCAAAGGCCATAGCGAGGCCTTTATTCTGGGCCTGGCTTACGGCATTGTCTCCGGATCGTGTACTTTCGGCTTCATCGCCCCCATTCTGGCCGTGATCACTGTTCAGGAGAAAATCGCCACCGGGGTGAGCATGATTCTACTCTTTGCCCTGGGACACTGCCTGCCCATCGTTCTGGCCGGGAGTTCCACGGCCCTGGTCCAGAGGGTCCTGGGCCACAGCGGCCTGCAGTCAGGGGGGATGTGGTTCAGGCGATTCGCCGGGGTGCTTATCGCCTTTCTGGGCGGCTACTTTGTGGCCAGGCCGTTTCTCGGGGTTTGAAATCACAGGGGAGAATGGTTATGGAGGAGGCGTATACACACGCTTCGTTTTTCAAAATAGCGGTTCGAGATGCTCCACTGCAGCAATCCCTGTGGCAGGTCCCCGCTCTTTTGACCCTGGCCTTGCTTCTTGCCGTAGGCAGCAACTATTGGCGGTCGGGCGGCATCCCGCTGATCGGCGACTGGTCGACAGAGGCCCGGTTTGCCGACGCATCCGGGGACAGCCTGGTTATTCCCCTGGAGCGAGCCAGACAGTTATTCGAGGAAGAAGCGGCTGTATTTGTGGATGCCCGGGCGGCAAGCCAGTCTCTGGAGGGCCACATCCAGGGCGCTCTGAATATTCCCTGGCAGGAGGCGGACAGTTACTTCATGGATGTGCTCGAGCGCTTGGAGTCCGCCCAGGCGATCATCACCTATTGCGATGGGGAAAGCTGCGACTTGAGCCATGAACTGGCCCTCTTTCTCAAGGAAATGGGCTTTGACAATGTCCAGGTGCTGGTCAACGGCTGGACAGTCTGGAAGGAAGCGGGACTGCCTGTCAGGTTGGACAAATGAGGCATCAGAAGAATTGAAATTGAAAGTATGCAAAAAGTTGACATGAATAGCAGGAAGCAGCCGGCAGGAAGCGCTTTCGATACTGCAAGAGTTTTCTATCACGCCTTGCGCCTGCTGCTGGGTGGGGTCTTTCTCTATGCCAGCTATGATAAGATTCTGCACCCCGAGGCTTTTGCCGAGGCGGTGTACAATTATCAGATCCTGCCGGACCATCTCGTCAATCTGGCGGCACTGGTCTTGCCCTGGATCGAGCTCCTGCTGGGGCTGTGCCTGATTGCCGGAGTCTGGATGCCTGGTACGCTCCTGATCAGTAGCGGACTCTTGTCGGTTTTCATCGCTGCTCTGGTCTTCAACCAGTTGCGGGGACTGGACATCCACTGTGGTTGCTTTTCCACAGAAACAAGCGAAGGCCCGGCCGGCTTCCTGACGGTGATCCGTGATCTGTTTTTTTGGGCAATTTCGATCTATCTGACCATTTTTATCTTTTTGTTCCGGCCCCGACCTCAGCGAGCAGAAGCTAAAGAGTACGATTTGCATAGCAAAGCAGGCGCTTGAGCACCAAAAGGTCTTGATTACACTGGATCGTTGTCCGAATCGAGCAAAAAAACACTGTAACCGCAATTCAAGGAGGAATAGCATGGGTTCACGACAATTTTTCGCTTTGATCATCCTTGGCCTTTTGTTCTGTCCGCTTTTGGCCTGGGCCGGAGAAAGAGGGTCCCAGGGTCCTGATGCCTGTTTTCCGGAAAACGTTTATGAGTTTCAGCCGGTGGTCGAAGGGAGGAAAGTGGTGCATGACTTTATTCTCCACAATCGCGGCCAGTCCGAATTGTCGGTTTTGAAGCTGAAATCCGGGTGAGGCTGCACTGCGGCCACAAGCACGCAGACTATCCCTCCCGGGCAGGAGGGGCGGATTACGGTCGAGTTTAACACCAGAGGATATGGCGGAAGAACCGTCAAGGAAATCGTAAGCATTCAAACCAATGACCCGGATCAACCCTGGCATCAAGTGGTTGTGACCGGACGGGTTGAAAAGTTCGCTCAGATTCGGCCGGAACGTGTCTTACTCAAAGGCCAGGTTGGAAAAGATCTTTTTGAAGACGTCGAAATTATACCTCAGGAAGAACATCCCTTCACCATCCGAGAAGTTGTCGCCCGATATGGAAAAAATATCGAGTACGCTTTTGTGGAGCGCTGTAGCGACGGAAAAAGCCGATGTGTTCTCCGCGTGTCCAATACCAGCCGAAAAAAAGGCCGCTACGTGGACCTTCTCACCCTCCGAACCGACAGCGATATTCACCCAACTATCAGTATCTACGTTACAGGCTTGATTCGACAGGGAGGATAACAATATACAACGACATACCAGCGATAAAATGGATGAGATGAGGAGAAATGAAAACGGAATTAGAAAAAATTCAGGATATTGGAGAATGGATGATTTCCATCCTGGGGCTATCAGGGGCCCCCATTGGGGTCAGACTGGTGCCGTTTAATGAAGAGCGTCCCCCTGAAGCCGAAGTGCTCGAAGAGCATCGCTACTGCCAGGCCCTTATGAAGGGGCGATACGGCAAGGATGTTCTTTTGGATAAAGCGGGCATCTCATGTCCGGCTGCGGCATCGGCCTTCGGGTTTCGGTCCCTTCCTGCCGGGCTGCAGTCCGGAAAGGGCCTCGTGGGGTTCGGGATTGTATCTGACGAAGCAGTGGGCAAGAAGATGTTTGAAAACATGCCAGGGCTGGAACCCGGGCAAATCCAATTCCTGCACCTCTTCCCGCTCAACAAAGCCGGACAGAAGCCGGATGTCATTGTGGTGGAAGACGAGGTGGAAAAACTCATGTGGATTTTACTCTCCTTCCTCCATGCCAGAGGAGGGGAACGTGTGCAAGGCTCTACTGCGGTGTTGCAGGCTACATGCGTGGATTCGACGATCATTCCCTACCTTGAGGAACGGATGAATTTCGGGTACGGCTGTTATGGTTGCAGAGACGCCACGGACATCGGGGGGAATGAGGCGGTCCTTGGATTTCCCCTTTCTATGCTTCCAGGCATTGGAGCTCATCTGGAATTCTTAGGGAAGAAGGCCATCCCCACGTCTCGTTCGAAGAAGGCCTTTCGAGCGCTTCAAAAGGAGACGGAATCGGGATGCTCCGGATAACAAGGCCATGTACAGAATCGCAAGTGAGACGTTTAAATCAGGGAAAATGATATCCTGTCCATTTGAGGAGAGCCCGAGTTTGTCAATTTTCACAGGCGGGTTCTCGATTTTGATTTTCCCCCGTGTGTGAACTGCGCGGTGGCTGTCAGTTCTTCGAAACCAACGAAGCGGAGATCATATGAAAGATACAGATTTGGTTCAGCTGCAGAAACTGCAGCCTGCAGACACGCTTTGAAACTGCGCTCCCTCTGCACAGGATGTGCAGGATGAGCAATCCCTGAAAAGCGAGTCTCATCAGGCGGCGGGTCTATGCTGTGAAGACAATGCAGCTGCAGACCAGGAGTCTGAGGCTGATGGAGGCAACCGGGAAAACAGACCCGGGGCCGGGGGCGTGTCCGGACTTCAGGATCTTACTCCTGTCAAGAGTGAATCCGGGGACGATGCGCCCTGCTGAGGTCCTCAAAACAGACTGCCGCCGGAGGCGGCAGGTGAACAAGCCGGTCTCAGGGCCTGGCCTTTTGTCCGGGGCTGGCAGGCCACTGCTGCCGGGCTTGTCCCGAAGGTCAATTCGAAATGGAAGTTTGCCGATTCCCTGAAGGCCGCCCTGGTGCGCCTGGGAATCGGCCGTGACTCCTATCGCCTGTGACCCGGCCTTTATG
>CAZUMF010000317.1:0-5480 GCA_964621385.1 uncultured Desulfohalobiaceae bacterium
ATTCTAAAATGTCCAAAAAATCCTCCAAATTTACGCGTCATGTAAAGAGCTCTGAGATTATATCTTCAATCTTCAATCTTCAATCTTCAATTCTATACCAGGGGCCTGAGGACCGTTGCCTGAAAATTCGAATCCCAGGATGGAGACATCGTCATGGGGATGATCTGCATCGCCATTCTCCAGGGCCGCCCTGAAAACCGCCTCCACAGTCTCGGATAGGGCCGCTTCGTTCATGTACGCCAGCAGGGCGTACAAACCGTCGATTTCCGTAATGCCGTCCTTTTGATACCGTTTTTCGAAAATCCCGTCCGTATAGAGATACAGCCGGTCCCCGGGATCAAGCCGGGACCGGCCCTCATCATAGGGCAGCACTCCGCCCAGCCCGATAATGGGACCGCCCCTGTCCAGAATTTCCCGTTTCCCGCCCTGCCTGAGGATGACCGGAGGCGGATGCCCGGCTGAGGAATAGGAAAGCTCCCCTGTCCGGCAATTGCAGATCACATAGCTCATGGTAAAAAATTTTCCAAAGCGTTTAAACGGATAGAGTCGGTCCAATTCGGACAGCAGCTCGGAGGGCGACACCAGCTGGTAGAACGGGGGCTTGGCCGTCGACTTCTTGATGAGCAGCCCGGTTTGAGGATGCAGCAGTTGGGAGACGGAAACCGAAATCATGGATGAGGGCACCCCATGACCGCTCACATCGAGCATGTACAATGCCCAGTGCTCCTCATCCAGCTGGAAAAAATTGAAGATATCCCCGCCGACTTTTTCGCAGGGGGCAAAGGACCAGGACAGAATGCCAAAATCGATATCCGGATGCTGCAGGGGCAGAAGGGAGCGCTGGATGACGGCCGCTGCCTGGAGATCCTCTTCAATGCGGCTTTGTTTTTGTTTGAGGTCTGCATTGGCCGCATTGAGCCTTTGGCGCAGCTGATATGTCTTGAGCTGGGTGCGAATCCTGGCCAGCACTTCTGATTTATTGAAAGGTTTGGCGATGTAATCGTTGCCTCCGGCGTCCAGGCCCTTGACAATCATGGCCGGGTCTGTCTTTCCCGACAGAAAAATAATCGGCACCGGATCGATGTCCGGATCCTCTCTAAGCTCCGTACAGACCTGGAACCCGTCCTTGATGGGCATCAGGATATCCAGAAGGATGAGATCCGGTAGCATGCGCCGGGCCGCCTCCAGCCCCTCCTGCCCGTCCCGGGCCAGGCAAATCAGGTAGCCTTCGCGTTCCAGGATGCCCTTCAAAAGCCTGGCATTGGACGCCTGATCATCGACAATCAAAATGGTTTCAGCCACAGCGCACCTCCATGCTCAAGCAGTGTGCCATGCACGCTGATCCTTGTCAAAAAGCCTGTCTTGGGATTATACTGGAAATCGAATCAAACGGCATGAAACCGGAGGAATATGTATATGCCGGATACTGGACCTTCTGTTCTCTTGACCGGAGCAACGGGATTCATCGGGGGCAGGCTGCTGCCCAGACTCCTGGATCAAGGCCTCAAACCCAGGTGCCTGGTTCGCTCGGCTGAAAAATTTCAGGCTCGGTTTCCTGGCTTGGGCGCCATCGATTGTGTTCAAGGCGATCTCACCGACGGCACAGGTCTGGACCGGGCCTTGGACGGCATTGAGACCGCCTACTACCTGGTGCACTCCATGGGATCGTCTCCGAAAATCGGACAAGACTTCGCGGAAAAGGACAAGCAGGCGGCCCGGAATTTCTGCACGGCGGCCGACCGGGCGGGACTTCGCCGGGTGATCTATTTGAGCGGACTGGGAGAACACCAGGAAACGCTTTCCAAACATCTCAGAAGCCGGCAGGAAGTCGGCCGGGTTCTTGCCTCAGGTTCGGCCCAGGCCACCGAGCTTCGCGCCGGCGTGATCATCGGCGCCGGCGGGGCCAGTTTCGAAATCATCCGGCATCTGGTGGAACGCCTGCCCCTGATGATCGCTCCCATGTGGGTCAATACCCGGTGTCAGCCCATTGCCGTGGACAATGTCATGGATTACCTGCTGGGCTGCTTGAACAATCCGGAAACCGCCGGTCAAATCCTGGAGATATGCGGCCCTGAAGAACTCAGCTACCGGGAACTCATCCTGTGTTATGCCAATGTCAGACGCCTGAAGCGGGCGATCATTTCCGTACCGGTCCTCACGCCCAAACTCTCCTCCTATTGGGTCCAGCTCGTCACCCCGATCTCCGGAGGCGTGGTCCACCCCTTGATCCAGGGTCTGAAAAACAACGTGGTCTGCCGGGAGAACCGGATCAGGGACCTGGTGCCCGTCACCCTCATCCCCATGCGAGAAGCCATCAGCATGGCCATAGAGGAATCACTCTGAAAACCACGGCTGCATTCTCACCCTTTTTTCACCCTTGTCAGCACCGCAGCATGCGCTATCCTCGTATGAAAAAAAAAGGAGGGCGTCATGATAAACCTCGCAAAACGATTATTGCCTGTAGGCTGTGCCGGCTGGTGGCTTCTCCTCGGACTCGTTTTCGGCTTGTTCTCTGCGGCAGAGGGAGCCACGGGACCAAAAGCGCTGACCGATACCGGCATCACCAGGGCCGTCCATCGGGAACTGCAGTCCGACCAAGGCGTTGAAGCCCATCGGGTGGATGTTGCCACAGACCAGGGACAGGTGACCCTCAGCGGGACGGTGGGCAGCATTCTGGCCAAGGAACGTGCAAGCAGAGTGGCTCGAACGGTCAAAGGGGTCACCCGAGTGACCAATACCATAACGGTCTCTCCGCCGCCCCGCAGCGACACCCAAATCCGGGAATCCGTGCTGACGGCCCTGATGATGGATCCGGCCACAGAACATTTTACAATCCAGGTCTCGGTGGAGCAGGGCCGCGTCACCCTGCAGGGGACCGTGGATTCTCTTCATGAAAAAGAACTGGCCGGCACCGTGGCCAAAAGCGTCACCGGCGTCACAAAACTGCAGAACAGGCTGACAGTCAAGCTCAAGGCCGTGCGCCCCGCAGTCGAAATAGCGCCTGAAATCGAACAAGCCCTCAAATGGAACCCCCTGGTGAATCATGAACAGGTTGACGTGTTCGTCAGCGACGGCGTTGTAGAACTTACCGGCACCGTGGACAGCGCCGCTGCAAAACAGCAGGCCGTCAGGGAGGCCCGGACCAGCGGAGTACTGGCTGTGGATGCGGAGCACCTTGCTGTCCTGCCGTCTGCTGCAACCGAGAAACCCAAGCGGCCTTTCGCCGACCCTAAAATCAGGCAGGCTGTTGTCCGGAAGCTCCGCAACCAGCCACGCGTGGACAGCTTCGACATCACGGTGGCGGTCACAGACGGCATGCTCACGCTCCGCGGGCATGTGGATCATCTCAAGGCCAAAAGGACGGCGGAATGGACGGCGCGCAACACCTCCGGCGTCTGGCGGGTCAAAAACAAACTCCTGGTCCGGCCTGATGACCTGCCCAGCGATTCCAGCATCACCCTCAAGGTCCGCTCAGCCCTGAAACGGGACCCCATTCTGGAGCATGAGGATATTGCGGTATCAGTGGACAACGGCAGGGTGACCCTGTCCGGTTCGGTGGACAGCGTCTTCGAGCGGGGACAGGCCGCGGATGCAGCCTCCAGGGTCAACGGGGTTCTTGCTCTGGACAACAACCTTGATGTCTACGGCTCGCCTTCCTATCGCCTGAACCCTTATAGAAACCGGGATATGGTGATAGAGGGCTATGACGAGTATGCCGCAAATCTCCCCTCGCTTACCTCTGAAAAAGACGACTGGGAGATCCTCAGGGATATCCGCAATGAACTCTGGTGGTCACCGTTTGTGGACCAAAACGAGGTCACGGTCCAGGTGCATAACAGAGTCGCTGTGTTGAGCGGGACGGTGGACAGCCTCCAGGAACGCTCGGCCGCCCAGGAAAACGCGTATCAGGGCGGAGCCGTCTCAGTGAAAAACAGACTGCGGGTCGAACAGGGGCCGAAAGCGCTGCAGCCCTGAAAAGCCTCACTATTTCAATGAGAAAAACCGGCTTCAGTCCTGAAGCGTTTCATCTCCTGACTCTGGCTGCTTCAAAGCCACCCCATTGGGGGCCAGGGTGATCCGGCGAGATTTATACAGGGCCCCGATGGCCTGTTTATAGGTTTTTTTGCTCATCTGAAAAAAATCGTGGATCTCTGCGGCCGGACTCCTGTCCGTGACCGCCAGAAAGCCTCCCCTGTCCCTGAGGGTTTGCAGAATACGCTCCTTGGCCGCCAGGACCTTGTCATACCCGGGTTTTTGCAGGCTGAGATCGATTTTTCCGTCCGGGCGGAGGGCCTTGACATACCCCCTGACCTTCTGGCCCGGACGCAGGGATTGAAAAACCTCGCTTTTGTAGAGCAAGCCCCAGGAAGTCGTGTTGACAACCGCTTTGTAGCCTGTATCGGTTTGCGCAACAACGCACAAATCCACTGGATCGCCTTCCTGCACATCGATCGCTCGTGAACAAAAAAACTGATCCAGCTTCGAGGAAGCGTACAGACGGTGCGTGTCGCTATCCAGAGCGACATAGACCAGGTAGGCCTGGCCTTTGCGCATGGGGACCTGCTGTTCGTTTTTCGGTACCAGAAGATCCTTGGGCAGGCCCCAATCCAGAAAGGCGCCGACGGGATTGACGTCAACCACCTTCAACACCGCCAGTTCGCCCTTTTGGGCCAGAGGCTCCCTGATCGTGGCAATCAAGCGGTCTTCTGAGTCCGTATACAGGAAGACCTCCAGACGGTCGCCAACCCGGCAGTCCTTTGGAATCTCCCGGACAGGCAGGAGAATCTCGCCAAGCTCGCCTCCATCCAAATAACATCCGAAATCGACTATTTTCACGACATCACATGCTGTTATCCGTCCAATTTCCATCATTCAACCCCGTGCACCACGTCAAAAAAAAGGCCGCCCCGGGAAAGGGGCGGCCGGTTCGCCTCACAAAGACGCGTGCCTGCGGCCTGGAAACATCCTTGGGCCGCCTGTAAAAAATTATCGTCTGGGCCTCGCTTCGTTCACTCGAAGGTTGCGGCCGTCGAGTTCCGTGCCGTCCAAAGTTTCCATGGCGCTTTGCGCATCATCGTCGTTCATTTCCACAAAGGCGAAACCCCTGGAGCGACCGGTCTCCCGGTCCGTGATGAGGTTGACGGACAAGACTTCGCCGTACTCACCGAACAGCTTTTGAATGTCGTCTTCTGTGGACTGAAAGGCCAGGTTCCCTACATACATTTTCTTGCTCATAAACTCTCTACTCCTCTCAAAAAAGAAAAAAAACGGTCCAACAGCGGACCACAGAGCAAGATGTATCCTGCCCTCAGACCGAAGTCAAGGAAAAATATTTGACAAATCAAGACCGAGTAGGATAGTGAATCCTTTCTGTCCAGAGCAAAAACAGTACGTTTTTCACGCCATCAGCCCCCGTAGCTCAGGTGGATAGAGCACGGGATTCCTAATCCCGGTGCCGCGTGTTCGAATCGCGCCGGGGG
>CAZUMF010000318.1:0-5451 GCA_964621385.1 uncultured Desulfohalobiaceae bacterium
CAAGATCGAATCCATCATCTACCTCTATGCCCGGTGGATCCGGGAAGGCAAGCTCCCGGTGAACTCCGACTGGAACAAAGACCGCAAGGTCAAGTTCACGGTGCAGGACCCCTGCCAGCTGGTGCGCAAGACCTTCGGGGACGACGTGGCCCAGGAACTGCGCTTCGTGGTCAAGTCCGTGGTCGGGGAAGAGAACTTCATCGATATGCAGCCGAACATGTCCAACAACTTCTGCTGCGGTGGCGGAGGCGGATTTCTCCAGGCCACGGGGTACGGCGAACAGCGCCGGCAGTACGGCAAGATCAAGTTCGACCAGATCATGGCCACGGGGGCCGACTACTGCATCACCCCCTGTCACAACTGCCATTCCCAGATCCACGACCTGAGTGAACATTTTGAAGGACATTTCCCGGTGGTCCACCTCTGGACCCTCATCGCCCTGTCCCTGGGCATGCTCGGCGAAAACGAGCGGGAATACCTGGGTGAAGATCTCTGCGAATGCGGGTTGGAAAGCATCGAAGAATAAACGCCAGGCTCCAGCCCGATTGACAGCAAAGCCGCCTGTACGGGCGGCTTTGCTCTTTGTATTGAAACCAACTGATTTACTCGGATTTAGGTCATGACCAAACACGTTGTTATCATCGGAGCGGTGGCCCTGGGCCCGAAGGTGGCCTCCAGGCTGAAACGCTGCGCCCCGGACATACAAGTGACGCTTCTGGACCGGGACCGGCTCATCTCCTACGGGGGGTGCGGCATCCCCTACTATGTCGGCGGGGATGTGCAGGACATCAGCGAACTGCGTAAAACCATGTACCACATGGAACGCAATGAGCAATTTTTTAAAAACGTCAAGCACTTCGATGTCTTGACCGGAAAAGAAGTGACGGCCATTGATCGTGCGGCAAAAAACGTCACCTACCGGGACCTGGACACCGGCGTGGAAAAAAATCTGAGCTATGATGTCCTGGTCCTGGCCACCGGGACCACCCCGGTTATGCCTCCACTCCCCGGCACTGACCTCACCAATGTCTACACTGTATCCAACCTGCATCATGCCCAGGCCATCAAGAAGCAACTGACTTCCGGCGGCATCGAATCCGCGGTGATTGTCGGGGCCGGGGCCATCGGCCTGGAGATGGCCGAGGCCTTTGCCGATTTGTGGGGAGTGGAAGCCACGGTGGTGGAGATGATGGATCATGCCCTGCCCACGGCTGTGGGGCCGGACATGGCGGGAATCATCCAGAAGCACCTGGAGGATAACGGGGTCTCCGTCCTGACACAAACCAAGGTCCTGGAAGTCCTGGGCGATGCCGAGGGCCGGGTCACAGCGGTCAAGACCTCGGCCGGAGAGATCCCCTGCCAGGCCGTGATCTTCAGCGTGGGCGTCCGCCCCAACTCCAACCTGGCCGCAGAGGCCGGCCTGACCATCGGCGCCAACAAAGGCATCGTGGTCAACGCCAGACTGCAGACCTCGGATCCCTTTATTTACGCCGGCGGAGACTGCATTGAACAACGGCATTTGATCAGCGGAGAAACCCTGGTCATGCCCCTGGGCTCTCTGGCCAACCGGCAGGGTCGGGTCATCGCCAACAATATCGCCGGGCAAAACGAGCAGTTCAAAGGGGTTATCGGCAATTTCTGCGTCAAACTGTTCGACATCGGGGTGGCCAGAGCCGGCCTGACCATGCAGCAAGCCAAAAACGCCGGTTTCGACCCGGAGTATTCCCTGGTGGTCCAGCCGGACAGGGCCCATTTTTATCCCACGTCCGCCATCATGATCTGCAAACTCATAGCGGACAGAAAAACCCGAAGGGTCCTGGGCGTCCAGGCCTTGGGGCCCAATGGAGACGCGGTCAAGGCCCGGGTGGATGCCATCGCGGCCCTGTTGCCCTTTGCCGTGGGGCTGGATGAAGTCTCCAATCTCGAAGTCTGTTATTCGCCGCCCTTTTCCGCGGCCATGGACATCGTCAACGTGGCCGGCAACGTGCTCCAGAATATCCTGGACGGATTGAATCAGCCCATATTTCCCCTGGACCTTGCGGAAGTCTTTCCCAAAGCCGGCGGTGTGGTCCTTGATGTCCGGGCCCCGGATCAGGCCCAGCCCGGAAAAGAGACATACCAGGATCAATGGCTGAACATTCCCTTAGAGGAAATACCGTCCCGAGTGCATGAAGTCCCGCGGGACAAACCGGTCTATGTGTACTGCAACACCGGGACCAGGTCCTATGAAGTGCAGCGTTTTCTGAATACGCAGGGCCTGAACAACGTCCTCGGGGTTCAGGGCGCCTTTGCCGTGCTCAAAGACGTGGCACCGGGACTCGATCCCAGGGAAGAGTAGGGGCACGGCCGCATCGCTTCATTTCGATACCCTGAAGTTCATTGTATGATAAGGAGAATCCATCATGCCCCGCAATGAATCCACGACCCCCATCGGATCGGTTCTCGTGATCGGAGGGGGGATCACCGGCATGCAGTCCGCCCTTGATCTGGCCGATGCCGGCTATTTTGTCCATCTTGTGGAACGCTCACCGGCCATTGGCGGGACCATGGCCCAACTGGACAAGACCTTTCCCACCAATGACTGCTCAATGTGAATCATCTCTCCGAAACTGGTCGAGGTCGGCCGGCACGAAAACATTGAGGTCCTGACCCTGTCCGAAGTGACAGACCTGTCCGGTGAGTCGGGCAACTTTACGGCCACGGTCAAAAAGTCGCCCCGCTATATCGACATGGACACCTGCATTGCCTGCGGTTTGTGCGCCGAGAAATGTCCGGCCAAGACCGCCGATGAATTCGAAGAAGGTCTGAGCAAGCGTAAGGCAGCCTACCTGCCGTACGCCCAGGCCGTCCCTCTCAAGTACGTGATTGATCCGGAGCGCTGCATCTATTTCAAAAACGGCAAGTGCCGGGCCTGCGAAAAATTCTGCCCCACCGGGGCGGTCAATTTTGAGGACAAAGAAGAAATCCTGGAGCTGCAGGTGGGCTCGGTGATCATGACCACCGGTCTCAAGACCTTTGACCCGTCCTCTATTGACAGCTACCAGTACCGGGCCTTCCCCAATGTCCTCACCAGCTTGGAGTTTGAACGTATCCTCGCGGCCGAAGGCCCGACCAAAGGCCATGTGGTCCGGCTCTCGGATAAGGAGCCGGCCCAACGGATCGCCTGGCTGCAGTGCGTCGGCTCCAGGGACATGAACCAGTCCAGCAATGAATACTGTTCCGGGGTCTGCTGCATGTATGCCATCAAGGAAGCGCTCATGGCCAAAGAGCATGTGGGCGAGGCCTGTCAGCCATCCATCTTTTATATGGACATGCGCACCTCGGGCAAGGATTTCGAAAAATACTACACCAAGGCGGAACAGGACGGGGTGCGCTTCATCCGCTCCCGGGTGCACACCATCACCCAGGCCGACGCGGACGGAACCCTGCAGCTGGAATACGTCACGGACAAGGGCGAGCTCAGGCAGGAGGCCTTTGACCTGGTGGTCCTCTCCGTGGGGATGGAGCCGGCTGATTCAGCACAGGAGATTGCCGAGAATCTCGGGATAGAGCTCTCTCCGTACCGCTTTATCGAGACCCCGGACATTGCCCCGGTGTCCACCAGCCGGGCCGGCGTCTTCACAGCCGGCGTGGCCCAGGGCTGCAAGGACATCCCGCAGTCGGTCATGGAAGCCAGTGCCGCAGCTTGCAGTGCCGGCCTGGAACTCTCGGCCGCCAGAGGCAGCGCAGTCAAGGAGAAGACCTTTCCGGCAGAAAAAGCAATCGATCCGCAGGATATCCGCATCGGCGTCTTTGTCTGCAACTGCGGCTCCAATATCGGCGGAGTGGCCGATGTCCCGGCTGTTGCTGAATTTGCCAAAGAACTGCCGCATGTGGCCTATGTGGAGGAAAATCAGTTCACCTGCTCCCAGGACACCCAGGAGAAAATGGCCCAGACCATCAAAGAGGAAAACTTGAACCGGGTGGTTGTCGCGGCCTGCACCCCCAGGACCCATGAACCTCTTTTCCAGGAGACCATCCAAAGCTCCGGTCTCAACCCCTATCTCTTTGAAATGGCCAACATCCGCAACCAGTGCACCTGGTGTCACGCCCGGGAAAAAGACAAGGCCACGGAAAAGTCCAAAGACCTGGTGCGCATGGCCGTGGCCAAGGCCGCCCTGCTGGAACCCATTCCGGATCTCTCCGTGGATGTGAACACAGCAGCCCTGGTTATCGGGGGCGGCGTGGCCGGCATGACCGCAAGCCTGAGCCTGGCCGGGCAGGGCTTTCCGGTTACGCTTGTGGAGCGAACCCCTGAACTCGGGGGGGCGGCCAGGGAGGTGCACACCACCTGGCGGGGCCACCCTGTCCGGGACTATCTCAAAGACCTCGAAAAAGAGGTTGCCGATCACCAGGGCATCACCGTGCTGACCGATTCTGAAATCACGGACTCCCGGGGTTTTGTCGGCAACTTTCAGACCGATGTCCAGACCCCGGAAGGACCCGCCACCATCAGCCACGGGGCCACGCTCATCGCCACCGGGGGGCGGGCCACGGAGACCGAGGAGTACCTCTACGGGGCCAATCCCCGGGTGAGCAAGTGGCACGAGATCGAAGAAAAACCGGATGCGGTGCGTGAAGCCAAAAGCATCGCGTTTATCCAGTGCGTGGGTTCACGCGATGCGAACAGGCCCTATTGTTCGCATATCTGCTGCACAACCTCCATCAGCCAGGCCATTGCCATCAAGGAACAGGATCCGGAAAAAAATGTGTATATCCTCTACCGGGATATCCGGACCCCTGGACTCAAGGAAACCCTGTATAAAAAGGCCCGGGGGCTCGGGGTGATCTTTCTCCGTTACGACCTGGACACCAAGCCCCGGGTGCAGGAGACCGAGCAGGGGCTGGAGATCACGGTTTTCGATCCCATCCTGCAGCAGGACGTGGTCATTGCCGCTGATCTGCTCAATTTGGCCACCGCCATCGAGTCCAACCCGATCGAGCATCTGACCTCGATCCTGAAGCTGCCGGTCAACAGCGAAGGGTTTCTCATGGAAGCCCACGCCAAGCTCCGCCCGGTGGAATTTGCCAATGACGGCCTGTTCATGTGCGGTTTGGCCCATTACCCCAAAGCCATGGAAGAATCCATTGCGCAGGCCAAAGCGGCAGCCGGACGGGCCGCTACGATCCTGGCCAAGCCCAAGGTGCACATTTCACCGCTCATTTCCCAGATCGATCAGGACCTCTGCATCGGCTGCGGCCTGTGTGTGGAACGCTGTCCCTTTGGCGCCATCGAGCCCGAGCAGGTTGCCGAGGGCATTGTCCGGGCCAGGAATATCCCGGCCTCCTGTAAAGGCTGCGGTATCTGCGCGGCCAGTTGCCCGAAGCGGGCCATTGACATGCTCCATTACCGGGACGCTCAGATCGAGGCAGCCATTGAAGCCGCGGTCTGAGGAGGGGAAGGGGAGAAAC
>CAZUMF010000319.1:0-5449 GCA_964621385.1 uncultured Desulfohalobiaceae bacterium
CTCCCCCGGGCGCCGTCTGGGCTGGGCCGCCGGGGACCCCGGCGTGATCCGCACCATGTCCGAGGCCAAGCAGTTTGCCGACGCCACGTCGAACACCCTGGCCCAGTTCATGCTCCTGGAATTCATCAAGCAGGGCCATCTGGCCGAGCGGATCAGGTCAAATACACACTTCTACCGGCACAAGCGCGACTTCATGCTCCAGAAGCTGGATGAGCACTTTCCAAAGGCAATCAGCTGGACCAGGCCCCAGGGCGGCTTTTTCATTTTTTTACGCCTGCCTGAAGACTGGGATGCGGCTGATCTGCTCCAGGAAGCGGTTGATCGGGATGTGGCCTTTGTCACCGGCCAGCCCTTTTTCGTGGACGGCAGCGGAAAAAACACCCTGCGCCTGTCCTTTTCCCAGGCCAGCCAGGAGGATATCCAGGCCGCGATCACAGAACTGGGCGAGCTGCTCACGGACCGGATCTCGACCGGAATCTGAAAAATAATCCAAACGATTTGGAATACGGAACGATAATGACCCAGTTTGCCCGGAAAATGACCGAAATCCTCAACCACGGCGCCCTCAACCTGGCCCTGGCCCTCGGCTACCGGAACCGGATCTTCGACTGGATGGACGAGCTGGGTCGCCCGGCCACGCTTGCGGAGATTGCCTCTGCCACGGGACTCCAGGAGCGCTATCTCCGGGAATGGATGGGAATCATGCTCTGCGGCGGGATCGTGGAGCTCGTGCCTTCGGAAACCGGCCCGGACCGGTATCTCCTGCCCGCCGAACATGCCGACGTCCTGACTCGCCGGGCCGCGAGCGACAACCTGGGGGTCTACGCTCAGGAAATTCCCCTCTTGACCTCCTGCGCCCTGGATGCGGTGGATGGGGACATGCGGATCGGGGCCGGGGTCCCCTTTTCGAACTATCCCGATTTTCAGCGCTTCATGGCCGAACTCTCCGACGCCAAGCTGGAAAAAGAACTCCTGGACACTTTCCTGCCCGCCGTGGATCAGGGACGGCTCCTCCCCCGGCTCCGGGAGGGCATCCGGGTCTGCGACCTGGGCTGCGGTTACGGAGTGGCCGTGAATCTCATGGCTCAGGCCTTTCCCCGGAGCCGGTTCACCGGCATCGACAACCACGTACAGGCCATTGACCAGGCCCGGGATCAGGCCAGCAGGCTGGAACTGGGCAATGCGGACTTCACGGTCCTGGACGCAGCCGCCCTGTCTGCCGATCCGGCCTGGGCGGATCGCTTCGAATACGTCTTGGCCTTTGACGCGATCCACGACCAGAGCCATCCCCTGGAGGCCCTCAAAGGAGTCAGGTACATGCTTGCTCCTGGTGGGCTCTTCACCATGGTGGACATCAAGGCCGGCTCCAACCTGGCCGACAACCGGGACCACCCCTTGGGACCGTTTCTGTATACGGTAAGTTTGATGCACTGCCTGCCGGTGGGGCTGAACGATCAGGGTCGCGGTCTGGGCATGATGTGGGGTCAAGAACAAGCCCTGACCCTTCTTGCCGAGGCCGGGTTCGAAGACGTCACCGTCCAGGATATGAAGCACGACCCCTTCAATCTTTACTACCTCTGCCGGGTGCCCAGTTGAAAAAATCCGTATCCGGAACTGGACAGTTCCGGGAGGACATAGATATCATGTCCGGAATGAGCAGCTATGATCTCGGTGGCCTGCGAGAGATTCGCCTCCCGATTCCCTTCCGCCTGCTCGAATTGAATCCCTGCCACTGAAATGGAATCGTCTTGCGGGACTTGGTTCTTCGTTTTCATGGCGACAGCATAGGTGCCAAGGTCGTCCCTGGTCAACAGCGAACCTCAATCGTACCAGCAGGAAGCTTCCAACTCTCACACAAAGGCAATGGGCGGCAGTCCTTCCCTCAGGCGAATCGCTTCCAGCAGAACCCCAGACGAACATGCTCATAAGCGGAAGCTCAAGGATAGTTTACTCCATTTTGCGACCAAAATGATTTCAGCAACTGGCTGTAATTCAGAGCTATAAGCCAAAGTGCAGATCACCTTGATTGCAAAATGGAATAAGTTCGAAATTACAACCGGATTGACCGGTAACCACACGCCTTGTTCTGTCAACGAATACTGCGTCAAATATGACATAAAAACGGGCAGTCGTGTCCCTCTTCAGTGACTTATGCCTTGAACCCTGTCATAAAAGACAAGATATATTTAAAATGTATGCAGACACGCCGGCGGAAAGCTGATCTGCAGGCTGGTGCCCGGCTCCAGACCCAGATCCAGAACGGTCCTTTTGGGCCAGAGGGCAGTGAATCCAATGCCCTGGATCTCGAGTTTGATTTCGAAATGAAACCCTTTGTTGACCACCCTGGTCAGGGTACCCTGGAAGACATTGGGCAGCTCATGGCTTTGAGCGGGGACCGGCTGGATGTCCTCCGGCCGGATGCCCAGATAGGAGTGGCCGTTTTTGCTGCCAGGAAACAGGTGGAATTCGAGAGGGGCATGCTCTGCTCGCTGATCCTGAATCCTGGCCTGGAAGATATTCTTCATGCCCACGAAATTCGCGGTGAACGGTGAGTTGGGCCGTTCGAACAGTTCCTGTGTCGGTCCCTGCTGCCTGATCCGGCCTTCATGCATGATCGCCCCCTGATCGGCCAGGTAGAGGACATCGGCAAAATTGTGAGAAACCAGCAGAACGGTCGTACCCCAGTCCCGGTGCAGGGTTTTCAGGAGATCCTTCATCTCGTCCTGATAAGTGGGATCAAGAGCGGACAGGGGTTCATCCAGCAGCACGGCCCGAGGATTGATGATCAACACCCTGGCCAGGGCCACCCGTTGCTGCTCGCCTCCGCTCAGGGTGCCCGGCTTTCTGTGCAGGAGAGAGTCGAGACCCATGGTCTCCACTAAATCTTGAAATCGTTTTTTTGCTTTGTCCGGCTGAATGCTACTGTACTGCAAGCCGAATTCGATATTCTTTTTGACGGAAAGATGGGGGAACAGGGCGTAGTCCTGGTAGACAATCCCCAGTTTTCGCTGTTCCGGCGGGGTATGGGTCATGTCCTTTCCAGAGATCACAATTCGTCCCGAGTGAACCTCGCGCAGGCCGACGATCGCCTCCAGCAAAAGGGATTTGCCGGAGCCGGTGGGACCGATCACGGCAAAAAAGTCGTTGGGAGCAATCCTGAGATTGATGTTCTGCAATCTGAACCCGGAAAGGACGAGGTTCAGGTCATGAATCGCGATCATCGTTATTCCTGTCTCTGGATAATAAACGCATACAGAAGAAGAGGGCCAGGGAGATGATGATTAGCCAGAAGGCCACTGGCTGGGAATACTTCAGGCCATAGGCGGTGAAGCGTTCAAAGATGAGTACGGGAGCGGTCATGGGATGGTAGGCCACTATGACCACGGCTCCGAATTCGCTGATCGCCCTGGCCGTACACAGAATGGCCCCGAGGACCATGCTTCTCCAGGCCAGAGGGAAGGTAATCCGGAAAAAAGTGGAATAAGGCCCGGCCCCCAGGCTTCTGGAAACTTTTTCCACCCGGACAGGGATGCCCTCAAATCCGGCTTTGAGGGTGTTGATGTAAAAGGGAAGGCCGACAAAGATCAGGACCAGGACAATCCCGGTGTAGGTCCCCATGACCCGGACCCCGAGATCCAGCAGGAGACGGCCCAGCCAGTAGTTCTCGCCGGTCACGCTCAAAATGGCGATCCCGATGACCGGATGGGGAATCATGATCGGCAGATCGACCAGTCCTTCCACCAGCTTCTTGCCCCTAAACTGTTTTCGGGCCAGGATATAGGCCAGCGGGGTCCCGAAGAGGACGGCGGCCAGGGTGGCAGTCAGTGACGTCGCCAGGCTGCGCCCCAGGACGGCCAGGACTTGGCTGTCGGTGATGGCCGCCCTCAAGTCCGAGAGTTGGGGCTGGATGAGCATCTGGCTCAAAGGAAGCAGAATCAAGAAGGCCAGCGGCAGGCTGATAAGCGCAGCCGCCGGCCAGAAGAGCATGTTCCGTTTGACCATATACATTGAACTTACGATTACGAAAGTCAAAAAAGTCTTTCTTCATTCGTGCTCATTCCTGAGCATTCGTGGACAACCTTCTTTCTCTTGTTACTGTACGATCTCAACCAGTCCCTGCAGTTCCCCGGGCAGGGAGGACTTGGCCTCCTGGCTGGTCACCCGGGCCGGGACAAACGGGGGCTGCCCCATCTCTTTGAGAATTTTCAGCCCCTGATCAGGATTCAGGAGATAGGCCAGGAAACTGACCGCCCCCTCCGGATTCGGCGCCTCCGTAATCAGGGTCAGGCCATAGGTGCAGGATTTGCCTGACTTGGTGATCGTGGTTCCCGGTTCTTTGCCGCTCACTTTGACTTTGGCCTGCTGGTAAAAGGGGTCGAAGTTATAATTGCCCAGGTTGATGTGATCGTCGAGTTCGACAAACTGCAGGTCGTGCTGCACGGCAACGGACAAATACTCCCAGGCGTAATCCATGTGACCGGTCTTGAGCAGATTGACCAGCTCCACGGATTTCGGACGGACGTTCTTCCGGGGGCGATTGGCCAGGAGCCTCTCATACAGCCCTTCCTTTCCATAAAATTTCTCAGCCAGCTGCATGACCATCAGGCTCCGGTAGCCGCAGGGGTCCAGATTCGGATCGGAGTGGCCCCAGGAGACGTCTTCCCTTCGCGCAGAATGTCCACCCCGGGATGCATGGCCTCGAAGTTCTTCTCCATTTCGGCAAAGGGCACGGTCAGGCTGCCGGCATGGAAAATGATCACCTTTTCCTTGGCCAGAGCCTGTCCCGCACAGAGCACAAGAGCACACAACATGAGCAAGCCGGAACTCAGATTCATGAATCGTTTCCAGGTCAACATGGCAAACCCTCCATTTTTTTGTGGTTTAAGGATAAGCAAAAGGAGAAGCGCTTGCGTCCCGGGGGTCGGGACTGGAAAAAAACGACTACAACGTAATTTTAAAGTCAATATATGTCAATACAAGAAATAAAAAATATATTATTACTAAAAATTACCAAAATCTACAACTTTCAGAAGAATCCACCAAGAGCTGACCTTTCGGAAAAAAATTCATTGTCTCAGAGACACAGAGTTCACAGAGATGTTTTTTCCCTCTATGCTGAGAGGAACAGAAAGAGACACTGGATCGAAAGCTGATGGCATCTGCTCAAAACTTCGAGACCCTGGAGGTTTAAAATGCAGGTTTATACATATTCTGAAGCCCGACAAAAACTTGCCATGATTCTTGACCAAGTGGAAAACACAGGAAAAGTCTCCATCCAGCCCCGGAGACCATCCCCCACTTTCACCTGAAAGACACGAGGAGCAAACCATGACAGATCGCGAGATATGTTTTCTGCCGGCCTGGGAGCTTGCCCGGCGCATCCCGACCAGGGACTTGTCGGCCGTCGAGGTTATGCAGGCGCACCTGGCCCAGATCGAGAGGACCAACC
>CAZUMF010000320.1:0-5405 GCA_964621385.1 uncultured Desulfohalobiaceae bacterium
ATCCCCCCCGGGGGAAACCGGCCAGAGACCGATTGCCTTGAAGCGCCGGATCAGCTCCAGGTTCTGTGGATTGTGAAAAAACGACACAACAGAAGCCGCGATCTCCGGTCCAACGCCCTTGATCGCGGCCAGCTGCGCCTGTTCGGCGCCGGCCAGGGCGTCCAGATCAGGATAGACCTCCGCCAGGAGCTTGGCCGTTTCCGCGCCCACCAGACGGATGCCCAGGGCCGCAATGAGCTGTTCCAGGCCGGCCTCCTGACGGCTCTGCTCCAGGGCCTGGATCAGGTTGTCCGCCGATTTTTCGCCCATGCGCTCCAGCCCGAGGAGATCGTCCCGGCTCAAACCGAACAGATCCGCGGGCGAAGCCACCAGGCCTACCTGCACCAAGATCTCCACCCACTTTTTCCCCAGGCCCTCGATATCCAACCCGGCCTTGGACACGAAATAGATCAGACCCTGAACGAGCTGGGCCGGACAGCGCAGGTTGGGACAGCGGGCGACCGCCTCCCCGGGGATCCGGCCGACCCGGCTTCCGCAGGAGGGGCAGTGCTCAGGAAATACAAAATCCTGTTCCGCACCGCTACGTTCGTCCACCAGGGGGCGGACCACTTCCGGGATCACATCCCCGGCCCGCTGTACCAGGACCGGATCGCCGATTTTCAGGCCTTTGGCCCGGATCTCGTCCTCATTGTGCAGGGTGGCCCTGGGGACCGTGACCCCGCCCAAGGACACCGGTCTGAGCTTGGCCACCGGGGTCAAGGCCCCGGTCCGGCCGACCTGGACCTCGATGGTTTCCAGGACGGTCCTGGCCTGCACCGCCTTGAATTTCACGGCAATGGCCCAGCGTGGGGCCCTGGAAGTTGCTCCGAGCCGCTCCTGTTGGCGGCGGTCATTGACCTTGGCCACCATGCCGTCCAGTTCAAAAGGGATCTGCTTTCGCTCCGCCTCCAGGGTTTCGAAGTACCGCCTCACGGCCTGATCGTCCCGGCAGAGACCGGCCCGGGGGGCAATGGACAGGCCTGATCGGCGCAGAGCCTCCATAACGCCGGCCTGGGTGTTCAGATCCACATCCGGTGCATTCCAGCGCACCAGTCCCACGCCATAGGCGAAAAACCGCAGGGGCCGTCCGGCCGGTATCCTGGGATCGAGCTGGCGGATGGACCCGGCTGCAGCGTTTCTGGGATTGGCAAAGACTTTCTCCTGCTTGTCGAGCTGGGTCCGGTTGAGCCGTTCAAAGTCCCGGGTGGAGATAATCACTTCGCCCCGGACCTCTAAATAGTCCGGCACGCTGCTGAAGGGAATGAGCCGCAGGGGAAGATTGCGCACGGTGCGCAAGTTCGCGCTCACGTCCTCGCCGATGGAGCCGTCGCCCCGGGTTGCCGCGGCCGTCATGACCCCCTGTTCGTAAATGACCTCCACCGCCAGACCGTCCATCTTCGGTTCGGTCCAGAAGGCAAAGGACTCCCCGGGCAGAAGCCGGTTCAAGCGCTGGATATAGCCGTCCCAGTCCTCAAGACTGAAGATATTGTCCAGGCTGGACATGGGCAGGGAATGGGCGCGGGTGGAAAAGCCCGAGGCCGGACGGTCTCCGACGCGGCGGGTCGGAGACGCGTCCGAGGCAAACTCGGGATGCTCGGCCTCCAGCTGTTCCAGTTCCTGGAACAGGGCATCGTATTCCGCATCGGATATCTCGGGTGCATCCAGGACGTAATACTGGTAATTATGCCGTTCCAGACTGCGGCGGAGTTCTTCGATCCGCTTCTGATGGAAATCTTTGTTCTTCATTCAAAGTTCGAGAGAGTCTTCCACTGATATTTTGCAAAAAAGAAAGCAGATGGTTGTCCACGAATGCTCACGAATGTTCACGAATTGGTTTTCATTTTTGCCTGCCAGCAATAAGAGGCTGGCAGGCAAAGGCCATCGCCATGCGGCAAGGCAGAAAGACAATGAAGCTCTTATGCCGCGGCAGCGGGATGAAACTTTTCTGCCTGCGATCAGCAGGCTGGAAAATCACATTTTCATTCGTGCCAATTCGTGAGCATTCGTGGACACAATTCTTCTTTTCATGTGCTTGATTCGCAACCCAATGATAATCAAAGTATAAGCGGATGAGTACCAACATCAGCTCCCGCTCCACATCTGCAACACCTCCCGCATCTCGGCGATGCGATCCCTTAGGACCGCGGCTTGTTCAAATTCCAACTCCTTGGCCGCCTGGCGCATCTCCCGTTCCAGGACGTTGATCTTCTTGGCCAGGGCCTTGGGGTCATTTCCATAGGCGGCCCAGTCTTCAGCCACTCCCCTGCCCTGCTCCTTCTTTTTGACGGCCTCGCTGATGTCGTAGAGGGGATTGAATTGGGCCTTGCTGATGGTGCTCGGGCTGATTCCGTGCACCTGGTTGTATTCCAGCTGCCGGAGCCGCCTGCGCTCGGTTTCCTGAAGGGCGCGCTCGATGGAGCCGGTTCGCCGGGCCGCATAGAGAATGACCTCCCCGTTGAGGTTCCGGGAAGCCCGGCCAAAAGTCTGGATCAGGGACCGGGTGGAGCGCAGAAAGCCTTCCTTGTCCGCATCCAGGATGGCCACCAGGGAGACCTCCGGGATATCCAGTCCTTCCCGCAGGAGATTGATCCCCACCAGGACCGAAAATTCCCCCTGGCGCAGGGACTGGATAATGGAGACCCGCTCCAGGGTGTCGATGTCCGAATGCAGATATTTGGCCTGGACCCCGTTGCCCTGGAAAAATTCCGTGAGGTCCTCGGCCAGACGTTTGGTCAGGGTGGTCACCAGGACCCGCTGATCCCGGGCCTGCCTCTGTTTGCACTCAAAGAGCAGGTCCTCGACCTGCCCTTCGGGAGGACGCACGGAGATCTCCGGGTCCACCAGCCCGGTGGGCCGGATGATCTGCTCCACCACAATCCCGCTGGAGCGTTCGATCTCCCAGTCTCCGGGAGTGGCCGAGACAAACATGGTCTGGTTCAAACGCTGGAGAAATTCTTCAAAGCTCAGGGGCCGGTTGTCCAGGGCCGAGGGCAGACGAAACCCGTATTCCACCAGGGTCCGCTTTCTGGAGCGGTCTCCATTGAACATCCCCCCGATCTGGGGGACCGAGACATGGGATTCATCCAGAAAAAGCAGAAAGTCGTCCGGAAAGTAATCCAGCAGACAGGATGGCGGGCTATCCGGGCTGCGGCCGTCCAGATGGCGGGAGTAGTTTTCGATCCCGTTGCAATAGCCAAGCTCCTGGATCATCTCCAGATCGAGCATGGTCCGCTGTTCCAGACGCTGGGCCTCCACCAGCTTGTTTTCAGCCTTGAACCTGGCCAGCCGCTCCTGCAGCTCCGTCAGGATGTCTTCCCTGGCCCGGGCCAGATTGTCCTGATCCGAGACATAGTGGCTGGCCGGATAGATCAGGGTCTTGTCCAGGCTGCCCAGGATCTCGCCGGTCAGAGGGTCGATTTCCCTGATGGACTCCACTTCGTCGCCAAAAAATTCAATGCGCAGGGCCTGCTCCCGGCGATAGGCAGGGATGATCTCCAGCACATCCCCGCGAACCCGGAACGTCCCGCGGTGAAAATCATAGTCGTTGCGCTCGTAATAAATGCCCACCAGGCGGTCCATGAGATCTTCCAGAGTCATCTCCTGGCCGATGCCCACCGGAACCACCATCTTGCGGTAGTAATCCGGTGAACCTAGGCCGTAGATGCAGGAGACCGAGGCCACAATAATCACATCCCGCCGGGTCAGCAGGGAATAGGTGGCGGCGTGGCGCAGCTTGTCGATATTGTCGTTGATGGACGAATCTTTTTCAATATAGGTATCGGACTGCGGGACATAGGCTTCCGGCTGATAGTAGTCGTAATAGCTCACAAAGTATTCAACCGCATTGTTGGGGAAGAGCTGCTTGAATTCATTGTAGAGCTGGGCGGCCAGGGTCTTGTTCGGGGCCATGACCAGGGCCGGCCGGTCGCATTGGGCGATGACCTGGGCCATGGTAAAGGTTTTGCCCGAACCGGTCACCCCTAAAAGGACCTGGGCCGGAACTCCCTGCACAATATTGTCGGCCAGGGCTTCGATGGCTTGGGGCTGATCCCCCTTTGGCTCGAATTCCGTTGTCAATTCAAAGGAAATGGACTGCATCTCGTTCATGGCGTCTCCGGAGACATCCTACCGCAATCCGGAAAAAACAGCAACATCTTTATTTAAGTGTTTAAAATTTCATAGAAAAAAAATATGTCGCGCCCCCTCTTGATCTTTTGAAGAGAAAAATATATAGATCACTTCTTACGCAAACGTCGGGTGGCGAGGTAGCTCAGGTGGTCAGAGCATGCGGCTCATATCCGCAGCGCCGGGGGTTCAAATCCCTCCCTCGCTACCACTTCTCTCGTGCCTCCTTCGCAAAAAACTCCCCCCTCACGCAGGACCGACCGTCTGAAAGAACCGGCACCCGCACCTCAAGAGTCCGGGCTTCGGCAGAACTAGAGGAGAGGGACTCCGAGCTTTGCAGCAGCCTGAAGCAGCCTGTCGTCCAGCGTAGCTAAAGCACAGCCCCTTCTCATTGCCAAAAGAAGATACGAGGCGTCATAGCTGGACAGATTTTGTGTCCGTCCCAAGGCCAAAAGCTCATTCATCCCCTCCGGCTGTTCAGAATCCACCACAATGGGAAGCTGAGACAACAAGGCGAGAAATCGAAGGCTGTCTGATTCCTTGAGCCGATTTCGTCTTTCGCCAACCAACAGAACATTGACCACTTCCAAAGGCCAGATTGCAGGAACCACCGCGACTGCCCCGGTCAGTTTGTCCAAAACCAAATCAGCGTAAGCATTTGATTCGTCTGTGAAACACCAGGACATGACAACAGAGGCATCCACCACGAAAGCAGTATCCACCTAGCGCCTCCCTTCCTCAATCATCTCTTGTATCGAGAGCCCTTCAAGGTGGTGTTGTTCACGAAATTTTCTCAATTCTGCAACTATCGATTTCATGTCCGCTTTCCTCTCAGGACCGGGCGGGTGCAATACAGCGATAGGCACGCCATGCTTGGTGATCATTATCCGTTCGCCCTTGAAAACGCGATCTAGCAGCTTGGGAAGATGGGTCTTGGCTTCATAGGCTCCGACTGTGTCCATAGCAGAACTCCTCAGACTAGTTTCAGACTAGTTTAAAGACAGGTCAGTCCGTTGTCAACCTGGAAAAAATCTCAAAACAAATCCTACTGCCTGTCCCCCCTTGGGTAGTTTTCCACGGATATTTTGATAATGAAAGAAAGCAGATGGTTGTCCACGAATGCTCACGAATGATCACGACCCGACTACGCATTGAAGCTTCGCCGTGGCAAGATTGGTTTTCTTTTTGCCTGCCGGCAATAAGAGGCCGGCAGGCAAATGCCATCGCCTTGCGGCATGGCA
>CAZUMF010000321.1:0-5358 GCA_964621385.1 uncultured Desulfohalobiaceae bacterium
GGCCGGTATATGTGGAAGGCAGGATTGCAGGCGGTTATGCGGTTTATTCAGATATAGCGGAACGGAAAAAAGCCGAAGAGGCGGTCAAAAGCGCCCATGCCCGGGTCCGTGCGGTCATGGATTCGGTGCAGGCGGGCATTATGCTGGTGCACACCGATAACCGGGTTATTGAGGATGCCAATCCGGCGGCACTTCGGTTGATCGGGGCAAGGGAGGAAGACGTGATCGGCAGGCCCTGCACCGAATACATGTGTCCGGCTGAGGCGGGGAGATGCCCGGTGCTGGACCTGGGCCAGGAAATGGATAATGCGGAACGCTCCGTTCAGACTGGGGGTGGTGACACGGTGCCGGTACTCAAGACCGTGACGCGGCTGTGGATCGACAACCAGGAATATCTCCTGGAGACATTTGTGGACATCTCACAGCAGAAACAGGTGGAACGTGAACTGGAGGAGGCCACGGCCCAGGCCAACCAGATGGCGGCTGAGGCGGAGATGGCCAGTGCGGCCAAGAGTGAATTTCTGGCCAACATGAGCCACGAGATTCGCACCCCCATGAACGGGGTCATCGGCATGACCGGTCTCTTGCTGGACACGGACCTGACCGATGAGCAGCGCCGGTATGCGGAAGTGGTCCGGTCCAGTGGGGAATCCCTGCTCTCCCTGATCAATGACATTCTCGATTTTTCCAAGATCGAGGCCGGAAAGCTGGACCTGGAGACGCTGGAATTTGATCTGCAGGAACTCCTGGACGACTTTGCCTCTACCATGGCGATCCGGGCCCATGAAAAGGGCCTGGAGCTGTTTTCCACCATGGATCCGGCTGTGCCCACCCAGCTCAAAGGGGACCCGGGCCGGCTGCGCCAGATTCTCACCAATCTGGTGGGCAATGCCATCAAGTTTACGCCTTCCGGGGAAGTCAGCATCCGGGTGGACTTGGGATCGGAAACAGAAAAAGCAGTAGAGCTACGGTTCTATGTGCGGGATACCGGGATCGGCATTCCCGGGGACAAAATCGGGTCGCTCTTTGAGGAATTCATGCAGGTGGATGCCTCTACCACCCGGGAATTCGGGGGGACCGGACTGGGGCTGGCCATCTCCAGGCAGCTCACGGAGATGATGGGGGGCCAGATCGGGGTCAAAAGTCAAGAAGGGAAAGGCTCTGAATTCTGGTTTTCAGTGCGCCTTGAGAGACCGCGCGGCATGACCGCGGATATAGCCGAAGCCCCGGCAGACCTGCAAGGGGTGAAAATCCTGGTGGTGGATGACAATGCCACCAGCCGAGAGATTCTCGTGCGGCGAACCCGATCCTGGGGCATGCGGGCTTTTGAGGCCCCGGATGCGGCCGCAGCACTGAACATGCTTGAGGAAGGCGCGGGGTCAGGCGACCCTTATCATGTGGCTGTCCTGGACATGCAAATGCCCGGCATGGACGGCGAGACCCTGGGCCGAAAGATCCAGTCGGATGCAGCTCTAAAGGCTGTCCGGCTGATCATGATGACCTCCCTCGGCGTACAGCCGCACTCAGGACAAAACAAAGGGGCCCACTTTGCTGCCCGCATGACCAAACCGATCCGGCACGATGAACTCCAGGCTGCTCTGAGGCTGGCGTTGTCCCGGGATGCATCGAGGTCCGGCAGGGACAGCGTTTCAGCGATACAGCCCCCGGTTAAGGAACGCGTGAACCGGTTTGAGGGTTACCGGGGCCGGATTCTTGTGGCGGAAGACAACATCACCAACCAGCAGGTGGCCCTGGGCATCCTCAAAAAGCTGGGAGTTCGTGCCGACGCGGTGGCGGACGGGGCCGAGGCGGTCAAGGCCCTGGAAACCATTCCCTATGACCTGGTCTTCATGGATGTTCAGATGCCGGTCATGGACGGGCTCACCGCGACGCGGGAAATACGAAACCGGGGGAAGGAAACTGGAAGCGTCCCCATCATTGCCATGACAGCCCATGCCATGGAGGGCGACCGGGAAAAATGTCTCAATGCAGGGATGGACGATTATGTGGCCAAACCGGTCAGCCCTGATGCCGTCGCCGGGATACTGGAAAAATGGCTGTCAGACGAAACTCGAAACTCATCCAAGATGCCGTGTTTAGGGGGGCCGGAAACTGAAGGGAAGCAGGATCAAGTTTCAACTTTCCAGTTTCAAGCATCCACCGTCTTCGACAAGTCGTTTCTGCTGGAGCAGATGATGGGAGACGAGTCCCTGACCGAGGCGGTCATCGGCGTGTTTCTGGAGGATACACCCAATCAGATCACCACGTTGCGGGAGCAGGTGGAGCAGTGCAGCTCAGACGAGGCCGGTGCACAGGCCCACAAGATCAAAGGGGCGGCGGCCAACATTGGCGCCGAGGCCTTGCGGGAGGGAGCCTTTGAAATGGAAAAGGCCGGCAAGGCCGGAGACACGGAAACATTAACCCGATTGATGCCGGAATTGGAAAACCAATTTTTACAATTGAAAAAGGCAATGACGTAGGGGCACGGCATGCCGTGCCCCTACGAACGATGCCCTGTCCAATACGTTTAAAAGGATTGGAAATGACCCATAAAGGAAAAACCTACAACGAGCAACCCAAAACCGCTGTGGTGGTCAACGATGACAGGACCCAGCTTACCCTCCTGACCGGTTTGCTGGAAAACGCCGGGATTCAGGTCCAGGGCTTTGGAAATGCAGAGGCAGCCCTGCTGGCCATGGACAGGGCCGCGCCCCCGGACCTGGTTGTCACGGATCTGTACATGCCCGGCCTGGACGGCTGGCGGTTCTGCCGCCTGCTGCGCTCGCCCGAATATGCGGCCTTTAATCCGGTGCCCATTTTGGTGGTTTCGGCCACCTTTGCCGGCGATGAGGTGTCCCGCATCACTGCTGATTTGAATGCGGACGCCTTTCTGCCCCTGCCAGCGGACCCGAAGCGGTTCACTGAAACAGCACTATCCCTTATAGCTGGCGGTCAGCCCAAAGACCAACAGCGTGTCCTGATTGTTAGCGACAATGAGTCCCTGGTGGGTATCCTCAAAGAGGCCTTTGCTGCTGAAGGGTACCGGACCGATGCCGTTTTTACGCTCCAGGAGGCTGGAGAACGATTCATGGTGCGGATATATGATCTGGCCATGATCAATTCTGGTCTGCCGGACGGTCCCGGCGACACATTGATCGGCGATTTTCGCAGTATCCGTCCCGACTGCATTTGCATTATGATAACAGATGATCCGGACCCCCAGCTGGCCCTCAAATGGATGAAGCAGGGGGCGGCCGCCTATCTTCGCATGCCTTTTGATCCGGCCTATCTCCTGGAAGTCTATGCCCGGGCGCGTCGGGAACGGGCCCTGCTGCGGGTGGAGGATCTGCTGGAGGAACGGACCCTTCAGCTCCGGGCCAGCGAGGAAAAATACCGTGCCCTGGTGGAGGGGTCTCTTCAGGGGGTGGTTGTTGCCAGGGAAGACCCGCTTCGGATCCTGTTCGCAAGCCCGGCCATGGCCCAGTTGACCGGTCATTCCCCTGAAGCACTTCAGAACATGAACCCGGATCAACTCAATGAACTGGTCCATCCGGAAGACCGGATTCGATTCTTCCGAAACTATGTGAGCAGACTCAACGAAACACAAGTACCCCAAACCGATGAATTCCGTCTGATACACGAGGATGGCTCCCTCGTATGGGTCCTGCTCCATGCCGCCCATATCCAATACCAGGACGAGCCGGCCACCTTGATATCCTTTGTGGATATTACCCGACGCAAACAAATTGAAGAGATCCTGGAGAAAAAATCCCAGGAGCAGCGTCTGCTCTTAGACACCATTGACACCCAGGTATGGTACCTGACAGATGTAGAGACCTATGGCCGGCTGAATCGGACCCATGCGGATTTCCTGGGGCTGGATGTGAGAGAGGTTGCCCACAAACGGTTAGAGGAATTTGTCCCAAAAGAAGTGGCCGAGGTCTGCAAGGCTTCCAACGTCGAGGTGTTTGAGACTAAAAAACCGGTCCATACGGAAGAATGGGTCCCCAATGCGGACGGCGAAGAGCGGCTGATCGCCGTCACCAAGACCCCCAAGCTGAACGAAAAGGGGGAGGTGGAATATGAGGTCTGTGCGGGAACGGATATTACCGAGCTTCGTACCTCTGAACAATGGTTTCGCAGCATTTTTGAACTGGCACCCATCGGTATTGAAATCTATGATGCATCGGGTCGTCTGCTGAGCGCCAATCAGACTGCTTTGAACATCTTCGGTATTTTCGATACAACGGAAATCCAGGGTTTTCAGCTGTTTGAGGACCCCAATGTAGGCCGTAAACAAAAGGAACGACTGCTTGACGGCGAAATCGTGCAATATGAAGTTGAGTTTGATTTTGAAAAGGTCCGAGATGCTGGCCTTTATCAAACCTCCAAGCGAGGAAAAACGTCTCTGTATGTGTTGATTACGCCCATGATGACGGATGAAGAACCGTCGCCATGTGGTTTTTTGGTGCTGATTCAAGACATTACGGAGCGCCGCCGTCTGGAGCAACGGCTTCACCAGATCGAAAAGGCCGAAAGTCTTTCCCGTATGGCCGGGGCCGTGGCCCATCATTTCAACAACATGCTGGGCGCGGTCACAGGGAACCTTGAACTGGCCCGAATGGAGATGACAGAAGGAAAAGATATCACCCACATGCTGGCCGAAGCCGAGCACGCGACCCTGCGTGCCGCGGATATGAGCCAACTGATGCTCACCTTGCTGGGCCAGACACCCTCCAGACCTAAACCGATGGATCTCTCTCAGACCTGTGAAGCGCGGTTGACAGCGCTGAATACAGAGGTCCCAGATGGGATCACCCTCAAAACCGATATTCACCTGCCGGGTCCGGTGGTCAAGGCGGATCCGGCCCAGCTGGGCGAGGTGCTTCAAAGCCTGCTCACCAATGCCTGGGAGGCCATGGGCGATACGCGAGGCAGCCTCCGGGTGTCGGTTTCTACCCTGAAGGCAGAGGATATTACGGATGTCCATCGATTTCCCGTGGACTGGCAGGCTTCGACAGAGGGGTACGCCTGTCTTATGGTGGCGGATGATGGGTGCGGAATGGAGGCCCAGACCATCGCCCGGATCTTTGACCCGTTTTACACGGACAAGTTTACCGGCCGGGGGCTGGGGCTGGCCGTGAGTCTGGGAATTGTCAAGGCCGCAGGCGGGTGCATCACGGTGGAAAGCGAACCGGGGCAGGGCAGTACATTCCAGGTTTTTCTCCCGTTGTCGTCCGAGGCCCTTCCTGTCCCGGATGTCAAAGAAAAGGGGAAAATGGCAAAAGGGGGCGTGATCCTCCTGGCCGAAGACGAAAAAATGGTGCGCGATGCAGCCGTGGCCATACTGGAATACTT
>CAZUMF010000322.1:0-5294 GCA_964621385.1 uncultured Desulfohalobiaceae bacterium
GCGGCCTCCAGCTCCGGAGGCTGGCGCTCTATCCGACTGAGCTAATTGCCCGATGACCCTTCAGGTGTAAGCGGCAATCGCCGACTTGTCAAGCCAAACCATCCAGGTCCATACATCCGGTCTTGACATCAGGCGGGCAATCGGATTGAATTTCTGTCAAAAATACTGCGGATTGCCATGGCAAATATCAACACTACCCATGAATTGCAGCGACGCCTCCGGGTTCTGACCATTCGCGGAGCGATCAGCGCTGCAGATATCGAACAGCACCTCCAGGCCGGGCACCTGGAATCGCCCATCCTCACACTCTGGGATTTTGCCTCAGGGTGCTTGCGCTTTGAACCTGATGAGGCCGGAGGCTTGTCCATCCGCCCGGCCGCTGAATCAGGACAGAGACAGACGAGGCATCCGGCGCGAACCGCCCTGTTCTGTCCCAATGAGCTCGATCATGGCTTGTTGCGGATCTTACGCGTGTTTGCCCAGACCTTGCACTACCCTGAACAGATCCGCCTGTTTCGCAACAAGCGGGCGGCCAGGCGCTGGATCGGAGCCTGTGCCATCTGCACGGAGCTGACCCGGACCGGGGCTGCACAACCCGCCTCCTGTACGCAGATCTGTCCCTAACCAAAAGGGTTCAGTCGACCTCAGACGGATCGACTGCACTTTTTTTGACCCTTGTCAACTGAATCCATGATCGCGCTCCCGGGATGCCCTCAGCCCCACATCCGAAAAGGTTCCAGGACATCGACATGCGGCGTATAGGGATTGGGGAAGGGATGGAGGACCTCGGGGCCGGACTCGAAATCAATGGGGCATGCGGCCTGTTTGAGCTGATAGGCCCTGCTCATGAGGATTTCCAGGTTGATCACATCGTCGGCATTGTAGGCCAGCAGGGTTTCCAGAAACCGTTCATCGGCCGTGGTCTGAAACCGCTCCCAGAGCAGCACCGCCAGAAAACCGTCAGCCCCGCTGAGACAGCCCCGATCCAGACCGAACTGTCTTTCCACGGACTTCAGGCCCCCGGCATAGCCGAGACTTTTGAGCAAAAACCGGAGATCGATATGGGCTGCCGGCAACCGGATCTGCAACTCCCGCTCGATAAAGGGGATGTCGAAACAGGAGCCGTTGAAGGTGACCAGCAGCTTGTAATCCAGAATCCGATCGGCAAAGGCCTCCAGGTTCCTGCCGTGGACAAAGCTCTGGATTTCATGACCGTCATACAGGCCGATGCAGGTGATATGGTCCAGCCCTTGTCCCGTACCGGTGGTTTCAATATCCAGATAGGCGGTCTGGTCCTGAAAGGTTCCGAAAAGCCGCCACATTTCTGATCGCGGCAGGAGAGCGGCAAAATATTCGGCATTGTTGTGCCCGAGTTGCCGGAGGGAGTCGCGAACCCGGAGGAGCTGTTCCTGTTGGTTTCCAGCCGCCCCAGAACGGCAGCCGGCCGCCAGAAAATCCTCCCAGGTCAGAATCCCCCTTTCCCAGAGCCTGTGTTCCTTTTTGGGTCCGATACCCGGCAGATGACAAAAGCTGTGCTTGAGCATGATACAGTGCTACTGCGTTGTCCAAAGCGGGCTCCGCATGCAACCCGAATGTTCCAGGTTTACTACGAAATTGGAAATTGGAAATTCGAAATTGGAAATTGGCAAGAAAAGAATGCAGAAAAGCAGAGTGTTCTATTACGCCTCATCAAATTTCCAATTTCCAATTTCCAATTTCTATGACAAGGACTTCAACTCCATCGGAGCAACACATATTCTTGTTTTCTATGACAGTGATGAACCGACACCTCACGAGCCGGTTTCAGCCGTCCCGTATTCTTTGGCCTTGGCGGCATCAAAGGCCGCTTTCCGGGATTCACAGTGTTTTCTGGGGCACAGCTGGCAGCTGAAAAAACTGATCTCCGTCGGAAAATACAATCCGGAGATGGACTTGCGGGGGATCATCAACAGGCTCTCGTTCAGGCGCACCCCCAGGCGGCCAGGCACGTCCTCGAGCAGGGCAAAGAGCTTTTCCTGCTCATAGATGGGCCAGTCCGGCAGAGACCCCGGGCTCATGCTGGAAAGCTTAGGAATGTGATACCGCGTCTGCAGATGCTCCTGCAGCTGCCGGCTGGTTTGACGCAAAATCAGGTCGCCGATCTTATCCAGCAGGTAGCGGTCCAGGAGGTCTTCCCGTCCGGCGGCTTCGTCTTCCAGGGCCGGCCCCAGGGTGATGACAAAAGGAAAGACCCGTCCCACCTCATCCAGATTTTTTCTGAGCACGTCGCTCTGAAATTCCTGATCGGCGATCAATACGGAGCGCTCGTGGTGTGCGGCAGGATAGGCCTGATCGTATCCTGCTTTGGGATCCATGAGCCGCAGGGCCGTGTCCATGAGGCCCTGCATTCTGACCGGGTCTTCGAAATGAAGTTGTTTCTGGACCCGGTCCAGTTGGAGCTCGATGTGGACTGTATCAAAAAGTTCCATACAAAAGGACTCCTAATACGGCTCCTTGACAGGAGGGTTGAAATCAGAGAAGATCCCGCGAATGCTACAGTGAAAAGTCGAATCATGCAATCCACGTCCCAATCAGCATTGTTCATGAAAAGCAAGAATTCCCTCGATTCCCTGTACACGGATCTTTTTCTGCATCATCCGGAAAACATGTTCGTGACCGATGTCCAGGGAACCATTCTCCTGGTCAATCAGCAATGTCTGGAGCATCTCCAGTATGACGACCGGGAACTGCTGGGCAAAAGCATTCGGCATTTCCTGAGCCTCCCGGACAACGCCGCACCCGATTTTGAGGCATTCTGGACCAGGGTCCGGCTCGATCCGGTTTGGCAGGGCGAACTGTTTCTCAAAGGAAAAAACACGCTTCACCTGCTCAAGGTCTCGGTCAAACGCATCCAGACCAGGCATTGCGAATCGGCTGCCGTCTACCTGTTCATGGCCCAGGGGGAGGTGTCAGCACACGGTTCTGATAACACACCCATTGTCACGGAAGTCTTCGATCGATTGACCGGCCTGCCCAATCGGTTTTTATTCAAGAAGAAACTGGAACACGCCATGGAACAGGCGAAACGCTTCCAATTCAATATTGGATTTTTGTATATCGATCTGGACAACTTCAAGTCTATCAATAAAACCTATGGCTATCTCTCCGGTGACGAATTGTTGACAATGGTGGCCCGCCGCCTGGAGGCAACCGCCAGAAAAGCCGATCTCCTGGGATATCTCGGCGGAGATGAATTCAGCATCGCTCTGATCAATATCTCGCTTCCCAGGTTGGCGGCCACCGTGGCCAATCGATTCCTGGTCCAGATATCCCTGCCCTTTATCATCAATAACGAGAAGCTCAATCTCGGCGCGAGTATCGGGATCAGCGTCTTTCCCGCGGACGGGGACGACTTCGAAACCCTGGTCAACAGGGCGGAAACCGCCATGTATACCTTGAAAAACCAACCGGAGCCGGAAAAGAGCTATCGTTTTTTCCAGCAGGCCATGAACTCCGATTCCTCCATTCGGCTTCGCCTGGAGTCCGACCTGCGCCAGGCCCTGGACAGAAACGAATTCGAGGTGTTTTACCAGCCGATTTGCAGTGTCCAATCCGGAACCATCACCGGGATGGAGGCCTTGATCCGATGGAGGCATCCCCAGCGGGGTCTGGTGGCCCCAAATCAGTTTATCCCCATCGCCGAAGACCTGGGGCTGATCATCCCCATTGGAAAATGGGTCCTGTACACGGCCTGCCTCCAGGCCAAAGCCTGGCAGGACCTCTGTCCGGAGCCACTGTTCATGTCCGTGAACTTATCGCCGATTCAATTCCGTGATCGGGAACTGTTGTCCAAAATCAAAGAAGTACTGGATCAGACCGGATTTGATCCCCGATTTCTGCAGATGGAAATCACGGAATCGAGCCTTACGGACGATGCCCAGGTTGCCATGGAAGTGCTCAAGAGCCTCAAAGATCTGAACATCCTCATCGCCATCGACGATTTCGGCGTCGGCAATTCCTCCCTGTGCACCCTGAGGAATCTGCCGGTGGACACCCTCAAACTCGACAAAAGCTTTATTCGTTCTTTGCCGGACAATACCAATGATCAGGCCATCGTCCACACCATCCTTTCCCTGGGGAAAATCATGGACCTGAAAATCATCGCCGAGGGCATTGAAACCGAAGAACAGCTCGAGTTCATGCGGCAAACAAACTGCGACGCCTATCAGGGCTACTATTTCAGCCCGGCCCTTCCTGTGGCGGAGATCACACAACGGCTCACGCACCACTCCCAAGCCGGTGGTTCACAAGCATGGGCTTGACCGCCGGGCTAGAGTGATCATGATCCATCTGCCGGGTGGTGATCGTCGCAGACCGCAAGCGTATCCGCCAGGGTCATGGATTCCAGCAGGTCATACATGGATTTGCTGGCCCGGAGCCAGACATCCCGGGCAGGGCAGGAGAGTGCTTTTTCGCAAGTCTCCGGGTTGTCCACACACGCGGTCATACCGCCCTGGCCTTCGAGAACCCGGACAATCGCGGCAAAGGTGATTGCCTCCGGGGCCCGGCTCAAGACATACCCGCCTTTTGGTCCGCGGATGCTCCGGATCAAGCCCTGGCGTTTCAAGGGAATGATCAACTGCTCGAGATACTTCACGGATATGGCCTGGCGGGCGGCCACTTCGCTCAGATGCATCGGTCCCCGGCCGTAATGTTTGGCCAGTTCGAGCATCAAGCGTGTACCGTACCGACTGCGCGTGGACAATTTCATGGCGAAGCACGAGACTCAGACGTCTTACAGAGATTGCGACGCTGAATCTTAACGTTTTTCAATGAACAATGTACGGAATGGTGTTCACATTGGACATTCTTTTGGCTGCTGGTTTCTGGTTTCTGATTTCTGGTGTCAGCCCTGCCGCTGGCAGGGCTGACATATAATTATTTGATATTTAACACAATATACGACTGAGCTGTTATGCTGTTCATTTAAAACAACGACTGCCAGTTTGATCAGTGAAGAAACAAAGAAAAATGAAGTTTCATACGAGGCAAAGAAAGATAAAGCTATATCAAGGCGTTAAACCCTGACACCCGACACCTGAAACCTCAAAAAATGTCCGAGAATCCCCTCAAATTTACGCGTACTGTATTGATCTCTGAGACTATTCCCCTTGTTCTGTATTCTATATAAGAATACTCTGTATACAAACGGCGTCCTGCTTTGTCAAGACCCACAGCTGCATCCTTGAATCCCTATGAATGGACATACACCACTTTTCTGGACGCTTGGCCCGCTCTGTGCCTGGCTGCTCCTT
>CAZUMF010000323.1:0-5217 GCA_964621385.1 uncultured Desulfohalobiaceae bacterium
GAAAACCGCCTGCTGATTCTCGAAAAAGGCATGAATGGCCCTATGAAACGGAAAAAAAGTAGATGCTAAAGTATAAACGCCTCCTTCTGGTGGGAGGGATTGCCGTCCTGGTCATCCTGTTTTTTACCACCGGGCTGCATCGGCACTTATCACTTGAGAGCGTAAAAGCGCAGCAAGCAAGCCTTCAGGAAGCCTACCATCAACATCCGATGGCGGCGATTGCCGTCTTTTCGACCGTCTACATCCCGGTGGTGGCTCTCAACCTGCCGGGTGCCGTCGTTCTGGGTCTTGCGGCGGGCGCGCTCTTCGGCGTCTTGACCGGGACCATCATCATCTCCTTTGCCAGCAGCATCGGCGCGAGCCTGGCCTGCCTGCTGTCCCGGTATTTGTTGCGGGACGGGGTCCAGCGCCGATTCGGTGAAAAGCTGAAAAAGGTCAACGCCGGCATTCAGACGGAGGGGGCTTTTTATTTGTTCGCTCTGCGCCTGATGCCGGTCATCCCTTTTTTTGTCATCAACCTGGTGATGGGGCTCACCTCCATGCGCCTGTGGACCTTTTACTGGGTATCCCAGCTGGGCATGCTGCCGGGCACGATGGTTTTCGTCAACGCCGGAAGTCAGCTCGGCCGGATCGAATCGGTAAGCGGCATCTTCTCCCCGGGACTGATCGTGTCGCTGGCGTTGCTCGGGATTTTCCCCCTGCTGATGCGGCGACTGTTGCAATTGTACCGCCGGCGATGGCACAAGGGCTCGGAAATTGCCCCCCTTTCCACAGGGGTTATCGAAAAAACACCTCCGATGGTGGAAACTCATCTGAAGGATATCCGCGAGCGTTGCACGGATTGCGGGGCCTGCAGCAAAGCCTGTGGTTTCCTGTCTCATTACGGCACCCCCAGGGCGATCGCGGCCGGTTTCGACTTCTCCTTAGCTCAGCATCAGGCCATCGCTTACGAGTGCAGCTTGTGCAGCCTGTGCACCGCCGTCTGCCCGGAAAAGATCGATCCGTGCGGGTTGTTTCTGGACATCCGCCGACTCCACGGGGACGGCGGGCATTTCGAAGAATCGAAATACGCTGCGATTTTAGGTTATGAGAAACGCGGCACTTCGCCCCTGTTTTCATGGTACGGCCTGCCCCAAGGCTGCGACACCGTGTTTTTCCCGGGATGCACCCTGCCGGGCACCCGGCCGGAAGTCACGATGCGCCTTTTCCAGGACCTGCAAAAAACCATTCCGGCATTGGGTATGGTCCTCGACTGCTGCGCCAAGCCATCACACGACCTGGGACGCCAAGCTCATTTCAAGGCTGTATTCGGCGAGTTGACCCATTATCTGTCCGGCCGCGGTGTGAAGCGGGTCCTGGTCGCCTGCCCCAACTGTTACAAAATTTTCCAGCAATACAGCAACGGCCTGTCCGTCAGCACGGTTTATGAAACCATTCACGCCAATGGTTTCAGGGCAACAAGGCAAAACTGTGGGCGCCAGATCAGCGTGCACGACCCCTGTGCCCTGCGCAGCGAAACGAAGGTTCATCAGGCCGTCCGCGGCCTGTTGTCCGAACTCGGACTGACGGTCCAAGAGATGAAACACCGGGGCCGGCGCACGGTCTGCTGTGGGGAGGGCGGTCAGGTCGGTTTCGTGAAACCCGTGTTGGCCGATGCTTGGGCAGCTATTCGTGAGCAGGAAACTGCCGGCCGGACCCTGGTGGCCTACTGCGCGGGGTGCACCGGTTCTTTGGGCCGGGTGGCGCCGACGGTCCACATCGCCGATCTCCTGTACCGTCCCGAGATGACCTTGAGCGGCAATCTGAAGATAACCCGGCCACCTTTGACCTACCTGAATCGACTGCTTCTCAAGCAGCGACTGAAAAGGGAATTGAAGCCACAAACCAGCCGGGTCAGACCCCGCGGAATTGGTTGAAAACACAGAAGGCTACTCGGAAAGTGATACCGAACAATTGCGGGTGCGAATTGAAGCGCATCTAAAGATGTTGTGATCCAATGAAAACGATGGACTGGCTTTATACACTCTGCCGCTGGACCCTGGGCGGCATATTCATCCATGCCGGCGGTACCAAGTTGTTGGAACCGGAAGTCTTCGCGGTCTTGATCGAGGCCTATGGCATCCTCCCCGAGGGGCTGCTCATGCCGGTGGCGATCGCTTTGCCGCTCCTGGAGGTGATGGCCGGTATCGGCCTGCTGTTCGACATCCGCGGGAGTCTGGCGCTGATGACCGGCCTGCTGCTGCTTTTTATGGTGGTGCTTGGTTACGGCATCTGGATGGGACTGGATGTGGACTGCGGTTGTTTCGGTCCTGAAGATCCCGAAGCCGAGGCTTTTCATGGTCTGAGACTGTCCCTGTTTCGTGATCTGGTCATGCTGGCCGGAGTTCTTTTTCTATATGGTTGGCGCCGGTATCGTGCCTTACGGCCGGCCGGCCTCATGCTTATGGTTCATCAACTATTCAACAAAAGGAGAAAGGAAGATGCGTACATGTAAAACTGTGTTGAAAATGTTTCTGATTGTGGGACTAGTGGCCGGGATGGCCGCTCCTGCCGGGGCTTTTCTGGACAACAAATTTGAAAAGGAACTGGAAAAGGAAGCCGGTGCGGTCAAACTGGTCCGCGAAGTTCAGCGCGGGGGCTACGATGTGGTGACCACCCAAGAACTCAAGAAATGGATCGATTCCGGAAAAGAGATGCTGATCGTGGATACCATGCCCTATGAAGACAGCTACAAAAAACAGCATGTGCCGGGTGCGGTCCAATTTCTGTTCCCCATACCGGACATGAAGGAGTGGGACAGCAAAAAAACCGGGGGTAAGACCCTGGCAGATTACAAAAAATTGTTGGGCGACGATAAAGACAAAACGATCGTGATTTACTGCGGTTTCGTCAAATGCACCCGCAGCCACAATGGTGCCGCCTGGGCCGTCAAGCTCGGCTACAAGAACGTCTATCGCCAGCCTGGCGGGATCTTTGCCTGGAGGGGGGCGGATTATCCCATTGAAAAGGCTGAGTAGGCAATCGGGCGAGTCCTATTGGTGACGACGTGGTGCACCAATCACGACCCCAAACCGGGGCGTTGATTGCGCGCAGTTTAATCAATGTCCAGTACCGCCAGTAGGGAAGCGCAATAATCTTTTTCCCATTCTTTTCATAAACCTCATCTGTATCGAGCGTGATCAGGAGCCCTCTGTTCAGATGATAACGTTCCATGAATTTAAACATTCCTCGGAGGTCGCGTTTGTCCACTTTTTTTCGGATTTTGACTTCAAGGGGAAGGATCACATCGTTTTCTGTGGAAATCAGATCAACTTCTCTCTTTTGGGGATCCTTCCAGAAAAAACGGCCGTGAAGGCGGTTGACAAAATATTGTTCAACCAAAAGGGAATAGTCCACGCGAGGCTCCAAAGCTGCCGTGAAGGCAGTATTCGAGAGATAAAGCCTTTTTATTTTTTTCTCGCTTGTCAAGAGGTTGGACGAGAAGTTATACAGTTTCTGGCACAGGAGGGCTGTCTCAAGAGAGAGCACATAGTTGGACATGGTCCGCTGATCTGCACCGAGGTCATTGGCCAGGTTTTTATAGTCCAATGTTATTGTTTTCCTATTTCAATGACATTATAATGCTATTGAATGAAAAAATCAACTGATCCCGGAGGCTCTGGAGTTCGCCGCCATAGGTTCGTTACAGGCGGGGCTCACAAGAACAGAGAATTCCGTGAGGCCGATATTCGTTTCACACCACAGGTGAAGCCTGTTGTGCAGGATGTGCTTTATGATCCCCAGACTTCGGGAGGCCTGCTCATCTGCGTGCGCAAGGACCAGGCCGAGAGTCTAGTTCAGGCTCTGCAGGAGGCGAACATTGCATCGGCAGCCCTCATCGGCGAGGTCCTGGACAATAACCGGGAAAGCATCGAGGTGATCAAATGATAGAACTTACGATTCCTGATTTTGGCGAGCTGCGACTGCAACATCTGGTCATGGACTACAACGGGACCCTGGCCTGCGACGGCATTCCCATGCCCGGGATCAAGGAGCGCTTTGAAGTGCTCTCTAAGGAACTTTCCCTGCACGTCATCACTGCGGACACTTTCGGCCGGGCCCGCTCAGACTTAGACGGCTGGAGCTGCGCCATCACCACTTTGGGCTCTGAAGACCAGGCCGGTCAGAAACTGGCTTATATCCGTGGATTAGGCGCCTCATCCTGTGTCTGCCTGGGCAACGGCCGCAACGACCGGCTCATGCTCGAAGCCGCGGCTCTCGGTGTCGCCGTGCTTTTGGATGAAGGCGTTGCCCGGGAGGCCCTGCTGGCCGCGGATGTCGTCACGCCGGGCATTCTGCCTGCCCTGGACCTGCTCCAGCATCCCCTGCGTCTCACCGCCACCCTGCGATCCTGATGGCATTGTATACATATCCTGCTCAGACATGTGGGCTAAACGAGTTCGTCATTCCACAGTCTTTTCAAAGCTGAAAGGCCAGCAAGGTGTCTTCGAGGATCTGGACGACAACGACCTCCAAAAACTTGCCGATATGAGTTTTCCGGGGTATAGAAGAGGTCCTGTGACAGTGTTGAAGATATTGATGAACATGTGGCTCGAAGGCATGATGTTTCCCTTTACAGATCGCGTCAAACGCGATCTGTAAAGGGATTGTAGAGTTCAGGCATGAAATACACAACGAGAATGTTCAGTCTGGCCTTGCTTTTGATTCTTGCGGTCGGCCTGGTCTGGCTGGTCGTGGCCAGGTTGCAGGAAGAGGGAAAACCTCGGGAGCGAACCGAGGGGCCCCGGGCCGTGCCGGTGGAGGTGGCTGAGATCGAACGGGGCTCCATCGAGCTGCGGAGAACCTTCAGCGGGGCCCTGGAAGCGACTGCAGAGTTCGTGGTCGCCCCCAAGGTCGGGGGCCGCGTGGAGCGATTGAGCGTGGACCTGGCGGACAGGGTCGATCGGGGGCAGAACGTGGCCCAGCTGGACAATGCCGAGTATATCCAGTCCGTGGCCCAGGCAAAAGCCGATCTGGCCGTGGCCCGGGCCAATCGTTCCGAGGCCGGGAGTGCCCTGGAGATTGCCGAGCGGAAACTCGAACGGATCCGGACCCTGCGCAAACGCGGTGTGGCCTCGGAATCGCAGCTGGATACGGCCAAGGCTGAGCAGCTCGCGGCCAAGTCCGGGCTCGCAGTCGCCGCTGCCCAGGTAACCAGGGCCGAGGCCTCATTGGAAG
>CAZUMF010000324.1:0-5214 GCA_964621385.1 uncultured Desulfohalobiaceae bacterium
TTCTGCATTCTTTTCTTGCCAATTTCCCGCTGGCCGCGGCGGCTTGTCACGTCGTCTTGTCACGTCGTAGCTTCTGAGCGAAGACGGAAGTTTCTGAGCGAAGACGGAAGTTTCTGAGCGAATACGGAAGCTTTTAAGCGAAGACTGAAGCTTCAATGCGTAGTCGGGCCGTGTCAATCCGTGTGATCCGTGGGCAATACTCTGCTTCGTTTCCTTTTCAAAGTATCGACGGAAGACTACCGATTTTTCTGCACAGAAGGAAAGGATGAAACGCTACCTATACCGCTTTTTATTGTGTTTATGGGCTCTGACCATGATGCTGTATTGGCCAACTGATACCTCGGCCGCCGGCGTGACCATCCTGACCCATGGCTGGAATCCTTCGCTCTCCGGAACACCGGTTTGGCTCGAATCCATGCGGGAGGCCATTTCCACGGAGCAGCTGGGCGGTGAGCAGCATTATGGAACCATCACCGTCACGAAATCAGAGACGGGTCTTGCGGCAGAAGTCGGTCCGTGGAATTTCGATTTGAGTACGAGTGGTTCCGGAGAAGTCCTGATTGTTCTGGACTGGTCAGCAGTTGCCGACCATTTGAGTGGAGGGCCGCCGGCCCAGGATGTGGCGGCAACGGTCGTGGACTCAATCATAAGCGCACAGAACGGACAGGCCCCTCTGGCGGAATTGCCCCTTCATCTCGTCGGACACAGCCGTGGAGGAGGCCTGGTGTGCGAACTCGCCCGCTTACTGGGTGAAAAAGGAATTGTTGTCGATCATCTGACCCCTTTAGATCCGCATCCTTTGAGCAGTGAGGATCTGCAGCCCTTACTGGGGACGCCGGTTATTGATACGCCGCCTGCGATCTATGAAAACGTTATTTTTGCCGATGTGTATCTTCAGGAACAGGAATATCCAACAGGAATGTCTCTTTCAGGGGCCTATAACCGTGTTTGGACGGCCATGCCCGGAGGGTATTACGATGAGCAGGCCAGCTTCGCCAATCACCGGAATATTTATCTGATGTATCAGGGAACCATTGAATTGGGCAAAACGGTGCACAACGGTGAGGCCGGCATGGACGAGACGGAACGGAAGGCCTGGTTTACGGCTGAAGAGTCCGGTGGGAATGGGACCGGGTATGCCTTCAGCCGGATACGGCACAACGTACCAAGGAAACCGCAAGGACTCCATCATCTCCTGTCAGGGACCGGCGTCCGTGAAAACCTTGCCTGGAGCGACCCCCAATGGCCGAATGTTGTGGATGTGCACATTACCCACCAAGGGACGGTCTTGGGGGTGGGCAGCCATTCCATACCTGTGGGAGCCCCGCTTGAACTTCATCATACGGTCCTTGACTATCAGGGGGGAAGTATGCTGACGCTCTCTCTGGATTCCGATCGCAATCCCTACAATGCCAATGATCTCGCTGTGATCACGGATACGCCCCTTGAGCAGAACGCAACGTCCTCTGTCTTTGCAGAAGCCTCCACACTTTGGGATACATCGAGTTTGAGTCCGGGCACCACAGGGCAGGTTTATGCGAAAATCAGCAGGCTCGAGCAGGACAGATACCTCTACGCTCCCGGAAGCATCACCTTCGGCAGTGCTGCAAACGCCACCTTTACACAGGATGTTCAAGCGGACTGGAGTTTACTGTCTTTCCCGGTTGATCCCACAACAGGTACAGTGGCTGACATTTTTGCGGATTCCTGGGAAACGCTCATCTCGATCTGGGCCTGGGACGGGAAGACCTGGATGGTGTCCCTGCCCGGAATGACTTCGGAGGATGAAGCCGAGTATATTCAATCCAAGGGATTTACCGCGTTGACGACGCTCAGCAGCAGACAAGGCTTCTGGGTCAATGCCAAGGAGGGGTTTCAACTGACGGTGCAGGGCACATACCCGGAAGGCGCGTTTCCAGAGCTGACATTGGACTGGAACTTAATTGGCAGCGGCAGCGGCCAGTCTCTTCCGATCGAACAAGCTGTTCAGACCATGCAAACCGGAATCCTTTCGCTCTGGAAGTGGGAAGACGGTTGGAGCATCTATTTGCCGGAAGAGGACGATTTCGGAGAGTCCTATGCCCTGAGCAAGGGCTTTGGCCTGCTGCAAGAGATCACCCCTGGCGAGGGGTTCTGGGTGAACTGCCAGTAAGGGCTTGGAGCGGAGGACGGGGGACGGACATCGGATGTCGGATGTCGGACGTCGGAAGCGATTGGGGGCAGAATGGCGTTCACGAGATCAGTATGCTGTGTATTTCCAGCTTTTGCCTCTGACCAGTTCGGCCGGGTACTTGGCGGCGTTTGTCTCGATCTTGTCATGGGCCGCCTGCAGAGGATCGATGTCCAGCTTCTCAGCCAGGAGCAGGAGATAGATGAGGATGTCCGCCACTTCCTCGGACAGGGCCTGGATCGTTTCCCGGTCCAGGTGATCGTCCTCACCGCTCCATTGAAATTGCTCCAGGAGTTCCGCCGCCTCGAGGGAGATGGACAGGGCCAGGTTCTTGGGTGTCTGAAACCGGGCCCAGTCCCGTTCATCCCGAAAGGCGAGCAGGCGGTTCACAAGCGTTTGCAGATTGGCGTCCATAGACCTCCTTTAGGGAAATCGTTTCTGTGAGTGTAGACAATAGGGCTGTCTTTGCATAGGCTGAATCCATGCCTGTGCACAGGCACCGTCAAGCAGATCACCATCGGCACAGTGAACAGCGAAGTGAGTTTGAATACGTATACTTTAGGAGTCCGCCATGCCCTTAGCCGACATCAACGCCACCCATATTCACTACCGCCTGGACGGAGCTGAAGACCGGCCGGTGATCATGTTGTCCAATTCCCTGGCCTCGGATCTTTCCATGTGGGACCCCCAGGTGCCGGCCCTGCTGGAGGCCGGCTGTCGGGTGCTGCGCTACGACAGCCGCGGCCACGGACAGTCCGCTGCCCCGGAGGGGCCGTATTCCATGGAGATGCTCTGCCGGGATGCGGTGGGTCTCCTGGACTGGCTCGATCTGGACCGGGTTTATTTCTGCGGCCTGTCCAAAGGGGGCATGGTCGGCCAGATGCTGGGCCGGCACTATCCGAAGCGGCTGAAGTCCCTCCTGCTCAGCTCCACCGCCGCCCGCATGGGCCCCCGGGACGTCTGGGACGAACGTATCGCCCTGGTCCGCGAGCAGGGCATGCAGGCCGTGGCCGACGCCACCATTGAGCGCTGGTTCACCAAAGCCGGACAAGCCCGGCTGCCCAAAGAAGTGGCCCGCATCCGGCAGATGGTCCTGGACACCCCGGTCGAAGGTTTCTGCGCCTGCTGCCAAGCCATCCGGGACATGGACCAGCTGGACCACCTGGGCTCCATCACCACCCCCACCCTGGTGGCCGTGGGCGAACACGACCCGGGAACCACAGTGGCCCATGCCCAAGAAATCCAGACGCGCATCCCCAAGGCCCGGTTGCAGATCATTCCGGAGGCGGCCCATTTGGTGAATGTGGAGCAGTCCGGGGACTTTAACCGGATGCTCCTCAATTTCCTGGGACCGGCCGGAGCCTGATCCGTTCAGCGATCACCCGAGTTCGGCATCCAGAGGAAGCGCTGGAAATCAATCCGTTCCCCGGTATCGAAGACCACCCCCTCGGCTTCCAGAAACACTTTTTGCTCCTCGCCGCCGCGTCCGGGCGGCAGGGCGATCCGACCTTCCCGGTTCACCACCCGGTGCCAGGGCAGCCCGTGTGAGGCCGAAGCCGCGTGCAGGATCCGGACCACCTGCCTGGCGCCCCGTCGGTTTCCGGCCGCGCCGGCGATCAGACCGTAGGTGCAGACCCTGCCGGCAGGGATCTGCCGGATGAGTGCTTTGACCCGGATGCTGAAGGGATTGGCCATGCTGCGCCTGTACTTGCTTCAGACTTCGTAACAATAGGCTTTTTGCCATGCGGCATGGCGATGGCCTTTGCCTGCCAGCCTCTTATTCCTGGCAGGCAAAAAGAAAACCTATCTGTGTCAATCTGTGTGATCAGTGGACAACCATCTGCTTTCTTTCATTTTCAAAGTATCAGCGGAGGACTATCGCCGGGATTTTCGAAAAGGCACAATCGCAATTGATTCCTCCCGTAAGCATACTCTTGCCTTTGTTCCAGAGTATGCTACTGATGGCCGCGGCTTCTGTCCACCCACAGTTTTTTTGCCACGAGGGAGGCCCATGACCAGCACAAAAACCCCCAAGGCACCGCCGAAACCGTATGAAACCTGCCTTCTGCAGACCCTGTTCACCGATGACTGCCCGCTCTTTGAGGACCGGGACGGGGACGGGTTTTTTGACTGCCTGAACCTGAGGGTCTTGTGCGGGCCGGGAAGGCATGATGCGCAGGAATGGGCCGAACTGATCAATCTGAACGCGGTCCTGGCTCTGCAAAGTCTGCGTCTGGAGCGCCCGCTGCTCCTTGTCCAGGACCCGCCCGGGGCCTGGGACGGCCCGAGCCTGAAACTGGCCCCCTGCGACCGCAAGGCCCCATACCCGGCTGCACTGATCCGAGCCAGTCCCTGCAGCCTGGAGCTGCACGGATCTTCCAGCCGGTGCCGGGCTGAACTCCTGCGCCTGCTGCGCCGTCCCCTGATTTTTCCAAGACACCCGAAAACCTGGAGCCGGATCTGTCTGCCGGACTCCGGGGCCGCAGCCTTCAGGCTCCTGGATCAAAACGGACGGTCCTGTTCGGAACTCCAGCGCGACCTGGGCCGGGACCTCACGCCAGAGGCCTGGCCTGCTCCCCGCCCGGCTCTTGATTGCGATCTGCTCAATCCCGCCTTCGCCTTGTTCCTGGATGAACCGGATGTCGGCCGGGAAAAGACTCTGCATCTCTTCATCCAGCTCGATTCGTCGCCTCTTTCTTCGCAGCTCGGCCAGGCAGTGCATGACCTTGTCCTGAACTGCGTCATGCAGGCCACGGCAATCCGCCTCCCCCTGGCCGGGGTGCAGGAAGGTCCTGCCGCCGGCCTGCAGATCCAGATCCGGGAACAGGAAGCTGATCCTGATGCCCCCCCCCTGCAGCTGCAGACTGACCCGGCATCAGGAACGACGGTCCTGCTGGCCCGGGGCTGCGGGCAGACCCTGGCCTGGGCCCTGCAGGACTGGAGCGCTCTGGTCCTGAATCCTTACGAACCGGGTCAGGCCGGCGCCCGCCGCACCCTGCAGGAGGTGCAGGATATCCTGCAGGGCCGTGGCCGCTGGGGTCGCT
>CAZUMF010000325.1:0-5212 GCA_964621385.1 uncultured Desulfohalobiaceae bacterium
CCAGGTCCATGCTTTCATAAAAAGGGCAGCCGCTGGAACAGGCCCGGCATTGCAGGCAGCGCATGTGGTTGGTCTTGGCGCTTTTCTGCAGGGCGGCGTCCAATTCCTGGTCTCTTTGGTTCAAGGACAGGGTCATACTCACCCCCCCTTCAATATTTTGCTACGGTCTCGGGTTGCGGTTCCCGGGCATTTGTCCGGAATCCGAACACCGATACTAGACTAGATCCTTGTCTTCGTATTTGATATGGGTCAAATTTCGGCAGATTGTCGGATCTGTTCTTTTCCGGGACGAATGCAATCACAAAAGCGTGCTTCCTGGTCAATCTCGACGGCTGGGGAAACCGAGTTGCCGCCCTGACTTTCGGGCCCAGGCACGTCGTCGCTCTGGCCGGAAGAAACAAGATTCTCCCCAGACCATCGTCGAGACCTCCAACGCCTATATCGATGAGAACCAAGCCCGGCGGCTCGTGGACATTGAACCCGACTCCTATGTGCTGCTGGCGGTCAGTGATACCGGTTCGGGCATGGACGAGCACACCCTGCCCCATAATCTTCAAGCCCTTCTTCACGACCAAGGAGAGGGACAAGGGTACAGGCCTGGGGCTGGCAACGGTCTAAGGAACAATCATTCCAGGGCTGAGAGAGACGCTGAACAGGGATCCCCAAAAGCAATCCCGCCTTGCTTTTGCGCACCAAGTCTGCGATAAGGGGTTCTGCTTCGTCATCGAAAACTCTTTCTATCGACGCATCCGGTTCTGATCATTCCGGCACATCCTGCTGAATCCACGCATACAGGCTCTGCTCCGGGAAGAGGTCGAGCCGGATCAGTATGATGGATCCCTGTTCAGCCAGGCCATGAAAGACAGCCCACCCCGCCATAAGCGGTCTCAGCCCAGAGTTCGGCAGGAATCGAGCCTGGATCGTATCCTCGGTCCGGTGATTCTGTTGACTGTTATTTTTTTCATCCACTTCGTGTCGCGGCAGATCGCCGGACCGTTGCTCCCGGATATGGAGCGGGAATTGGGATTGAGCCATACCCAGAGCGGCCTCTTTGTCCTATTCATGGGTGTCGGCTTTTTCGTCAGCCAGATCGCGGCCGGGTTCATGGTGAGCCGCTGGGGGTACCGACGCTGCATTCTCGCCTCTCTCGGGGGGATGGCGGGAGCCGCAGCCGCGGTGAGTCTGCCGGATTCGGCGGCAGCCCTGTACGTCGCTTTTTTGGGGATAGGCATGAGCGGGGGGCTCTACGCCCCGTCCGGTATCTCGCTCATCACAGTCCTCGTCCGGCCGAAGGACTGGGGCAAGGCCATGGGCATCCACGAGCTGGCCCCGAACATCGCCCTCATCGTTGTTCCCTTTCTGGCCACCGCAGCGGTGGCCCTCGCATCCTGGCGCCTCGGATATCTCTTCTTGTCAGGTCCCCTGATCCTCCTGGCCCTGGTCTACTCCTTCTTCGGGGTCGACTCTGACCAGCTTCCCTCCCCTCCGGACATATCCTGAATCAGGGAGATCGTGTCCAACCCGTCCTTCTGGTGTCTGGGGGTGCTGCTGAGTCTGGCGGTGGGGGGCGAGACCGGGGTTTACGCCATGGTCCCGCTTTTTCTGGTCAACGAGCGGGCCTTCAACCTGGCCGAAGCCAACCATCTGCTGGGACTCTCCCGGGTTCCGGGAATCGTCATGGTCCTTCTCTCGGGCTGGATCACAGATCGTTTGAGCCCCTCGTTCACGGTTTCCATGAGTCTGGCGGTGACCGGAGCAGCCATAATCCTGCTAGCCCTGGGCCCGGATATTCTTGTGGCTCCGGCGGTTTTCCTCCAGGCCGTGGCTGCGGCCTGCCTCTTCCCGCCGATCCTGGCCATGGCCTCGGCTATTGCCACCACCGAAAACAGGGCCTTGACCCTTTCCCTGAGCCTGGCCGTGGCCCCGGTCATCGGTGGGGGCTCTTCCCGGCCGGAATCGCTCTGGCCGTGGCCCCGGTCATCGGTGGGGGCTCTTCCCGGCCGGAATCGCTCTGGCCGGAGATCTAGGTTCGTTCGCCTTCGGGCTCGTCGCGGCCGGGCTGGTGACCGTGTCCGGCATAGGGCTGGTCATGGTCATAAGACGTAGAAAGGAGAGAGGGTAGACAGGGCCGGGCAATAAATCGGCATATTCGGCGCTGCGTGCTAACCCCTGTCTGCAGGCCGCCATCCCAGCCGCCTGTACCCCTGGAGGCCCTCGTTGTAGCCGGTCAGGTGGTCCGAGTCGGAAGACGCCAGAAAAACGGCCAGTGATGCCACCTCTGCCGGGTCCAGCAGCAGGCCGTTATTCCAGTAGGACACGAACCGCTCGTGGAGTTCCCTGCCGAGCAGGTCCGGACCCAGGTCCCGGATCTGTTCCTGCATCCTGGTATCCATGACACCCGGATCTATGGCGTTGACCTGGATGTTCGAGCCTTTCAGCTCTTCGGCGAGGGACCTGGTCAGTTGAATGATCCCTGCCTTGGAGACCGCATAGGCGCAGAATCTAGGGAAGGGCATCTGCCCCAGCCCGGAGGAGATGTTGATGATCTTGCCGGAGCCCCTTTTGATCATGTCGGGCAGCGCCCGGCGGGCGCAGGAGACGGCGCCCTCGAGGTTGATGTCCATGGTCCGGCTCCAGGACGAGAAATCCCCGTCCTCTGAAAAGAGGGGCGGTCCGATGACTGCGGCGTTGTTCACCAGGATGTCGATGTGGCCGAAACGCTCCAGCGTTTTCTCGACCATCGCGGCCACCCGGGCCTCTTCCGAGACGTCGCCGCTGAAGACGTGGCATCGACCTCCCGTTCTTTCGATTTCATCCGCAACCGTAGTCAATTCCTGCCTGGTCCGGCTCATGACGGTCACTCCGGCCCCTTCCCCGGCCATGGCGGCGGCCCTGCCCAGCCCGCGTCCACCGCCGGTGATGATGGCTGCTCTGCCCTGTAGTTTCATGTGCTTACTCCCTGCGTGTCACAGACCCTTTCGGGGCGACGCCGGTGTATGATGACCCGTGAAGACCTGCCTGAAATCAATACTAATATACATTCTCATCTGATTCCTGCTTGTGGCCTCTTCCTTTGGATGAAAGCAGAGACTTTTCTCTGTCTCCGACTGGTGGAATTTCAGTCGTATCTTTTGTTTCTGCGGCTGCAGGAGACGTTCATCGTTCCAGAAGACCCAGCAGCCATTGAAGCCGGCCGCTCTTTTTTTCGATGGCCCCTTCCGGGCAGATTTCCAGACAGCAATAGCACCTGATGCACCTCTCGTAATCGTAATGAGGGGTTGATTTTCCGTTCTCGGATTTGCTGATCGCACCGGCCGGACATATCTTCCGGCACCGATAGCAGAGCGAGCAGGTATCGGGTATGGGCACAGGGCGCTCCACAAAGAGGTTCTGAAGGTCCGGGTGTTCAGCGGCCAGCGAAAGGAGTTGGATAACTGGGAATTGCCGGTTGCCGGGATAAAATTGCTGATGGGCAGGTCGTCTAACTGCTCGCCGGCGGTTTGGATCTCCTTTGGAGAGGCAACGCCGAAATCCCTTTGAAATCCGTGAGTGATGGTCAGGGCCTTGGTGATGTCCAGTCCCGCCAGACGGGTGGCCACCCAGTCCAGGGCAATCGCGTCTTCGCCCGCAAGGATCGCGTTCATGCGCCGGGGGCTGCCGCCCTGGCCGGGGCCCTCGCCTTCCAGGGCGAGGATGGCGTCCATGATGTACAGCAAGGGTTTTGGCGGATCTAAGCCGTGGAGCATGGCTGCATAGAAGTTAAGCAGAAAATCGGCAAAATCCTGAGGACTGGGAAGCCTGAGATGCATCTTGGACTTTTCCAAGCCGGGCATGGCCCCGAACAGGAGCTTGACCGCACCGGTGATAAAGGTGATGCCGTGGGTCTTTAACTTGGGCAGACCCAGAATCATATCGGCGTCGAAGTAGGCTGCAGAAATATCTAGGTGCTTGAACCGTTTCGCGCCTTGGAAATGGAGGGTCCTGACCGCTGTCGGATCGGCGACCTCGACCTTCTCCTCGTCGACCACCACAGCGTAGCCTGTTTTCCTGATCACCCGTTCCAGGGAGTGGACGGCGGGTGACTCCACCAGGACGGGCCTGCCGCCGTGCGCCTTGACGATCTGCACCACGGCCCGGAAGAATTCCGGATGGGTGAGAATGGCCCTGTCCGCAGCGGCTACTGTCAGCAGGTTGGGTTTGACCACGACTTTTGCTCCCTGGAAGCGATCGGCCGCGAACCCGATGTGAGACAGGCTTTGTTCGATGACCCCGGTGAGTTCGTCAGCCTCGTACGACCTGCACCTGGCAAGCGAGACGACTGCCATGCGAGGCTCCTTAGTGCTGAATGAAAGCTCTGCTGGACCACGGGACCATGGTAACAGGACAGCCTGTATGAATTCAAGTCTATTCATTCTATTGACAACAAGGAATCTCCTTCCTATAATTTAATAAAGGCTGGCGAATCTTGGGAGGATCGACCACCGGCCTTGGTAGTAGGAGGTTCATGACATCAAGAAAATCTGGAATAAACCTGAAATTGTATCAATAGAGATTAATCTGGTGAATCGACGTAGGTCTCAGAGAAATGCAGAACTGATCCTTACAATGGAGATGCTCCATGTCCTGGGCTGAATTTTCCGAAAAGCTCGGCTTCAAGAACTTCGACTACCCTGTCCCCGAGCATGCCAACAGATTATCACGCCTCATCGGCGGACTCGCCTTAGCCTCCTTTTTCATAACCTTCATCACCGGCATCCTGCTCACGCAATTCTACAACCCTTCTCCCGACACGGCCCATACGAGTGTGCGCTACATCATGCATGTGCCCTGGCTCAGTTACATCCGGTCCTTACACAATGTGAGTGCCAATATCGGTCTGGCTCTGGTCATCCTCCATATGATCAGAGTCTTACTGAGCCATGCATATATCCAGCCTCGTATCGGCACCTATCTGCTTGGTCTGCTTCTTCTGGGTACAGCTTTCATGGAATACTTTACCGGTACGATACTCAAATGGGATCAGGAAGGATATGAAGCAATGGCTCACTTTATCGCGGTCAACGACCTGCTCGGCCCCATCGGGACCGTTTTCCTGGAGGATTTTACCCTGTCGACCTCTATGTTAGCCCGCATGAACGCGTTACATATTTCCGTCTTGCCGCAATAGTTATCGGAATGAAATTTGCAAAAACAGATTATTTTTAAACTAAAT
>CAZUMF010000326.1:0-5184 GCA_964621385.1 uncultured Desulfohalobiaceae bacterium
AGGCATTTATCAACTTTAGTCACTTTAGGCACTTCTTAATAGCCAATGAATTGCGGATTCAGAGGTCACACATCCACAAGCGGAGACCGGTTATGTCCGAAAAAAAGAACGGTACGAAACAAAACAGCTCAGAAGCAAAGGCGTCGATCGATAGGCAAGGGGTTTCGGTTTCAGCCAAGGAAACGGACACGGCCTTTCCCATTGTCGGAATCGGAGCCTCGGCCGGCGGGCTGGAGGCCCTGAAAGCCTTTTTTCAAGCAGTTCCTGGAGACAGTGGTCTGGCTTTTGTCGTGGTCATCCATATGACCCGCAAACAACCGAGCCTGATGCCCGATCTGCTTCAAAAGGTGACCCCACTTCCGGTTGCCAGCGCCAAGGACGGCCAGCGCATCGAACCCGGTCATATCTACATTATTCCTCCAGACAGAGAACTCAGCCTCTATCATGGTTCTCTGCAGGTCTTCGATATACAGGAACAAGGGGGGGGTGACCCATCTGATCGATCAGTTCCTGCGCTCGCTGGCCCAGGATCAGGGTAAAATGGCGGCAGCCGTCATTTTATCGGGCACCGGGACGGACGGCTCCCTTGGGGCCAAAGAAATCAATGCCCAGGAGGGCGTTGTTTTCGTTCAGTCAAAAGACTCGGCCGCCTATGACGGGATGCCCAGAAGCGCCATCAAAACGGGTCTGGTTGATCTGGTCCTGCCGCCGGGAGAAATGCCTGAAAAGCTTCAGTACTATTTTTCCCATCCGAAAATTGTGTCTCCACGAAAAAGCCTCCCTCCTGCCATGGATACCCAGCAGCAATGGCTGAACAAAATCTTTGCCCTGTTACGGACTCAGGTGGGCCACGATTTTTCAGGCTACAAGACCAATACCATTGTGCGTCGCCTCAATCGACGCATGGCCCTGAATCAGATCGACAGCCAGGAAACCTATGTCCGCTACTTGCGGGAGAACCCTTCAGAAGGGCAGGCCCTGTTCCGAGAGCTTCTGATCGGCGTCACCAGTTTTTTCCGGGATGCCAAGTCCTTCGAGGTTTTGAAAAACAAGATACTACCTGGGCTTTTGGAGCAGCTGGAGGAAGGCGATACCTTCCGGGCCTGGGTTCCGGGCTGTTCCACCGGGGAGGAAGCCTATTCTCTGGCCATGGTGCTCCAGGAATGCCTCGAGGCAGGCTCCAAAAGGGTCAATGTGCAACTCTTCGGGACGGACATCGATCCCATTGCCATCGACAGGGCCCGGGAGGGCCTGTTTCCCGAAAGCATCAGTGCTGATCTGAGTCAAGAGCGGCTGAAACGTTTTTTGAGCAAGGAAGGCAATTTCTTCCGCATCCGCAAGGCAATTCGAGAACGTGTGGTCTTTTCAGTACAGGATATGATCAAAGATCCGCCCTTTTCACGACTGGATCTGCTCTGCTGCCGCAATCTGCTGATCTATCTCAATAGCCCGCTGCAAAAAAAGCTCCTGCCGCTGTTCCACTATACCCTGAAACCCGGGGGCGTTTTGGTGCTGGGATCCTCCGAGACCATTGGCGGATTCACCAACTTATTTCAGATTCTCGATACAACCTGGAAGATCTACAAACGCCAGGAAGTCCCGGAGATGTTGCGCCAGCAGGTGGATTTTCCAAGCGGAATTGCCCAGCGCAACAACGCTCTGGAAAGCCCCGCACCCGCACCGGCTATTCACAAAACTGACCTTTCCCGGATGACCCAAAAGGCGATTCTCGAACAGTTCGCGCCCCCGGCCATACTTGTTGATGCCAACGGGGAGGTGCTCCATATTCAGGGCCGCACCGGCAAATACCTTGAGTCGCCCAGCGGTCCCCCCACCCAGAACATCCTTGATCTGGCCCGGGAAGGATTGCGCCTTGAGCTGTCTTCTGCTTTTCGGGCCGCAAAAACCTCCAAGCAAGAGGTGATCCGCAAGAACATCAGTATCCGGATTCATGGGGATCTGCAGATGATCGACCTGCATGTCAGCCCCCAGCGATCCCCCACAGAATTGGCCGATAAATTTTTGGTGGTCTTTCAAGACATCGAGGCAGAGCCCCAGGCCTTACGAACGGACAGGGAGGCCGAGGGAGAACCGCAGGCCCAGGCCCCGCGGATCGCGGAGCTGGAAAAAGAGCTCCAAAGCACCCGGGAAAGTCACCAAACCACGACTGAAGAACTGGAGTCCTCCAACGAGGAACTCAAATCCACCAATGAAGAACTGCAGTCCTCGAATGAAGAACTCCAGTCCACCAACGAAGAATTGGAATCATCCAAAGAGGAGTTGCAGTCGCTCAACGAGGAACTGCAGACCGTCAATGCCGAGTTGCAAAGCAAAGTGGATGAGCTGTCCACGGTTCAGGACGACATGAAGAACCTCTTGAACAGTACGGCCATCGCCACCATTTTCGTAGACAACGACCTGCGGGTCAGGCGCTACACCCAGGAAGCCACCAAGATTGTCAATTTTATCCAGACCGACATCGGACGCCCTCTGGAGCATGTGGTCAGCAATCTGTCTTATGCCGGGGTGCTGTCTGATCTGTCCGAGGTCTTGAACAAACTGACCATCAAACAAAGCGAGGTCCAGACCACAGACGGGAAATGGTTCCAGATGCGGATCATACCCTACCGCACCACAGACAACCGCATTGATGGGGCCGTATTGACCTTTTCCTCCATCGACGAGCAGAAGAGGGATCAGGATGTCCTGAAAACAGAAAGCCTCGAACAGGGGCAGGATTCTGAGCTTGTCCGGGCCGTATTCGACCTGAATCCAGAGCCGATGGTCGTGCTTGACGATGCGGGCCGGGTTCTCATCAGCAACGCGGCTTTTTCCGAGCTTGTCCAGATACCCGAAGCCCGGGTTCAGCACTTGGATTTTTTTGATGCTCACACCGCGCTTTCAAAAAACGCGGATCTCACCTCCAAACTGAAAAGCGCACTGCAGGACCGGGAAAACTTTCAAAGCAATGCTTGTGCCTTGAACACACAAACCTACACCATCCAGGGACGTCACATCAGCACAGCAAATGATGTCGGCTCTCGTATGCTTTTGCGCTTTGAAAAAGCATGAAAAGGAGGCAGCCATGTCTGAGGGTCACGATTCGTCTACAAAATTTGAAAGGCTTCGGCAGCAGGCGGAAGCACTTCTAAAAAAAGGGGATTCTCAGGCTGAGACGCCTTCTGATTTTCTTGATGTGCTCCACGAACTCAAGGTGCACCAGGCCGAACTGGAAATCCAGAATGAAGAGCTGAAGCAGGCCCAGCAGGAGCTTTCCGAAGCACGGCATGAATTCGAAAATCTCTATGAATTTGCCCCGTGTGGCTATCTGACCCTGAATGCCCAGGGAATCATCACCCGGGCCAATCTGACAGCCGTCAGACTGTTGCAATGCTCACGCCAGTATCTCCTGCACTCGGGCATGAGCCAATTCATTGAGCAGGGCTCTGAAGACCTCTATCATGCACTGCGGCAGGAGGTTGTCAGGACCGGGGACAAGCAGAGCAAGGAGCTGCCGCTCAAGCAAAAGGGAGAAAAGCCTCTCTGGGTCAGGACGGATCTCGAAGCGGAGCTGGATACGAACGGCGGGGTGCGGCAATGGCGGATGGTCCTTTTGGACATTAGCGCCCAGCGCCAGGCAGAAGAGGACAAGGAAATCATTGAAGAACAGCTCAGGCAGTCCCAAAAAATGGAATCCATCGGGACCCTGGCCGGGGGGATCGCTCATGAATTCAACAATATTCTCAGCATCATCCTCGGCAACACCGAGCTGGCCTCTGATGAAATCCCGGATTGGAGTCCGGCTGCAGAAAACCTCAAAGAAATCCGGAACGCAGGCCTGCGGGCCAGAGATGTGGTCGGGCAGATCCTCATGTTCAGCCGGCACCATGACACCGAGAAAAAACCCATGGATATCGGCACGGTTGTTCAGGACTCCATCAAACTGATCCGCTCCTCCACGCCCCAAAATATCGAGATCAAACAGCTCATCCCCGAAGACCTCCACCCCATCCTGGGCAACGTCACCCAAATCAACCAACTGCTCATCAATCTCTGCAGCAATGCCAGCGATACCCTGCTCCACTCCGGCGGCCTGATCAGGGTAGAGCTTATGAATGAAAACCTCGACCAGAGAGGGGCCTTGCTCCATCATCCTTTAACCCCCGGCCCCTACGTCAGGCTTGTGGTCGCAGACAACGGGTCCGGCATGGACCAGAAAACCCTGGCCCGGATCTTTGACCCGTATTTTACGACCAAGGAGGTGGATAAGGGAACCGGTATCGGACTGGCAGTGGTTCACGGGATCGTCAAAAGACACAAGGGCTCGATCACTGCTGAGAGCAAACCGGGGTACGGCACAAGCTTTTCAATACGCTTCCCTGCCTGTCCGGGAGCACTTGAAGTCCAATCAGAAGGAAAAAGTGAACTGCCCACAGGCACTGAGCGGATTCTGTTTATCGACGACGAGCCTTCCATACTCAAATTGGGCCTGCGGAGACTGAAAAAATTGGGATACAAGGTTCAAGGCAGCACGGATCCGGAAGAGGCCCTGGCCATATTTCAAGCCGATCCCCAGGCCTTCGATCTGGTCATTACGGATATGGCCATGCCCAAGATGACCGGGGAGCAGCTGGTGCATGCAATCGTGCCCCTTCGCCCTGACCTGCCGATTATTCTGTGTACGGGGTATAGTGACCGAATCTCCGAAGACTCAGCCCAAGAGCTTGGATTGGCCAAATACCTTGAAAAACCCTTGGATATGCTCAGTTTGCCTCTTTCAGTGAGGGAGGTTTTGGACGGACAGTGATTGCACAACTCGGCTATCTTTCAGCACTATTTCATTTTTTATTTGAAACAAATATAGCTTCACGTTTGTTGATAAAGTCAAGAAGAAAGGAAGGACCATGATGAACAGCAAGGCTCACAATCCTGATTTTTCAGAGCAGAAGAAGATCCTGGTCGTGGAAGATGAGGAGAAAAACCTGTATCTGGCCAGATTTCTTCTGGAAAAGAGTGGTTTTGAAGTTCTGGAGGCCAGAGATGGGGAGGAGGGGCTGCAAAAGGCCATGCAAGAGAGGCCTGATCTGGTTCTCATGGACATGCAGCTGCCCAAGCTGGATGGGTATGAAGCCACGAGGCGAATTCGGAATCAGGAATCCGGATTACAGAATGAAGAAGAATCCA
>CAZUMF010000327.1:0-5182 GCA_964621385.1 uncultured Desulfohalobiaceae bacterium
GTTCATTCTGTCACGCCCTTTGGTTCAAAAAAGTCTGAAGTTTCATACGAGCCCTTCCGCTGGCCACGCTGCCATCTCCAAAGCTGGCTCCACCCGCAACCCAACGCATCTTCCGAATATCTTCCTCTTCAAACCGTGAACCGTGAACCTGGAACCGTGAACCATATCCAACAAGGACTTCAACTGCTTCGGAGCAACACATTTTCTTGTTTTCTGTGACAGAGATGCACCGATAAGTCACTGGATCGAGGTTATTACAGCCTGAGATCCTGCTGTGCTTGATTCACGGGCTGTTTCCGTTTTTTGTTCAGGGGGGCATGGCGGGAGGCCTGTTCTCCGGTTGTTTTCAGATACAAGCGCGCCTGTTCATGTTCCCCGGCTTCGGCAAAGGCCACCGCCAGAGCCAATGTTTCGAGTTTTTTCCAGAACCCTAGCATAGACTGTTCTCCTTCCAAGTGATGGGATTGTCATTCATTCAGACACCGCTATGCATATGGCGTGCCAGTAAAAATTTTATATAATTTTTGATATGTTATGATGTTCGGTTCGATCCGGCCGCCATTTCGCTGTTGCAGGCTGCAACGTTTTCTGGGGCGACTCCGGCAGACCTGCGCAAGGGACTCCTTTGAGGCTGTTGCACTCTGCAGCGTGCTGTTGCGATTCGCAATACTTGCTTTTTGTCGAGCATTCAGCAACAGTGTCTTGGAGCGAAGGCTCCAGCACCCCGGTCATCCCAGGCGGAATTCAAGCATGCAGCTGTTTAAAAAAACAAAAGACGGAACAACGAGTCTGCACGCAGACCTGGACGAATTCCAGGAGAGTGTGGTCCGGACGGAACTCCCGGAAGATGTTCGGGAATTTGTCGGCAAAGAATTGAGCCGCATGCAGAACATGTCCCCTGGATCTGCAGAATACACCATCAGCAGAAATCACCTCCAGTATCTGGTCGAACTGCCCTGGCTCAGTATGACCCAGGACAACCTGGACATCGAGCATGCCCAGACCATTCTCGATCAAGAGCATTTCGGGCTCCCGGAAATCAAGGACCGCATTCTCGAGCACTTGTCCGTGCGCATCCTGAAGCACACCCGGAAAGACCAGATCCTGATCGTTGACGACGAAGTCAAAACCTGCCGTGCCTTGGCTCATGTGCTGGAAAAAGAGGGCTACGGTATCGTTGAGGCGAACAGTGGTGAACAGGCCCTGAATTTGATCCTCCAGGGCCGCTTCGACCTGGTGCTGACCGATCTGAAGATGAAAAATATCGACGGCCTGCAACTGCTTCAGGAGGCCAAACGGGTCGATCCTCATGCCGAGGTCATCATCATGACTGGATACGCCACGGTTCCGGTGGCTGTGGACGCCATTCAAAAGGGCTCTTATCAGTTTTTGAGCAAACCCTTCCAGTTGGATGACGTCCGGAAGCTGGTGGCCCAGGCCCTGTCCAGGAAAAAAAGCAAGCTGGACCTCCAGGGTCCGATCCTCTGTTTTGTCGGACCGCCCGGAACCGGAAAAACGTCTCTGGGAATCTCCATCGCCAGGGCCCTGGAACGGAAATTTATTCGGATGTCCCTGGCCGGGGTCAAAGACGAATCACAGCTTCGCGGGCACCGGAGGAGTTATGTTGGTTCGCTTCCCGGAAGGATCATTCAGGAAATCAAAAGAGTGGGCACGAAGAACCCGGTCTTCATGCTCGACGAGATCGACAAACTCGGTCAGGATTTCAAAGGAGACCCTTCGGCCGCACTTCTGGAAATTTTGGATCCGGAGCAGAACAGTCATTTTTCAGATCATTATCTGGAGGTCCCCTTTGATCTGTCCAAGGTGATGTTCATTGTCACGGCCAACACGACGGAGACCATACCCGCTCCCCTGCTTGACCGCCTGGAGCTCATCCGGCTTTCCGGCTACACCATCGAAGAAAAGGAGCGGATTGCCTTTGACTACCTGCTGCCCCGGGAAAAAGCCCAGGCTTCCCTGCAGGAATACGACCTGCAGGTCACGCCAGAGGCAGTGCAAAAGATCATCCGCGGCTATACCAGAGAGGCCGGACTTCGCAATCTGCAGCGGCAGATTGCCTCCATCTGCCGGAAAACCGCCAGGTCTATTCTCCAGAACCCGGACAAGGGCCGTGAAGTCATCAGCATTAGCCCGGAGGTCGTGGAAGAACTGCTCGGGCAGGAGCAGTATTCTTCCGAAGTGCCGGCGGCCAAGGACCGAATCGGAGTGGCCACCGGCCTGGCCTGGACTCCGTACGGTGGAGAAATCATGTTTGTGGAGGCCACAATGATGCCTGGAAAGGGCAGACTCATGCTGACCGGATCCCTTGGAGACATCCTCAAGGAGTCGGCCCAGGCCGCACTGAGCTATGTCAGGAGCAACACCGATCTCTTCGATGTAGCCGATGACCTGTTCGGCTCCCGGGATCTTCATGTCCATGTTCCCTCCGGGGCCATTCCCAAGGACGGCCCGTCCGCCGGTCTGACCATCGCCGTGGCCCTGCTCTCCCTGCTCACGCACCGGGCCTGCAAGCGGGATGTGGCTTTCAGCGGTGAATTGACTTTGAGCGGCCGGGTCCTGCCTGTCTCTGGGATCAGAGAGAAACTCCTGGCCGCCAGGAATTCCGGGGTGGCAACGGTTGTATTTCCCGCCAAGAACGAATCGGACCTGAAACAGATCCCGCACTATGTCCTTCAGGATTTGTCAGTCTTTTGTGTTCAGGATATCCGGGACATCCTGGACAGGGTCCTGATCCCCGTGCACAAGGGACATTCCGGAAGCTGAACTAGGGATTTCGAGAGAAAATCCCTTCCGCTCTTGATCTGCAGGACCCCCTGCTTCGAACGGCAACCCCTTTTATCTTTCCCGGGAAACCCTGACCCTGGAGACCCTGTGTCCGTCCATTTCCAGGACCGTGATCTGCACCCCCTCCAGGCTGACAGTGTCCCCTACAGTTGGCAGACGGTCCAGGGATCTGAAGGCCACACCGCCGATGGTGGTCATTCGGGGATCCTCCAGTCCGAAATGAGTCAGGTTGTTGAAATCGTTCAACTTCATGTCTCCAAAGACTTCATAGACATTCTCATCTCGCTCCAGGTAGTGTTCCTGGCCTTTCACCTCCCCGGTCAAGCGGCCAAAGATATAATTCAGGACGTCATTGATGGTGATGAAGCCTTCAACCCCGCCGAATTCGTTGAGACAGACCGCAGCCCGGACATTGTGGTCCTGGAAGAAATCGAACATCTCGTCGACATGTTTGGTCAAGGGGACCACCACAGGAGGACGCAGGATGTCTTCGGGATGCAGGGCGTCCAGGTCGGCCCTGTCCAGGACCAGCTGTAGGATGTCTTCCGCATGAAGGAATCCCACCAGATTGTCCACCCGGTGCCGGTAGACGGGAACCCTGGAGTGCCGGTGCTCCCGAAAGGCCCTGATCATTTCCGGGACCGGCATGGATTGTTCCAGAAAGAAGGTCCGGGTGCGGGGGATCATGATTTCCACGATTTCGGTATCGTTGGCATTGAGCAGGTTGCGGATCAAATCCCGCTCCGTCGCGTCGATTTGTCCTTCCCTGGCCACTTCTTCCACCAGGGAGCGAAATTCGTCGATGTGCAGAATATTGTCCGCGGTTTTTTCTTCTCCCACGATCAAGGTGGTGATCCGGTCGGAGATGAACCGGACTCCGGATCTGAGCGGCGTGATCAGGCGAACCCAGAGGTTCAGCGGCGATGCCACCAGACCGGCGCTGATCCGGACCGGATTGGATACGGCAATGGTCTTGGGGGTGACTTCCCCGAAAATGAGCATCAAGGGGACCATGACCAGAAAGGTCATCACCCCGGCCTGTCCGGGTCCGTACAGTTGGACCAGGATCCCGGCAGCGTTGGCGGCCGAGGCAATTTGGAGCAGTTCGTTGCCGCAGAGGATGCTGATGATCAGACGCCTGGGCTGATCCAGCAGGGCGTGCACGATATCCGACCGTGGGTGTCGTTCCCGACGCAGTTTCTGGAGGTCAAGCCGGGACAGGGAGAAGAAGGCGGTTTCCGAGCTGGCGAAAAAGGCGGCGCCGATGACAAAAAGGGCCTGCAGACCGAGCCGGACGATCATCTCCGGCGTCTGCAAAAGTTGCGGATCGAATGCCAGGCTGCCAGTGAAGGCGTTCCAGTTATCCGCACAGAAAGCAATGATATTGAAGGTCATTTTGGGTTGTCCCTTTCCTATCTTTTCTTAGTCACTTTCCCTGCGGCATGTCAAGGGGGGTATTGCTTTGACTCGTGCAAGATCAGGATATTGAACATTACGATTCAGCAATGTTGACTCTGAAACTTGATTTGCTCAAAACGAGGAGTTACTTATTCCCTTATGCTTGTTTTTATCTTTTGCAGAGAAATTCATAAGACATACCAAGAAAAAAATTTTTTGAAAGACACCAAGGATCGTTTGTGATAATGGAATGAGGTTGACGTGTATGAAACTCCTCTTGGTTGAAGATGATCACAAGATCGCTGATTTTATTTCCCAGGGCTTGCAGGAAGCAGGATTTGTGGTGGATCACATCGACAACGGTACTCAGGGCCTGGAGATGGCCCTGAACCGCTCCTATGACATTGCCGTGATCGACATCATGCTGCCCGGACTCGATGGATTGAATCTGATCGGAGCGATGCGCCGGAAAAAGAAGAATACCCCAGTCCTGATCCTCAGCTCGAAAAGAAGCGTGGACGAACGCGTGACCGGCCTCACTGCCGGCGGCGATGACTACCTGACGAAGCCTTTTGCTTTCAGTGAACTCTTGGCCAGGATTCAGGCCCTGATCCGCAGGTCCAGGGGCGAATCGCTCCAGACCGTGTTCGAGGTGGGGGATGTCAAGCTGGACATACTCTCCCGCAAGGTCTATCGAGGGGACCAGCTCATTGATCTCCAGCCTCTTGAGTTTTCCCTGCTGGAATACCTGATGCGTAATGCCGGACGGATTGTCTCCAAGACCATGATCATGGAGCATGTCTGGGATTACAACTTCAACCCCCAGACCAATGTGGTCGAGGCCCGCATCTGTCATTTACGGGATAAAATTGACAAAGATTATACAACAAAAATGATCCATACCGTTCGAGGTGTCGGTTATGCCTTTCGGGAAAATTCGTGATTTATTTTACTCTCTCTCCTTCCGCTTAGCCTTCTG
>CAZUMF010000328.1:0-5179 GCA_964621385.1 uncultured Desulfohalobiaceae bacterium
CTCAAGGAGACATCAGGCAGATCAATTTGCAGAATCATGGTTTTTTGATTACTCTTATTCGTTGTCTAAAGCTGGCTCCGCCCGCAACCCAAAGGTTCCAGGACTACGTCGAATTTCCAATTTCTATGACAAGGACTTCAACGGCTTCGGAGCAACACGTTTTCGTGTTTTCTATGACAGAGATGAACCGATAAGTCACTATCGCCCCTTTATGCCCAATATCCTCTTGATAGAAGACGATCAGACCTTGGCGGAAAGTCTGATTGAGTTCCTGGAACTCAATGCCTTTTCCGTGACCTGGTTCAGAGATGAACAGGACCTTGCGGACTGCAGCCTGCATGCATTTGACCTACTGATACTCGACTTGATCCTCAAATATACGCCTGGGGAACATATCCTGAAAAAAGTCCGGGGCAAAGGCATCACCATACCGGTCCTGATCATCACGGCCAAGCAGAAAATCAGGGACAAGGAAACCTGTTTTGCGTCTGGTGCCGACGATTACCTGACCAAGCCCTTTGATCCACGAGAACTGATCATCAGGCTCAAGGCCCTGTTGAAGCGCTCGCCTCCGAATCAGAACGTCTGCATCGGGGAATTGGAATTCGACTTGTACACTGACCGCGTGCGACGAGCCGGGGAGGAAATCAATTTGACTAGGCGCACCCGTGATCTTTTCAAGTTGCTTATCAAAGAGCGGGGCAGGCTGGTGGACAAACAAACCATCATGGACACGGTCTGGTCCGATGCCGTGGTCGGCGACGATGTTCTGAGGACCTACATCAAAGAACTCAGGAAGATTTTGCCTCGGGACAGCATCGAGACCCTCAAAGGACAGGGCTACCGCTTAAAATGAAACAAGATCAGAAAATCGTTTTCAATTTTGCCCTGCTTTTTTTTCTCTATCTCTGCGTCCTGGATATCGCCATCCTCTATCTGCATCACACCTATTCTCACGCTCCGGGACTGAACAACCTGCAGCAGCTGAAACATTTTTTCTACTATATCGTCCTCTGGGAATGCATCCTGGTCATTGTCGTGTCCTATGTCTTTTTCCTGCTTTTTAAACGCTACAAACGACACAAAAAAGAGGTCACGGAATTCCAGGACATTCTGGTGGAAGCTGTTTCACACAGGCTGGGCAATTTTCTGGCCGTGCAGAAGATCAATCTCGAGCTCCTGCGCGGGCAGCACAACCCAAGGGCGTTGGGCCGCATAGAGGAATCCACGGCCCGCTTTGAAAACGACTTCCAGCAGCTCATCAAAATCATGAGCGAGTTTGATTTCGAAGAGCGAAAACACGAGCCGGTGGACATCAAGACCGTCGCCGAAGACATGCTGCCCCGTTTTGACGGCGTCCACAGGGTCCGGGTGCACAAGCGTCTGCAATCCGGCACGCTGCAGGGCAACATCCTGGAGATTCAGACCCTGCTTTTCATTCTCGTGGAAAACGCCGTCAAATATGCGGATTCCTGTATTAAGATCAAGACCGGCGTGACCAATGGCCGCTCCTATTGCTTCCTGCTCAACGATATCAACCCCGCGGTGAGCATAGGCTCAGGCATCGGCCAGAACATCGCGCGGCGCCTCTGCGAACGAAACAACCTGTTTCTTCGCTCGAACGAACGGGCCGGCTGGCACCGGATCCTGGTGGTGGAAGGACGTCAAGGGGCTTGAGCGCCATCCGGCCCAGAATCACACCCAGTGCCCGTCTGGAGTTCCAAACTGTTCGGATTCGGCCGCACTGACTCATCGTGACGAGTCCAGGGGCAGCTCCAGGGCGTAGCCGGACAGCTCCGGCAGGTCCTGGATCATCCCCTGCCGTTGCATAAACCGGGCGAAGCGGATGTACCTGGCCTTGTCCAAGGCCCCGGGCCGCAAGGCGAATCTGGTGAGGGTGTCCTTCCAGGCCATCCGGTTCAGGGCATCGTCCAGCTCCGGATCAAAAGCTACAAAATGCTTCCAGGCCTGATCAGGATGATTGATCAAAAACTGCACCCCGGCCTCCAGGGCTGCCACGAACCGCCTGAAGCGGTCCTCATCCGTTTTGTCCCGATGGCAGACCAGGATGAGCTCGTCATAGGGAGGCACCCCGTATTCCTCCACATAAAAGGCGCGGCCCGGCCGGCCCTCCAGCTCCATCTGGTTGGGCTCGAAATTGCGAAAAGGGCCGATGACCGCGTCGGTTTTTCCGGCGATGAGCGAAGGGGACAAGGAAAAATTGACATTGACCAGCCGGACGTCCTCCAGATTCAGACCGGCTGTCTGGAGCATGACCTCGAGCAGGACGGTCTCGAAACCGCCCACGGAGTATCCCACGGTGGCGCCTTTGAGATCGGCGAGGTCTTCAATGTCGCTGTCCGCCAAAACCAGCAGTGAGTTCAAAGGGGTAGCCACCAGGGTGGCCATGCGCACCAGGGGCAGCCCCTGGCTCACCTGGAGCATGTGCTGGTGTTGGTAGGACACCGCCAGATCGGCCTTGCCGGCCGCCACCAGCTTGGGGGGATCGTTCGGATTGGATGGCGTGACCAAACGCACCTCCAGACCCTGCTCCTGAAAAAAGCCTTTTTCTTTGGCCACGATGAGCGGGGCGTGATCCGGGTTCACAAACCAGTCCAGCACGAGCGTCAGGGTGTCTCCGGCCCGGACCGAAGTCGCCGCGAAGGTCATCATGCAGGCCATCAGCCAAATCATCAGCAATCGTAGACCGTTCATGGTTCCATCTCCTGTCTTTCGTTTTGCTGCCAGTAGACTACCCGCCGCATACCCCAATCAATGAAAAAATAGAGGCCCAGGGCCATCACCACCAGCAGGACCAGGGCCGCAAACATGAGATCGGTCTGCATCCGGGCATTGGCATGCAGCATGTAAAAACCAAGGCCGCTGCTGGAGCCGACCCATTCCCCCACAACAGCCCCGATGGGCGCCACGGCCGCCGCAACCCGCAGACCCGAGGCAAAGGCCGGCAGGGCCGCCGGTATCCGAATGTGATAGAGCACGGCCCTGGGAGAGGCGTCCATGACCCGGGCCAGTTCGAGCCACTCCGGATCCGTGCTCCGCAGGCCGTCGTAAAAGGCGGCGGTGACGGGAAAAAAAATGATGAGCACGGCCATGGCGATTTTGGACGCCAGACCGTAGCCCAGCCAGAGGACCAGCAGCGGAGCCAGGGCAAAAACAGGTATGGCCTGGCTCATGACCAGAACCGGAAGCAGCCAGCGCTTCACGGTTCTGGAAGCGGTCATGATCAAGGCGCTGCAAGCACCGAAAACCGTCCCCAGAAGAAGACCGCTGCTGATCTCCAGCAGCGTGATGCCGCCATGATGCACCAGCAGGGACCATTTCCCGCACAGAGCCCGGGCCGTCTCCGCAGGTCCGGGCAGAATAAAGGCCGGGACCGAGGTCAGCCAGACCACGGCCTGCCAGACCAGAATAAGTCCGACACAGATCAGGCACAAACGCAGAACAGGCACCTCAATGCTCCCCGCCTTTGAGCTGTTCAAAGAGCCGGGAATGCAGGGCGGCCACCTCCGGGTTTTCCAGCCGGCGGGGAGGGCGGCCGGGCGGTATGAGCGGTGCTCTTACCCGGGCCGGCCGGCCGGACATCACCTGAATGCGATGCCCCAGACGCAAAGCCTCATACGGATCATGGGTCACCAGGAGCACGGTGGCCCCCTGAAGCAGTTCCAGGGCCAGATCTTGAAGTTTCAAGCGGGTCAGGGCATCCAGGGCGGAAAACGGTTCGTCCATGAGAATCACCGGCCTGTTTTCCATCAAGGTCCGCACCAGGGCCACCCGCTGTCGCATGCCCCCGGACAGAGCAGCCGGATAGGCCTCCAGGCAGCCTTTGAGACCCGCAGCCTCAAGGAGCGCATCTGCCCGCTGCCTCCGCTCCCGGGTAACTTCGCCTCTGAGTCTGGGGCCGAGCAGGGCGTTGCCCCGCACCGTCAACCAGGGCAGCAGCAGATCTTTCTGGGCCATCCAGGCGGTCATGTTTTTTCGTGCATGCCCCCTGTCGAACCGGATGCTGCCGGAAAAAGAAGACTCCAGACTGCCGGAAATCAGACGCAGCAGGGTTGATTTGCCGCAGCCGCTGGGACCCAAAAGACAGGTCCACTGCCCGCCGGGAATGACAAAATCCAGCCCGGCAAACAGGGGCTGCCCCTCATAGTCGAATCCGACCGAGTCCATCACAATGCCCGGCGGGCTCTGGAAATGTGTCATATGCTGAATTTACCAGAGCTCGAAAAAATGATGCACCGGCCCGTGCCCCTGCCCCAGCCGGTAGGCAGCGCCGGCCCGGATGGCCCCGCTGATATACGCCTTGGACCGGTGCACAGCCGCAAGCAGATCCATGCCCCGGGCCAGACAGGCGGCCACGGCCGAGGACAGGGTGCAGCCGGTGCCGTGGTTATTGTTCGTCCGGATGAAGTCCGAACTGAGGGTCTCCACACGGTCTTCTTGAACATAATAGGCAAGATCCGTGCTCTGATCTCCCTGCAGATGCCCGCCTTTGAGCAGCACGGCCCGGCAGCCGAAGCCGGCCAGATCCCTGGCCGCACGCTCCATTCCTTCCTCGCGTTCCACCCGCCTGCCAAGGAGAACCGCGGCTTCCGGCAGATTGGGGGTGATGAGCTCCGCCAGGGGTATGAGCTCGGACTGAACAGCCTGCACTGCCTCGTCCTCCAGGAGTTTGTCCCCGCTCTGGGCCACCATGACCGGATCCAGAACGATTCTGTGCACGCCCTGCTCCTTGAGAACGTCGGCCACGGTTCGAATACACTCGGCTGAAAAGAGCATGCCGATCTTGACTGCATCCGTCCCCAGATCCTGAAGCACCGCCTGCAGCTGCTCCCGGACACAGTCCGGGGGCACCGGATGAATGCCCTGAACCCCGACGCTGTTCTGGGCGGTCACAGCGGTTACCACGGACATGCCGTAACAACCCAGCGCCGCAAAGGTCTTGAGATCCGCCTGGATGCCGGCTCCGCCCCCACTGTCCGACCCGGCAATGCTCAAGGCCCGAAAATAACGCAATAGTGTGTTTTGTTCCATTCTATGGCCTTTAAGAAAATGATTTTGGACATGGCCGTTGTAACGCATTGATTTTCTTATTTTCAGCAATATTCAGACTTCGTACCGACATTTCGCCGTTGAACTTTAAGGCTCGAAAATAACTGAC
>CAZUMF010000329.1:0-5157 GCA_964621385.1 uncultured Desulfohalobiaceae bacterium
ATAATTACATGTATGACAATGTTTGCAAGATATTGCATTCTTTTGCTAGTATGTATAATCAAGATATTAAAATAAATATTGTTGGTGAAGCGGGTAGTGGTTATAGTGACCAAAATATGATTGAATTGTTGTATAATGTTTCAGAAAATATACCATTTTTTAAATCAAATTTGAAGCAAAAGCTTGTTTCTTTTGGTGCAACTGACGATATTACTGATTTTATGAATGCAATACATAATCAAGGAGGAAAATCAACATATGCCTTAATAGGTTCAAATTTATCAGCAGGTCATCACAATTTTAGATTCGACTTTGATGAAAGTGTACTTACTCCAAGTGCAGAACTTTTTTATAGGACTGTTTTAAAATTAGATGAAATGTTACCATAAATTTTATAATAATTATATAAAACATTTTCAATCACAGTAACCCATAACAGACCGAGGTACTTTATGGTTAAAGAACTAATTAAAACAGACAAAGCACCTGCTGCTGTTGGCCCTTATTCTCAAGCCGTGAAATCACAAGGCCTGCTTTTTGTCTCCGGCCAGCTTCCCCTGGATCCTGAATCCGGGGCCATGGTGGAAAATGACATGCAAACGCAGACCAGCAGAGTACTCGATAACCTGCAGCAAATCCTGGAGGCTGCCGGCAGCAGCTTTGAGCAAACATTGAAGGTCACTATTTATCTCACTGACATGCAGCAGTTTGCAACAGTCAACGATATCTATGCCAAGTATTTTTTCAGTGCCCCACCCGCCCGCGCTTGTGTCGAAGTTTCGGCCCTGCCCAAAGGAGCTCTAGTGGAAATGGAGGCCGTCGCTTTGTGCTGATTAAGTGGCTGAAAACCGCTCAAAATGAATTGGAATAGATCGTACCGGAAAGTACGAGAGCATAAGGAAGAATGCATTATGTACGTTAGTCACCTGGAATGTCCCAAATGCGGCTCCAGACTTGAGTCGGAAGAAGTCGTTCAACTCTGTGCCTGCGGGAGTCCCCTTCTTGTCCGCTATCATCTGGATCAAGTTAAAACAGTCTTCAAAAAGGAACAACTCAAGGATCGACGACCTGATCTATGGCGCTACCGAGAACTACTCCCCGTCAAAAATCATAATAATATTGTTTCCTTGGGCGAAGGCATGACCCCGATGCTCCATCTCGGAAAAATCGGGATGGCGCTCGGCTTGGAGCAGCTTTATCTCAAGGACGAAGGTATCATTCCTACTGGAACCTTCAAGGCTCGAGGGGCTGCCGTCGGGGTTTCCCGGGCTAAGGAACTCGGCGTGCAGACCCTGGCCATGCCCACTAACGGCAATGCCGGCGGGGCCTGGGCGGCCTACTGCGCCAGAGCCGATATCAAATCTGTTATTATCATGCCCAAAGACGCCCCCCCCATTCCCCGGGCTGAGTGCGCCATCACCAAGTCCACACTCTATCTCGTGGACGGTCTGATCAGCGATGCCGGAAAAATCGTGGGCAAGGCCGTGAACAAATACGGCTGGTTTGATGCCTCCACCCTGAAAGAGCCCTACCGCATCGAAGGCAAAAAGACCATGGGCTTGGAGATTGCCGAACAGTTCAACTGGGAGATGCCGGATGTCATCCTCTACCCCACGGGCGGCGGAGTCGGCATCATTGCCATCTATAAGGCTTTGAACGAGCTCAAGGAAATCGGCTGGATCTCCGGTCCCCTCCCCAGGCTGGTCTCGGTCCAGGCTTCCGGCTGCGCTCCGATTGTGCGGGCCTGGGAACTGGGGGCGAGCGATTCGGAGTTCTGGCAGGATGCCCAGACCTGCGCCTTTGGCATCACTGTACCCAAAGCCCTGGGTGACTTCCTGGTCCTGGAGGCGGTCCAGAACACAAACGGCTGTGCTCTGGCGGTAACGGATCAGGAAATATTACAGGCAGAAGCCGATCTGGCGGCCCAGGAAGGCACTTTTGTCTGTCCCGAAGGCGCCGCCAATCTGGCCGCACTCAGGCAATTGAAAGACTGCGGCTGGGTCAAAGCCAATGAAAAAGTGGTGCTCTTGAATACAGGCGCTGGAATCAAGTACCCGGAAACCGTCAGCATGGATGTTCTGCTTTTAAACCCAGACGATGAACTGTAAATAACGCATCCTACAAGCTGGGCATAAAGCCTGTGCTTTTCAAATCATACACTTGATCCAAACCGTCAAATTGTTTTATGCCAGCAAGGAAGATCTTGCCTCATCGTCTTCAAAAAGGGTGAGATGACTCACCCTTTTTTCTCATTTTTTCAATAGCCTATTTCCCTGCCCAACAATTCGAAAAAACTTCGTTCATCAGCATCAATTTGATTGATAATTTTTTTTCATGTGATATAATATTCGCTGTAGAGTTCATTATGAAAGCTAAGGAATTCGACAAAAAATTTGACCAAAACCAGGAAGACATCATTGATGATCTGGACCTTACGACGCTACGTAAACCCAATCAGGAACAAAGGCGTGTTAATGTTGACTTTCCTGCTTGGGTTATCGAGTCTCTTGATCGTGAAGCGGCTCGGATTGGTGTAACTCGCCAATCGGTCATCAAGGTTTGGCTTGTGGAACGATTAAAAGCAGAAGCTGCGAAATCTCGCCACGCTCCAGCCAAGCATTCGTGAATATCGGTTCATCGCTGTCATAAAAAACAAGAACATGTGTTGCTCCGATGCAGTTGAAGTCCTTGTCATAGAAATTCGAATTTCTCAATCTGAAGTGAACCTGGCCTTTGGGTTGCGGGTGGAGCCAGCTTTGGAAAAACCGGGCCTATTCTCTTCATCTGGCCATGGGAAGTGAAGGGTTGAGAAAAACAGCATTGCCGGAGTCGTCACATGAAAGTCTATATCAGCGCGGATATTGAAGGGATCACCGGAGTCCTGGACAGGAGCGAGACCACGGCCGGCTCAACAGACTACGAAACCGCCCGCAAACAGATGACCCGGGAGGTGACCTCGGCCTGCCAGGGCGCCATGGAGGCCGGCGCAATGGACATCGTGGTCAAGGACGCCCATGCCACCGGCCGCAATCTCCTGGGGGCCGATCTGCCGGTCGGAGTCAGGCTGCTGCGGGGCTGGTCCGGTCATCCCTTTATGATGATGGAGGCCCTGGACAGCACCTTTGATGCAGCCATGCTCATCGGCTACCACGACAAGGGCGGCAGCGGCGGCAATCCCCTGGCTCACACCATCGACTCCAGCAAGATCAATACCGTTACCATCAACGGCCTCCCGGCCTCGGAATTTCAGATCAACACCCTGACCGCCGGCCTGGAGCAGGTCCCGGTGGTCCTGATCAGCGGGGACCAGAGCATTTGCGCGGAAGCTGAGGAGATGGTTCCTGGAATTGCTGCAGTCCCTGTCAAACAGGGCTCCGGGGCCTCGGTCCTGAGCCTGCACCCGGATCAGGCCTGCGAGCAGATCCAGCAATCCGCCAGGCAGGCCCTGGCAGCAGATCCCCTGCCCTCTGCCCTGGAGCTGCCGGAGTTCTTTGAAGTGCAGATCGAATACCTCGATTTCAAGGACGCCTTCCGGGCCGCCTTTTATCCCGGGGTCCGCTCCATTGCCCCCAAGACCGTTCTGTTCGAGAGCCACGACTATTTCGACGTCCTGCGCCTGTTTCTGTTTCTGCTCTGAGAACAGCAGCCTTTCCGATTATAAGAGCCTGTTTTCGTTCGATACCTTTAAAATTTACTTGACAACTCCATTTTTTCCTGCAAAATGGAGTTATGTATACCAGAAATCTAAAACTGCCAAAGCAGAAGAGTTTTTTCCTGTTCGGACCGCGGGGCACAGGAAAATCCACCTGGGTTAAAGCAGCCTATCCCGAGGCCCTCTACATCGACCTGCTCGATTCTCGGCTCTATACCTCCTTATTGGCTGCTCCTCACCGCTTGGAGGATCTCATCCCTTCTCATTTTGAGAAATGGGTGGTTATTGATGAAGTGCAGCGTGTGCCTGAACTTTTGAATACAGTCCATCGCCTTATTGAAAATCAAAAGCTGCAGTTTATCCTTACCGGATCAAGTGCCCGAAGGTTGAGAGGAAAGGGGGTCAATCTCCTGGCCGGCCGGGCTGTGACCCGATCCATGCATCCCTTGACTGCAGGTGAGCTTGGTCCGGATTTTTCTCTTAACGCATCACTGAAGCACGGAAATCTGCCTTCTGCCTATACTGAGTCCGACCCAAAGGATTATCTGAGCGGATACGTTCAAACCTACATTCGGGAAGAAGTTCAGCAGGAAGGACTTGTTCGGAATTTGCAGTCCTTTGCTCGATTTCTGGAAGCAGCCAGTTTTTCCCAGGCCAGTGTCTTGAACATATCCGAGGTTGCCCGGGAATGTGAGGTCAACCGCAAGGCCGTGGAAGGATACTTCCATATCCTGGAGGATCTTCTTCTGGCCTGTCGCCTGCCTGTATTTGCCAAAAAGACCAAAAGACGTATGGCCGTTCACCCCAAGTTTTTCCTGTTTGACGCCGGGGTCTTTAGAACACTGCGTCCCAAGGGCCCTTTGGACAGCCCGGAAGAAATCGATGGCGCAGCTCTGGAAACACTCGTATTTCAAGAACTTCGTGCAGTGAACGACAATTTTGGTTTGGGTTTCGACCTGTATTATTGGCGGACTGCCGGCAATCAGGAAGTCGATTTTGTCCTCTATGGGGAAAAGGGTGTCATAGCCATTGAAGTCAAACGGACCGACAAAATCAGACAACAAGACACTCGATCCATGAGGGCCTTTCTCAACGAGTTCCCCATGGCCAGGGCCTATATTTTTTATGGAGGGCAGCAGCACCTTTACCTGAAGGACCTGGAATTGATCCCCATCGACCAGGCCCTGCAGGCCTTACCTGAGATTATGGATCAGCCATGATGCTGTACTGGCCGACACACTGCTCTCTCTAATTACTATTTGTCATGACAATTCGATGCCAATCACCTCGTTGGCTCGAGATTTCGGATCAAATGGATTGATCACCTCCAGACCTGCATAATACTGACCTTGATTTAAATCTTCAGATAGAAGAAAATCACAGTCAGCTTCTTCAGCTGCGGCAATAATGCCCGCATCCCAAAAGGAGATCCTATACGAGAACTGTAATTCAACACTTCTTCGAACCATTTTGGGCGACGGGCACACGATTGGGAAAACTTCAAG
>CAZUMF010000330.1:0-5143 GCA_964621385.1 uncultured Desulfohalobiaceae bacterium
GCGGATTCCCCACAGATTACCAGGAACCTCCCCCACCAGCGGAAGTGGTCGAGGGCATCAGGAAGTATGCCCAAGACGCCCAGGAAGGGGCCCAGCAGAACTTCGGCCTCCAGTTCGTCCATGACAACGAGCCCTTCGCCGTCTTCAAGGGGGATCGTCTGGAATACCAGACCAGAGAGGGTGAGGACGTTCTGCTCTGGGACGTGGAGGCCTGGATCGGTTCGGATTACAACAAGCTCTACCTGGAAAGCGAAGGGACCCGGCTCATTCACCAGGGTAAGTTCGAAGAGGCCGAAGTTGAGCTCCTGTATGGACGGACCATTGCCAGCTTCTGGGACCTGCGGGCCGGCATCAGGCACGATTTCGAACCGCATCCGACCCGGACCTTTGCCGTTCTGGGTGTGCAGGGGCTGGCCCCCTACTGGTTCGAAACCGAAGCCACAGCCTACCTCAGCCAGGACGGCGATCTTTCGGCCAACCTGGAATTCGAATATGACCTTCTCCTCAGCCAGAGGCTCATTCTGCAGCCCCGCCTGGAAGCAGACCTTGCAGTGCAGGAGGTCGAAGAACTAGGCATCGGACAGGGCCTTACCGCAATCGAGTTGGGGGCCCGGCTGCGTTACGAAATCCGCCGGGAATTCGCCCCCTACATCGGCCTCTCCTGGTCCCGGAAAATAGGGGAAACAGCAGACTTTGCCGAGGCCGAAGGCGAGGACAGCAGCCTGGTCTCCTTGGTCCTCGGGCTGAAATTCTGGTTTTGATTCTTAATCTGCCGCTGGTGACATAAACGCCTTTCCCTATTGCTCTTGCTTATCCGGCAGGAAGGGCTGAACGATTTTCACCGGCAGCTTCAGCGTCCGTTCCAGGATTCCGAGGACGCCTTTGCCGACTGCGGATGGCGATACCGGCATGACCTCCGGGTCGGACAGGTCGCCCCTGACCCGAACCGGGATAGCGATGAAGTTTTTACCGAGAATATCCCCTAGAATCGGGATGCTTCCGATGATGCTGTCCACCGTCTTCAAAGGGGTGACCAGGACGAGCACATCGAGCTTTTTTTCAGGCAGATCTACCTCACCCCTGAAGGCGAGATCGATGGATTTGCCTATGACGTAACATTCGGTCAGCCTGAGAATACCCTTTTCAACGATTCCCCGGACCTCGGCTGTCTTGTATCCAAAGCCCTCCCCGGCCAGGTCCGGTGACTGGCCCTTGAGGATTTCCGTGATATTGACCACGGCCAGAATATCCGCCAGCAGGCCGAACTTATAGATACGGCCGTCTGCGGCGCTCATCGTAAAATTTCCCTGAAGACGATCCAGGAGGTCCTTTGGTTTGCCGCTGCTCGCCATCTGAGCAGTCAGATCGAACTCTCCGGTCATCAACTCGGTTTCCAGAAAACAGTTCAGCGTGGAGGCAAGGGACTGGCCGCCGGCAGCCGCCTCGGCTTCGATTTGCATGTTTCCGGAAGAAATATCGGCCACAGCCTCTGTCCGGATGCCGCAGAGACTGCCCCGGGTCAGCCTGGCCTGCAGTCCTTCATCAAGCCTTTCCAGGGACACGTGGAAAGGTTTCCAGGTCAGATCCCTGTAGGTGAAATGATCCGCCTTGACCAACACCTTGCCGGCCACCTCCAGGTCCTTGAAAAGATCCAAAGCTCCCTCGTCCCCGCCGTCCCCTGGCGCCTTCCCGGGCAGACCTTCAACATCGGCCAGACGGCTGATATTTTCCCAGTCAAGTCCGCCTGTTTCAGCCACCAGGTCGAGGTCGATCCCTTCCCGGGAAAACCCGATCGTTCCCTTGACCCCGACAGGGGTTTCCCCCCAGGCCAGATCGGTCGACTCAACGAGAAGCCGGTCTTTTTCACCCTGAATGGAGACATCCTTGACCTGCAAGGGCCTCTCGAGGACATTTTCATAGGCGAAGTCTCCGGCCTGCAATGCCCCCAGAACCCTGGATTGCCTCGGGTCTTGCAAGGAAACGTGCAGATTGAAATCCCCATTTACCCAGCCTCTTATATCCTGCCTCTCGATCAGCTTGCTCACGGTCCCGGCAGCCAGTTGACCCTGAAATTCAATGTCGACGATGTCGTTGCCTACGGTCCCCAGCATGGCGGCCCGGGATTCGGAGTCATTGATCGTCAGTTTTTCAATATTCAAATGCTTTGAGCTGTGAACGATATGCAGGGCCAGTTCAGGCCCTTTTTCCAGGATCGGATCCGCTTCGACTACGGTCTGTCTTTCCCGGCCCCAGGCCAGGCGGCCTTTGGAAACCGAAACCCGGGTCTCGGTCTTCACCCAGGCTGGAATCAGCTTTTTGTCCTTCAGCCAGCCCAGGGTTTTCCCGCTCAAAGTCCCGCTGAATTCCAAGTCCAGGGAAGAAAAACCCTGCTTTGGATCCAGGGCAGTGCCGGAAATCGACAGGGAAGAGCCGAGCAGGTCCACACCTTTGAGCCTGCCCGTCACCAGCTTTTCACTGCCCTCGAACTCACCTTTTTTCAGCTTGAAGGGAGAGGGCAGGGTCGCGGCTTCTAGCACCAGGTCGTGAATAGCGCCCTGGCCTTGAAACTCCCACTCCCCGGGCCGCCTGAGGGGACCCTCCACATTCAGGTCGGCAAGCGAAAGGGTTCCGGCCAGGTCTTTGTATTCTGGCAGCCGGTCTCGAACTTTTTCGATTTGCGAAATCAAGGGCACCACCCAGGCATGTGTCCGCTCCAGATCGATTTCAGCCGACGCAGACTCGATCTTCAAGATTTTTTCCCCTTTCAGACTAAGCCGGGCCGATGAGGCCTTAAGATGCGAATGCTCGGTCCTGACAACCGTATCCTGAACCGACAGGCCTTCTTCATTGAAGACCACGGAAGCGGCCACCTCCACGGGGTTGGGAATTTTCTCGGAGACAATACCCCCCTTGAAGCTGCCTTGGATGGTATCGGACGCCTTGGATTCGAAGTCGAGCCGGAGAGAAACCCCGGCCTTTTCAAAGGCCCTGGTCGCGTTCTGCTCGAATAATCGGCTGACCCGCCCCGGCCGAAGCCCTCGCACCGAGAACCCGCCCCCGGCATCCGAACCGTCGCTGTTTATGCTTCCGGAGAAATCCAGAAATTCAAACATATTGGACTTAGCTGTGAGCTCCATTGCGAGTTCTTGCCCTGGCAGGGTCATCGACAGATTCACATCCTGGAAGCTATAATCCGGTTTTCCCTGCTGCTTGATTACTATCGCCCCCTCTTGGACCTTGAGCGAAGCATCCCTCAGACTTGGATCTATTTTGGAAAGCGCCTCGGATATCCGTCCCCGGACACGCCCCGGAGTCCAGGGTCTTGACTCTTTTGACCCTGATATCCAGTCAGGCTCGGCTATTTCCAGGGAGAAGTCCGGCTCCCGAACGGTGACCGAATCGATCTCCAGATTACCCTGGAAAAGGGGTGGGATGCTGATATCTCCGTGAATCGAGTCGGCGCTTCCGCTGAGTCCCGGACGTTGAAAACGCAGCCCCGAAACTTCGCCTCCTGGGGGGAAAAGCGATACTTGAAAGGTCTTGAACTCCACCTCCCCCCCGATCGCGCTGGAAAGTGTACCCCGGACCCTGTCTCTGACCTGTTCCAGGTCCATGATCAGGGGCAGAGCCATGATGACAGCGATCAGCAAAATCAGCAGGACACCGAATACTCCGGCTATCCACAGAGAGATCTTTTTTATGTTTGCCATCTCTTTACTCAGATCCCCGGGATCCCCGAAAACGACTCGAGCCGGTTTCAGCCTCTTCCACCATCAGCATACATCAGCCTGGATAAGTGACAAGGGGATGAATCGGGTATTTGTCTTTCATTCTCTTGAACAGAGCACCTGATTTATGCAGAATTATCAAAAACCCACCCAGGGTCTTTTTTCGGCCATCCTGGGGCTCATGGCCCTTATGTTCGGCAGCGTCAACGCCCTTGGCCAGCTCCGGGATGCCATGAACAGCATCTGGAAGGTCAAAAAGGAGCAAATCCAGGAAAGGGCGACACCTGTCAAGTACCTGCTCTACTTTGCGGTTACCGGCTGCGTTATCCTGCTCCTGCTTCTGTCGGTGGCCTTCAGCAGTGCCCTCCGTCTTGTCTCGACGAACATGGAAGGACACATAACAACTCAAATTCAGGTTTACAAAGTGCTCAACCTGGCCGGCTTCGGCTCAATCCTGTTACTGCTGTGTCTTCTGCTGTATCGTCTTCTCCCGGATCTTCGCTTGAAATGGAGATCCCTGTTCTTCGGGGCACTTCTGGCCGCCGTCCTTTTCAGCTTCGGCAAGGAGGCCTTTGTCCTCTATGTCACCAGAACCGGCATTGGTTCGGCCTACGGCGCCCTCAGCTCCATCATGATCTTTTTGATATGGATGTATTTATCCACTCAGGTCATCCTGCTGGGAGCAGCCTTTGCTTATGCCTGCGAATACAGAAAAGACGGTTCCTGATCCCGAATCCAGTATCCAGAATTCCAACTTCCAAGAATCCAGCATCCAGCACCCAGCATCCAGATATTAAGCTGGTTAACCGAATTTATGCCTGACCCCATACCCTCCCCTGGGAAAGCGCCACTCGATGTTCAGGTGCGGACAGGCGATGCGGCAGGAACCGCACTCCAGACAGCCCTCATAGGCCACATTGATGGTCCCCTCGGTCACGGTGTAGACCCGGGCCGGACAGAAATACAAACAGGGCTGCTCGGGGCAGTCCCGGGCACAGACCTCAGGATTCAAAATCTTCAGGTGCGACTCTGCGTCTACCTGAAAACGGTCCAGGAACAGCTTGTCTTCAATTTGCATCATATTTTTTCTCATGTTTCACTTTATAACTGTTATCTGACGCTACGAAAACCGTCCCAGACCAGCCGTATGAGGCCCATGAGCGACAGCTGCTTCTTGATCACTTTCCAGATTGCCTTTTGCTTGGCCTTTTTCGGCACCCCGTCCACGGTGAGCATTTCACGCCCCGCCAGGCGGCTGAGGTCGGGAACAACCGTGAAAAGCTCCTTGTGCTTCTGCAGAAAACCAGGAAATCGTTTATACTTCTTTAAGTCCTTGAGAACAAAGGATTCTTCGAGACGTCTGGGGTAGTCCTCGAGTTTTTTACGGCTGAAATCCCCGGCTTCCCGGGCCATTA
>CAZUMF010000331.1:0-5124 GCA_964621385.1 uncultured Desulfohalobiaceae bacterium
TCCAGATCTGCGGCTCTGACTGCCCAGTTGAACAGGTCAGTTGGAATGATGCCCGGGAATTTATTCGAAAATTGAATCAGATGGAAAATACGGGAACCTATCGGCTTCCAACAGAAGCTGAATGGGAGTATGCCTGCCGGGCCGGAACACGAACCCCTTTTTACGGGAGCGGCCAGATTAAGGAAGATCCGCTTGGCTACAGCGAAGACCTTGCGGTTCGGGGCTGGTATTTTCGAAACTCGGAAAAGGGCACTCACAGGGTAGCCCAGAAAGAGCCAAATGACTGGGGTTTATACGACATGCACGGCAATGTTTGGGAGTGGTGCCGGGATTGGTTCAGCAAATACCCTTTTCATGCAGTAAGTGATCCGGCCGGTCCTGAAAATGGACTGCACAAGATACGAAGGGGAGGAAGCTGGAGTCATTATCCCATGTTCTGCCGTTCGGCTTATCGCAGTTGGTTCGACCCGAACAACGCAACCCCTGAAATCGGCTTCAGACTGGTCAAAGAGGTTAAAGAACCCCGCACCGGACTGCACGAAGCTTCACAAGCCACTCTCCCAAAAGAACCCGAGCAGCGCATGACCAGCGATCCAGGGTCGGGTGCGGCTGAAGTCGATCGGGAATGCGTTCTCATTCCCAATGTGACTTTTGCCCTTGACTCAGCCTCCATCAGAGAGGTCATGGTCCCGGTTCTAGACAAGGCGGCCGCCTGGATCAAACAACGAGATCAGAAGGTGATTGTAGAAGGGCACACCTGCTCTCTGGGTTCGGCCCAGTACAACCAGAGACTTTCAAAACAACGGGCTCAGTCAGTGAAACATTTTCTGGTGAACTCCGGTATTCCAGCCTCCAGCATCACAACCAGGGGGTACAGCGAGACACGGCCAAAATACGATAACAACACACAGGAAGGACGGCGATTGAACAGACGGGTGGAGATCCACGCACGAACATTATAGGTGTTTCGATTTGATTTCAATGATGATTGATAATAGATTATATTTCATAGCTGTTTTCATACTGTTGTTTATTATTCTACCGGTGACACCGGGGCAATCCAAGACAGCTCCCGGCTTGGAAGGCAGCCCTTTACCTGGAAAAGCACAGGCGACCGCGCGGTTCCGAAAAATGGCCGCGGACTGGGTGGAGACCCTTTGCCATAATCTGGCTTCTAGCAGACGTTCTCCCCAGTTCATACAGACCGACAATGGTCTCTTGAAAGCTCAGTACTTCACTGTCCATCCCGAGACTCTGCAATGTTCTGTTGAACGTTCGGCTTCAAAAGTAGCTCAATTTATTGGCACTCTGTCCTATGAAGAGACAACACATGTATCTCAAGCAGCAAAGAATCAAGAACAAGTAAAAAATGGACCTTTCCAGCCGGAAAGTCGAACACGGATCACTGTTTTCTTCATTTATCATAATGGTCACTGGCTGCGGTAAAACACCATACAGTGTCCACTGGTTATCATGCATCGCAAAACGTTCTTTCTGATCATCTCGGTACTGGCTTTCTCGTTTGTCCTTGGACTGTTCAGCAATCGATTTCTATCCTCCGGATCGAACAACCTAGAACTGCACAAGTCTTTTCGGCTTCCCCAGTCCGGTATCTGGTTGCCCCGCCAGGAGCTCGACACCCACCCCACGATCGGATCTGCCTGGAAAAGATTGAAAGAGGCCGCGGATAGCCCCATCCTCCCGCCTGACCTGAGTGATCAGGACAGTCCGGTCAATGTGCAAATCCTGGCCCGGGCCCTGGTCTTTGCCAGGACCGGAGAAAAAAGGTACAAAGACGAGGTTGCGGCTGCCTGCATGCTGGCCATGGGCACGGAGAGATCCGGCAACGCCCTGGCCCTGTCCAAACAGCTCCTGGCATACGTGCTGGCTGCCGATCTCGCGGGCTTGCCCGATTCAAAAGACCTGCGTTTCCGGAACTGGCTCGAAAAGATCCTGAAATACCGCTATCCCAGCGGTAAAACTCTGCGCCTGACCCATGAAGTCAGACCCAACAATTGGGGCACTCTGGCCGGGGCTTCCAGGCTGGCCGCGGCCATGTATCTGCGGGATGAGCAGGAAATCAAGCGCTGCGCCGAGGTTTTCAAAGGCTGGCTCGGAGATCGGAAGCTGTATGCCGGTTTGCGGTACAAGGACCTGTCCTGGCAGGCAGATCCGGACAAGCCGGTCGGGATCAATCCGGAAGGATCAATGAAACAGGGGCACTCCATAGACGGGGTCCTGCCTGATGATCAACGCAGAGGTGGACATTTCACCTGGCCTCCACCCAGGGAAAACTATGTATATACTGCCCTGCAGGGGGCTGTGGCCCAAGCTGTCCTGCTCTCAAGGTGCGGCTACGATGTCTGGGAGTGGGAAGACAGGGCCCTGCTCAGGGCCTTTCAATGGTTGTATCGAGTGGCCGACTACCCTGCCGAGGGAGATGATATGTGGATGCCATTCGTTATCAACAAGGCCTACGGGATCAGCCTGCCCAGCCCGACCCCGGCAAAAATCGGGAAAAACGTGGCTTTTGCCGACTGGACGCATGGCTCTTGAGCAGAAGAACCAACCGCTATCGAGTCAACAGGACGGGCTGCTCTCGGGTGAGCGAAAGGATAAAGATACTTCATGTCAGACTTACATGAGCGAATTATAGAAGAAATCGAGAGACTGAGCCCGGAAGAGAAAATCGAACTCCTGCAGCATCTGGAAAATCGCAGAAAACAAACTGACAATCGCCGTTTCCACAGACGGCCCTTTTTCCTGGAAGTCAGTTACCGTGATGACCAGCATCGGATCTACCAGGACTTCGTTCGGGATTTGAGCGCCGGAGGGCTCTTCCTGGAAACCAGCGAACCCCACCTGATCGGACAGGAAATAGAACTCGACTTCAACCTTCCTGGATTGGAAAAGCCGCTTCCCGTTAAAGGGAAAATTGTCAGAAAACGCCCCGGTGGTGTTGGAATTCGCTTTCAGCAACCGTTTCGTTTTTTACAGAATTTTCTTCATCCGAAATCCACCCGGCTCCCCCTCGGGCTTTCAGCTGCAGAGCAGGTGAAGATTGCCCTCAAGGAACATCTGCCGGATACTGTCTTCAAGAAATACGGAGTGCAGCGGGCCAGACTGCAACCTTTCATGGAACCGCTGCAAAAGCTTCGCTACAAAGGAAAAAACCGTTTCTGCCCGGTTTGTGAATCATCGATCAGTCGTTTTCTCCCGCATTACGACTCGGCCAGGCCCGAGGCCCGCTGTCCCATCTGCAGATCTTTGGAGCGGCACCGGCTGGATTGGCTCTATTTTCAGAACATGACGGATCTCTTCACGGAACAGCCAAAGCATTTCCTGCATGTGGCTCCTGAACAGATGTTTGAAAAGAAATTCCGCTCCCTCCATGCTCTCAGTTATACCAGCGTGGACCTCAAGGAACGGGCTGCGGATGTCCGGGGTGATCTCTCGCATCTGCCGTTTCAGGAGAAAACCTTTGATTCGATATACTGCAGCCATGTCCTGGAGCATGTTCCTGACGACAGGCAGGCCATGCACGAATTGTACAATGTGCTGAAGCCCTCGGGCTGGGCTGTGATTCAGGTACCGATCACCGCCCAGAAAACTCTGGAAGATTCAAGCGTCACCGACCCGCTCCTGCGGGCCAAACTGTTCGGACAGCACGACCACCTCCGACGATACGGGTTCGACTTCAAAGAGCGGCTGGAAGCCGCCGGGTTTCAGGTGAACGTCCTCAGGGCCGAATCCATCACTACAGACGAAGAAAGCCTGAATAGGATGGGAGTTCAGGCCAACCGCACTGTTTTTTCCTGTCGGAGGCAAGGATGAATGAACGTCAATTGACAGTTCCAGTCATTATCCTGGCCAGAGGAGGCTCAAAGGGAATTCCCGGTAAGAATATCCGGTCTCTGGCTGGAAAACCTTTGCTGGTGCACACCATAGAACAGGCCCTGGCAGCCCGAATCACCAACCCGGTCAGTGTCAGCACGGACGATGAAGAAATCGCCTCCATTGCCGCTCGAGTCGGAGCCTCGGTTATTCCCCGCCCGGCTGAACTGGCCGCGGATGAAGCCACCTCAGAAGCCGCTCTGCTGCATGCCCTTGAAACCTGGCGCACAGACGGTCTCAACCCTGATTGCGTCGTTTTTCTGCAATGCACGTCTCCCATCAGAAGACCTGAAGACATCGATGCCGCTGTCACCCAGCTTTTCCAAAACGAGGTGGACTCCCTCCTGTCTGTGGCCCCGAGCCATCGATTTTTGTGGACCCAAGACGAAGACGGCTCCCCGAGGTCGATCAATTTCGATTATGCCCATCGACAGCGCCGTCAAGACCTGCCCCCGCAATATGTGGAGAACGGATCCATCTATGCCTTCAAGCCCTGGGTGTTGGAACAGGAGAAGAATAGACTCGGCGGAACATTGGATCTGTATATCATGCCTCAGGAATCGGGCATGGAAATCGATTCCCTGCTGGATTTCGAACTCGTGGAATATGTGATGCAAACCAGAGGATATGTGAGATGATCATAGACAAGGATATAAAGAAATACATCGTTTTTTCCGAGGATTCACTCCTGCATGCCCTGGAAAAAATCAGCAACAACAAAATGCGTATCGTCTTTGCCGTTAATGAGGTCGGACTCCTGGAAGGGGTCATGACCGACGGCGACTTCAGGCGCTGGCTGACCCGGCAGCAGGATTTCAACCTCAATCGATCTGTCATCGAAGTGGCCAACCGCAGCTTTTTGTCCTTTCCACAGGAGACTCCTGTCCAGACCATAGAAGCAAACTTCTCGGAACGAATCGAACATATTCCCCTGGTAGACGATTACTTTCGCTTGGTTGGCGTTGCCACCAGACGGACGCCTGAGATCAGCATTGAGGGACGGATCATCGACCAGGAATCGCCCTGCTACATCATTGCCGAAATCGGCAACAACCACAACGGTGATTTTGACCTGGCCAGACAATTGGTGGACGCAGCTGTTGAGGCCGGAGCGGATTGCGCAAAATTCCAGCTTCGGGACTTAAACTCCCTCTATAGAACCTCTGGTTCGAAGAACTCGGCCGAAGACCTGGGAACCGAATACACCCTTGATCTCCTGGACAAGTTCCA
>CAZUMF010000332.1:0-5122 GCA_964621385.1 uncultured Desulfohalobiaceae bacterium
GACCTTCCAGGTGTATCTGCCGGTGGCCGAGGCGCAAGAAGGTCCTCGATCCAAACCGGAAGAGCTCTTTCAGACCGGAACCGAGCGCATTCTTCTCATAGACGACGAACCCGCCATCGTTCGGATCGGCAGGCGCATGCTCGAAGGCCTCGGCTATCGGGTCGAGGCCCGGACCGGGAGTCCCGAGGCCCTGGAGTTGTTTGCCGCAGATCCGGAAGCCTTTGATCTGGTTCTCACTGATATGGATATGCCGGAGATGACCGGGGAGGAACTGGCCCAACGGCTTCTGGCCATCCGGCCTGACCTGCCTATCATCCTCTGCACAGGATTCAGCGAACGGATCATGAATGAGAACCTCAAGGAAAAAGGGATCCGGGCCGTGCTCATGAAGCCCTTTCAGCGAGGAGAGCTTGGAAGGAAGGTCAGGGAAGCGCTATAGAATTTTGGATTTTGGACTTTGGATTTTGGTCTTTGGATTGTTAAGACAAAGAATAAGAGCTGGTTTTCTGGCAAAAATCCAAAAACTTTTTCTTAAAGGCTATAACCGGTTTCAGAGAGCTTTTGATGTAGGGATTGACCATGATGAAATTTTCATGAAAACCTTCTTGGGCAGAGCATGCTCTGCCCCTACAGTTGAGAAAAATTCAAAATTAGAACTGCTGGTCCTGTACACCTAAAGTTTGTAATTGAAACTCTTTTTTTCTTTTCTGCAATCCAAAATCCGCAATCCAAAATCCAAAATGTGAAGATCCGCAATCCAAAATCCAAAATGTGAAGAGCATGTCCCAAAAAGCCGACTCCCACGAACTGGAAGAGCGCCTCCGGGCCCTGGAGGAATCCGAGACCTGCTTTCGCCTGCTCGTGGAGCAATCCGGGGAGGGCCTGGTGGTGGTTCAGGAGGGGGCGGTGGCCTTTGCCAATCCCCGGGTCCTGTCCTATGCGGGTTGTTCCCTAAAAGAGATCAAGGGCTCGGACTTTTTGCACTTTATCCATCCCGAGGACCAAGCCGGGGCCCTGGAGCGTTTTCAGGCCCTGATTGAAAACCCATGGGCAAGGAGATTCCGATTTGGGGTATCCGGGGGCTGGTTGTCCAGGAAGAACAGAGCCTGATCATCAATGAGCCAGGTGCCCACCCGGCCTGGATCGGGCTTCCCGAGGGGCATCCCCGGGTGGACAGGTTCCTGGGGGTACCGCTCAAACAGGGCGGCCGGACCAGGGGCTTGATCGCCCTGGCCAACAAGGCCTCGCCCTATACCCGGGTTGACGTGGAAGGGGTGGAGGCCCTGAACGAGGTCTTTGTGCAGGCCCTGGAGCACATACGAACCGAGCTGCGGCTCGAACAGAGCGAAGAACAGCAGCGCCTGCTCTTTGAAAGCGACTTTGACGTGATCTATGTCTTTGATTCTGAGCTGCGAATCACGAAGGTCTCCCCCTCGGTCAAGCGGATCCTGGGCTATAGGCCCGAGGACCTGGAGGGTCGTTTGCTTCAGGAGCTGGATCTGTTCGAGGCCGAATCCCTGGACCATGCGCTCTCCAATATCCAGCGGGTGCTGGCCGGAGAGATCATCAGCTCCAGCGAATACACCCTGCGGGCCAGGGACGGCTCCCGGCGGATAACCCAGATCAGCAGTTCCCCTGTCTTTGAACAGGGCCTGGTGTCCGGGGTCATCTCCGTGGGCCGGGACATCACCCAAGAGCGGGCCGCGGAGCAGGAATCCAGACGGGCCAACCGGGCCCTGCAGGTTTTGAGCCGCTGCAATCACGCCCTGGTCCATGTCGGTCGGGAAGCAGACCTCCCAGGGGAGATCTGCCGGATCTGCGTGGAATATGGCGGCTATGACCTGGCCTGGGTAGGCTTTGTTGAACAGGAGGCAACCAAAGGGGTCCGGCTGGTGGCTTCCGCCGGCCCCGGCCTGGGCTATCTGCAGGATCTGGAGCTGACCTGGGCCGACACGGAAAAAGGCCGGGGCCCGGTGGGCCGGGCCGTTCGCAGCAACGAAGCGGTCATTGCCAGGGACGTCCGCACAGACCCCGGCTTCGCCCCCTGGCGGCAGAAGGCCCTGGAGTATGGCTTTGCCTCGGTCATGGCCATCCCTCTGCGGGTCAACGGGAGCCCGGAAGGGGTTTTGACCCTGTACGCCGCAGAGCCTGAGGCCTTTCAGGGCCGGGAGGCGGATCTGCTCCAGGAACTGGCCCATGATCTGGCCTATGGGCTGGGCAACCTGCGGGCCCGGGCTGAACGGGACCAAACCCGGCAGGAATTGCAAAGCGCGGTCGCCCGGCTCAGAAAGACCGTATCCGGGAGCATTGCGGCCTTGTCCGCCACCCTGGAAGCCCGGGATCCCTATACGGCCGGGCACCAGATGCGGGTCAGCGATCTGGCCCGGGCCATTGCGACGGAAATGGGCTTGGACCCGGAGAGGATCGAGGGCATCCGGCTGGCCGGAAGCATCCACGATCTTGGCAAGATCTCGGTTCCAGCCGATATTTTGAGCAAACCCACCCGGCTCTCGGACAACGAGTTCGGCCTGATCAAGGACCATCCCGGCTCTGGCTACGAGATCCTCGACGATGGCCTGGTCAGGCCCCGCTGTGTCCTGGTCCTGGCCAGAAGGATCGGGAAGACCTATCTCAAGACCCTCAGTGCCAATTACGCCATCCATGATCCCCTATTCAGAAGCAAAGCAGACAGGAGCCGGTCAGGGGCACAGATCTCCTTGGACGGAATAGACAAGACAAGGCTGGGCCGCCTGACCTGGAGCCCCAGACTGCCCAGCGGCCTGTTTCTGAACAGGATCTTGCCCTACACTGGGTTGACCCTGCTGCTCATTGCCCTGGTCACCTGGTTGATCGTCAAGCGTTTGTCCCGGATGATCCAGGAACGAGCGGCCAGCAGTAATTTTCTGCAGGATATCGCCGACCAGGAAAAGGAAAAACAGGCCCTAAAAAGGGACTATGAAAACGCCAAGATGTACAAGCTGCTCACCGAGAATATGTTTGACGTTATCTGGAAGGCCAGGGTCGAGCCCGAGGGCGCCTGGCAGTTCATCTACACAAGCCCCTCTCTGAAGAGGCTGCTGGGCTACACCCAGGAGGAGGCCCTGGCCGACCTCTTTCAATGTCTGAGCGCATCTTCTCATGAAACCTTGCTCCAGGCTGTCTCGCAGTACTGTTTCCGCCTATTTTCCCAGGACGGCAGGAATGACAAAAGCCCTGCAGAGCGTCCCTTGCGTTTGGAGCTGGAGCTGATAAGAAAAGACGGGCAAAGGCTATGGACCGAAACCTTGATTAACGCAAGACTGGATGAAACTGGGCACACGGCAGAGGTCGAGGGTGTGACCAGGGATATGACCGAGCACAAGCGCCTGGAGAAAAAACTGGAGGAACGTAGCAACACCGATGCTTTGACCGGCCTGTACAGCCGGGCCTTTTTCGAACAGGAGATGAAGCGGCTCAAAGACGGCCGTTTACTGCCTCTGGCCATTGTGGTTGGCGATCTGGATGGATTGAAACTGGTCAACGATGGGCTTGGACACCAGCAAGGGGACAGGCTGCTCCAGGCAGTAGCCCGGATCTTCAAGGTGTGTGTGCGGGGGAGCGACATCCTGGCCCGGATCGGCGGGGATGAATTTGCTGTGCTTCTGCCGCAAAGCAGGCCTGAACTCGTGCAACAGATTGTCGAGCGCTTCAAGAAAGAGCTCGCAAGGTACAACCAGGATCACCCCCCTTTGCCTTTGTCTGTCTCCACGGGCTGGGCGGTCTGCTCCTCCAAACCCGTGGATACCGAGAGCCTGTTCCGGGAAGCAGACAATCGAATGTACCAGGAGAAACGGCTAAACCGGGACCTGGCCCGGAGTACAATGCAGCAGGCCTTACGCACCTATTGGGAAGGGATAGGGGATTGACGATTGACTAGTGCAGAGAAGAACTCAACAGTCAGAAGTTTTTCGATAAGTTTCAGAAAAATGGACGAACGAATCCATTCACTTTTAAAAAAGGTCGGGGTCACCCATGAAAAGGCCCTTTATCAGATCTCATTCCCCAACAGGTCCCATTCCGAACAAAACGGTCATGGCGGATTCCTTGACCTTTGTGAAAAAAGTATACACTGATATATGTTTTTAGTGTAATGGGGGGAATAGCTTATGGAATCTACAGCGAAAATATTTCAAAACGGCCGGTCTCAGGCTGTTCGGCTTCCCAAAGAGTTTCGTTTTCAGGACAATGAAGTGAAAATAAGCAAGAAAGGTCAAAAGGTGATCCTTGAACCCCTGGAACGAAGCGAATGGCCAAAAGGGTTTTGGGAAGCATTCACGTCTGATCCGGATTTTGAAATACCGGAACCGCTCCCGGCAAAAAAGGTCAGCCTGGACTGAGCAGGGAAAAAATGTATCTTCGCACTCGAAAAAGCGGGCGTTATGATCAGTGAGAGAGACACACAGATTGCTGCTGTTGCCGCGGCCAACATGCTGACGGTGGTTACGCATAATGTAAAAGAGTTCAGCCGAGTTGAAAAAATAAAAGTAGAAGACTGGGCCATTTGAAATCAGACTTCGTACTGACATGACGACATTCAGAGCTCTTCACCAAAAGCTAAAGTTTGAGTCATTTTTAGACAACTATCTGCTTATTGTAAATTCGAAGCACGAAACCCGAAATTCGAAACCCCAGTGAAATGAGAAGAGATTTCACGAGGCAGGCAAGCACGAAATTCAAATTTTCAAATGACAAAAACAAAGATAGAGAAAAATATACAATAAAAGCAAATTTTTATTATTCTGCTTTTCTGATGTTTTGAATTTTGGATTTATGCCAGACAACCAGCTCATATTCTTTGTCTTAACAATCCAAAATCCAAAATCCAAAATCCAAAATCTAAAATTCTATACAAGGAGGCTCTCATGTTCGAACGTATGCTTCAAGCCATTGACCTGCAGTCTTTGATGACCCGGATAGCGGAATATGTCCCCAATGTCATTGGGGCCGTTTTCTTGATCATTTTGTTCTGGATCGTGAACAAGGTTATCCAGAAATCCGCTGCCACCGCCCTGGCCAAGACCAAGGTTGCTCCACAGGCCGTCAATCTCATTCTCCGCTTTGCCAGATATGCCCTGTTTGTTTT
>CAZUMF010000333.1:0-5098 GCA_964621385.1 uncultured Desulfohalobiaceae bacterium
TTTTCGGCATCCCCGGCATGGGGCGCCTGGTGGTCTATGCCATCATGAACAGGGATTATCCGCTCGTTCAAGGCGCCATCCTCTATATTGCCGTGATTTATATGCTTATGAATTTGATTGTGGACATTATTGTCTTGTTTTTAGATCCAAGAATCGAGTATTAACGAAAAGTTGAAGAGCGATGCCAAAGAGCAGAAAACGACTCTGGATTTCATTGCAGGAAAACAAGCTGGCCTGTGTTGGATTCATGATTATCGGCGGGTTGATCCTGGTCAGTTTTGCCGCTCCCTATATCACCACATATACTCCGACTGAGATCAATATCCTGAAACGATTGCAAGCCCCCGGCACTGAACATCTTATGGGAACGGACGAGTTCGGCAGGGATATTTACAGCCGGGTGGTGTATGGGACCCGGATCTCCCTGCTTGTGGCCTTTTTGGTCACCGGGGTCTCGGGGGTGATCGGAACCTTTCTGGGCTTGATTTCGGGGTATTTCGGCAAGACCTTGGATTTTATCATCATGCGTTTTATGGATGGACTGCTGGCTTTCCCCGCGCTGCTCTTGAGTCTGGCGATCATGGCCGCCCTGGGACCGAGTTTGATCAATCTGGTGGTGGCTCTGGCCCTGGTGTATATTCCGAGTTTTGGCCGGTTGAGCAGAAACACGGTGCTCTCGATTCGGGAACTGGAATATGTGGAGAGCAGTCGGGCGTCCGGCGCCGGATCGTTTCGGATTATTTTCGATCACGTCTTTCCAAACTGTCTTTCACCTTTGATAGTGAATGCGACGGTAGTCTTTGGATATGCCATTCTCTCGGAAGCCGCCTTGAGCTTTCTGGGGTTCGGGGTTCCGTCGAAAGCGAGCTGGGGCGCCATCTTGAGCGACGGGCGGGATTTCATTTTCTCCTCTCCCTGGATTTCCATTTATCCGGGGCTGGCGATCACCATTTTTGTGCTGGGCTCAAACCTGGCAGGCGACGGCTTGCGGGATATCCTGGATCCGCGGATGAAATAATGTTTTTTGGTCAGGGACTGATTGGAATGCGGGTGGAGACATGAAAAAGGCCATGACTGATCTGGAACCCATCCTGGAATGCAGGGATGTGTCTGTGACCTTCAATACCCATGAGGGACGGTTCCAGGCCGTGGACGATTTCAGCCTGTCCATCAAAAAAGGGGAGATCGTCGGCCTGGTCGGTGAAAGCGGCTGTGGAAAGAGCATCTCTGCGCTATCCTTCATCGGTCTTCTTCCGGAACGAGGCTCGATTACCAAAGGTGAAGTGTATTTCCGGGGCGAACCCTTGACCAGGAAAAGTGAAAAGGCTTTTCAAAAAATTCGCGGCAATCAGATTTCCATGATTTTTCAAGAGCCGATGACCTCCTTGAATCCCGTGTATAAAATCGGTCGGCAAATGACGGAACAGCTTCTGCTGCACAATATTGCCAGGAAAAGCAACGTCCGGGACATGGCGGTCAAAACTCTGTCCAGTGTCGGCGTTTCCGCACCGGAACAGCGATTGAGCGAATATCCGCATCAGTTGTCCGGGGGCTTGCGGCAACGGGTGATGATCGCCATGGCGATCGGCTGCAATCCTTCTTTATTGATAGCAGATGAACCGACGACTGCACTGGACGTGACTATTCAAGCCCAGATTTTGGAATTGATCAAATCCATTGTTCAGAAAAATCAGATGTCGGTTCTCTTTATTACCCATGATCTGGGGGTTGTTGCCGAGACCTGCGACCGGGTGGTGGTCATGTACGCCGGAAAAAAAATCGAAGAGGCTTCGGTGTATGAATTGTTTGCCAAGCCCCTTCATCCGTATACGGTCGGCTTGATGCAGTCCATTCCACAAATAGACAAGGTGCTGGACGTCTTGAATGTCATCCCTGGAACCGTACCAAGCTTACAGGAACTGTCCCCGGATTGCTGTCGATTTTATCCACGCTGTTTAAAAGCCATGCCGGTTTGTCAGAATCGGGAACCACCATTTGTGCAACCTGCGGATGAATCTCATGGAGTGTCCTGCCACCTTTATACGGCCTAAATGACTATGAATACGCCAATATTACAAGTGAAAGATTTAAAAAAGCATTTTAATTTTTTTCATTGGTATTCCAATAAACAACGCAAAAGCATTAAGGCGGTCGACGGGGTCACTTTTGATGTATATCCTAAGCAAACATTTGGAATAGTTGGTGAAAGCGGATGCGGGAAATCCACGATCGCCCGCCTCGTTCTGCGCTTGATTGATCCGACGGCAGGGGAGATCAGGCTGGAGACTACAGACCTGTGCAGCTTGGACAGGCAGCATTTGCGGGTCATGCGCAAACGGCTGCAGGTCATTTTTCAAGATCCCTTCAGCTCTCTGGACCCTCGCAAGACTATTGCCAGCATTATAGCTGAGCCGTTGAACATCCATCGGGTCGGGAGCAGAAAGGAACGCAGGGACCGGGTCGCCTATTTGATGGATCGGGTGGGGCTCAAGCGGGCCTTCCTGAAGCGTTACCCCCACGAATTCAGCGGAGGCCAGCGGCAGCGGATCGCCATTGCCAGAGCCTTGATCCTGAACCCGGACATTATCATCTGTGATGAGGCCGTATCGGCCCTGGATGTCTCCATTCAAGCACAAGTGCTCAATTTATTGAAAGAAATCCAGGCGGATTTTGGTTTGACCTACCTCTTTATTTCCCATGATTTGAGTGTGGTCAGGCATATCAGCAACCGGATCGCGGTGATGTATTTAGGAAAAATCGTTGAAATCGCCAATACCGCAACCCTTTTCAGCAATCCTCTGCATCCCTATACCCGGGCCCTCCTGTCTGCCGTGCCTGTCGCCGACCCCCAGAAAAGAAAGAAGCCCGTTCTCCTGGACGGCGATGTTCCGAATCCTGGAAATCCACCCCTGGGCTGCCGTTTTCATACCCGCTGCAAAAACTCGCGCTCGGAATGTGAATCTCGAGAGCCGATGCTCAGGCAGGTGGCTGATGACCATCTGCTGGCCTGTCATGAAGCTGTCGTCCAATCGAAAATCTAAAATGCGATCAGGACCGATATGCTGAAAAAAACCGATTTTCCCGTAATCTATCTTCAAGGGAGCCCCCGGAAGCGGGGCCGTGACTATGGACTCAGGTGCAAGCATCTCATTGAAAAATGCGTCGCCTTTTACCGGAGTCTGTTTGAAGATGAATCTGGACTCAGTTGGCAGGCCGCCATGGATTATGCCGCGCAATTTAAGCCGTATATTGCAGGCTATGATCCTGAAATACTGGAGGAGTTGGAAGGAATTGCCCATGGCTCGGAAAAAGCGCTGGATGAAATTCTTGCCTTGAATACCCGGACGGAGTTGATGTTCCTGCACAAGACGCGCCGGCCGGCGTCCTGTTCTTCTCTGGCCTTGATGCCGGAGACGAATCCAGACGGGAAGATCTATTTGGCCCAAAACTGGGATTGGTATCGCCTCTCCCGGGATTTTTGCGTGGTCCTGGTCATTGACCAGGGCGAGCGGCCCAGGATTCTTCAGACGGTGGAGGCCGGTTTGATCGCAAAAATGGGTCTTAATGCCGCGGGAATAGGCTTGTGCACGAATGCTCTGGTCACCGACAACTGGAAGATCGGTGTGCCCTATCATGTTCTTTTGCGGGGCATTCTCAATGCGCGGACCCTGGCCGATGCCGTTGGCGCCGTTACCAGGCCAAAGCGCGCATCGGCCGGCAATTATATGATCGGCCATCAGGGCGGCCTGGCCTTGAATCTGGAGGCGACGCCTGTGCAGGCCCATATCACGAGACCGAAACAGGGGTTCATGAATCATTCCAATCACTGTAAGAATCATCTCAGCTCCGAGAAGGATCTTATTCCCTCTCTCTGGCCAGATTCCATTGTTCGTGACCTGCGTATGGAGCAACTCCTGAAACGCTCTGCCGGTTCCATTGACCTGGAAACGATCATGATGATTCTGCGCGATCATTTCGATGCCCCCACCTCGATTTGCACCCATCCGGAAGCGGATTTGGCGCCCAAAGAGCAATCCCAGAGTAATGCATCCATGATTCTTGATCTGCAAAAGCTGAGCATGCATATCGCCAAAGGGCTGCCCTGCGAACATGAATTCACTGAATTGCCGCTGACCGCTTGACACCCTTTACTCTTCAGCGGACAATGCGCAAAGCGTATTGGGCATGTCTTGTTTAACTATTTCAAATAGGGCTCACTGGAAAGTACACTCTTGTTACCCCATCTGCCGGATAAAAAACGTCTTCCCGTCTCGGGCTGGTTCCTTGGGACCCGCCTGGATGTCCGCAGGCTCGAGCGGCGGGATATGGCGGCTGATTCGCCCTTGACCCTGAAGATCGGTGAAAAAGGCCATGCGGTCTTTTTTCGTTTCGGGGTCGTGGTCTTTTTTGATCTCAATATCAGTGATCAGGCCCTCATCCTGAAAAAACTGCAGCCTTTTGTCCACGAGCCTTTTGCGGATCCTGAAACCGAGGAAGCCGAGATCATCATCTCCTCCCAGACGAGCGAGAAGGGGCGGGTCAGCCCCGATGGAATCGTCATTCTGCAAAAGGCCGGTGTGGAGCATCTCCAGACCGTGGCCTACGTGATTGCCAAGAGTGTGGTTCTGGCCCACTATGAAAATCATGTGGCCACAGTGTTCAAGAGGATCGAATCCTTGATTACCCAGGTGGAGCGGGGTCTGATCCCGGCCAGGGGCAAAATACTGATCCAGGAAATCGGAAATGTCCTTTCCATTCAAACCTGGACCGTGGGTCGGGTTGAGGTGACGGAAAAGCCGGAAATCACCTGGGAAGATTCCGCCCTGGACCGGCTCTACGAACGTATGGCCGCAGCCTACGAACTGATTGAACGGGATCTTGCTTTGAGCCGGAAGCTCGATCTGATCACCAAAAGCGCGGAGACCTTGTTGGAAATGCACCAGACCCGACAGAGCCTGCGGCTTGAGCTGTATATTGTGCTGTTGTTCATATTTGAGATCATCGTGGTCATCGTGGAAATGCTGATTTAGGAGGTGAGTGCTGTGACGGAAAAAAAAGGATTTCGGGCCATTGAAACCATGATCGATCCGGAAAGCAT
>CAZUMF010000334.1:0-5095 GCA_964621385.1 uncultured Desulfohalobiaceae bacterium
TGGGTCTCTTTAAAACCCGGCATGGGTGGGTCCGGTTGGTGTCGGCGGTAACAGTATGTGAGACGGAACGGAGAAAAACAGCAGCATAGGAACCTGGTTAATCGGACTACGAGGTCCATCTCCAAGCAGATTGCAAAAATGGACGCGTCACCTGCTAAATAGCATGATATTTCAGGATATTACGGCCTGGTTACTTTGCAGGTTCTCCTGATTGCAAAGATGGATACTTTTCATCTATGTAGAATTGACTTTTATACGAAAAAAAAATGGCGATCGTAATTTCGGCCGGGTGGCAAGGGGGGGAGGAAAAGTCTTCGACTGGTCTAGGGCTGCCGTTCGCCCCATATCTCAGACCAGAATTTTCGATACGTAAGGGGAGGTCATTGAGGCCAGAAGAGCCGCATAATTTGGCCTGAATGATAGAGTCTGCCCGGTCGACAGAGAGATCCGGGAGGCGTCGATGATGATGTGATCGCTGCTCGCGCCAAGCACAGAAACCTGGCTCAACGGGGTCAGTCCCCCAGCGGTGACGTCCTGAAGTCCTCCGGCGAGCAGTGCCCGCTGCATGGCGCCTGTGTCTGCAAACTGCTTGATGTTGCCGAAAGAGTCCTGGCAGACCTCGCCATAGGGACGGGAGGGCTTGGTCTTGACTTCTATCACTTCACCAACAAAGGTAAAGGCGTCACTCCGCAATCCCGGGATATGACGCCGTTGGAGAGGTTCGCAGCCGAGCAGGAGCGCCTCGCCCAGGCGGAGGTTATTGATTCTGCCCGGCTTCCCTCCACCTGCAAGCCATTCGTAATTGGCGGAATTGCCGCCAGAGACCAGTGGCAGCTTGCAGTTGCATCGCAGCTCGACATCAGCGGCCAAAAGGCTCAGCTGCCGCATTTTGTCATCATCGGGGCGGATCCCGCCGAAACAGGCCAGGTTGGTGCCGATACCGTAGAGCTGGATATTCGGCAGCTTTAAAATCTGTTCGACTGCCGGGAACAGGTCCTCGGGCATCAGCCCTTCCCGCAAATCTCCCAGTTCCACCATGAGGATGACCTTGTGCTTTACCCGCAGCGATTTGGCGGCCTCGGACAGCTTCCGGATGACGGGGAGTTCGGAGTTGAGGCTGATATGAGCATGCTGGACTACTTGTTCCACTTGGCTTAAAGCAGTGCGCAGCAGAACAAACTCCGCCTGGATACCGGACTGCCTCATCCGGATGATGTTCGCCAGTCTCGAGTCCGCCAACATGTTCAGGCCGCAGGAGACAAGGGTCTCAGCGATGGGCACATATCCGCAGACCGCCTTGGTGACCCCCATCAGGTTCATTCCTCTGGCGGAACAGCGCTGGAGGAGAGTTCTGGCGTTGTGGGCGATGGCCTCGAGACGTATTTCCAGGTGTGGGGCTTCCATGGCTGCCAAGGTCAGCCCTGTCTCAGCTGCAGTCCCGGAACTGCGGCCTTTTTTTCGAGAATATGAAGCAGTTTGGCCACAATAAGTACCATGATCACATATATGATCGCCGCTACCACATACGATTCGAAGTAGCGGAAATGGTAGGCTCCGGTCATGTCCGCCTGGGCCATTAATTCTGGCACACCAACAGCAAAGGCGATGGAAGTGTATTTGAACATGTAAACGATCTCATTGGAAGAGGACGGAATGACCAGCCTGAGGGCCTGGGGCAAAACGACATAGCGGATGGCCCCCCACTTGCTGAGCCCGATGGCCCGGGCTGCGGTCATCTGCTCCGGCTTCACCGAAAGAATCGCCCCCCTGAAATACTCCGCCTGGTAGACGGAGGTGTTGATCCCGAGGGCCAGGCCTGCGGCAATCACCGGTTTCAGCAAAATGCCTACATCGCCAAGGCCGTAGTAAATAAAAAATAGCTGCAGCAGACAGGGGGTGCCCCGCAAGAATTCAACATAGGCGGTGACCAGGGTGTAGATGACCTTATTGGCGTAAACCCGGGCAACGCCCAGGATAAGGCCGAACAAGATCCCGATCGAGATGCAGATGACTGAAAGCTGAATGGTCACCTTGGCGCCTTCGAGCATGGAAGGCAAAATCTCCCAGGCATAGTGAAAAAATTCAATCACGGCACTCTTCCTTCAAAAGGCTCGAGGCGCCTTGAGCCTTCGGGTTTCGCAACACTCTTCAGCCCTGCTGCAAATAAAGATCAGTAATCAGTGATCTTGTTCAAAAAGAATCGCGTCCGTTCATGTTGGGGATGATTGATTATCTGATCAGGAGACCCTTTTTCAATGATTGTTCCGCCGTCCATGAAAATGACTTCATCGGAAACAGACTGTGCAAATCCCATTTCATGGCTTACCACGATGGCGGTCATACCGCTTTTGGCCAGATCCGCCATGACGGCCAGCACCTCGCCGATGAGCTGCGGGTCCAGGGCGGACGTCGGTTCATCGAACAGGATGAGCTTGGGCTCCAAGGCCAGGGCCCTGGCGATGGAGACCCGCTGCTGTTGGCCGCCGGAAAGCTGGGCCGGATAGGCTTGAGCCTTGTCCGCCATACCGACTCGCTCCAGCTCGAACTTGGCCAGATCCCAACTTGTTTTCTTGGCCATTTTCCTGACCCGGCGCGGACCAAAGGCCACGTTTTCCAGAGCCGTCAAGTGAGTGAAAAGGTTGAAATTCTGAAAAACAAATCCAATCTGTGACCGAACCTGATTGATATCCGTTCCAGAGTCAGCCAGATCCTTTCCGTCAAGCCAGACATGACCGCCCGTGACCTCCTCCAGCCCGTTGATACACCGCAGCATGGTGCTCTTCCCGGTTCCAGAGGGGCCGATGGCCACCATGGTTTTCCCCTTGAAGAGTTCAAAAGAAATATCAGAAAGAACAACTGTATCCCCAAAGGCTTTTTTGAGACGGTCGACTTTGAGTATGGGCTCCATGTTATTCATTCCTTTTTTCAAAACCAGGGACCCAGAGCCTCTTTTCGAGACGGTAGAGGAGCATGGTGCCAATCCTCGTCAACAAGAAATACAGGACCGCAACAAAGGCATAGACCGCTGCGGAGTTGCCAAAGGTATAGGCGATGATGTATTTCGCTTGGCGCATAATTTCGACCACCCCCACCACATAGGCCAGCGAGGTGTCCTTGAGCTCGGAGGCAAATTCATTGGTCCAGGGTCCGATAGCCAGGATCGCCATTTGCGGGAAAATGATGTGGCGAAGTACGCCCAGCTGGCTCAAGCCCATGGAACGGGCCGCCTCCAGCTGACCCTGATCGATGGAGGTGATGGCTCCCCGGAATATCTGGGATTGAAAGGCCGCCGAACATAGGCCCAACGCTATGATCGCGGCCAATAGGGCGGGCATGTCAAAAGGCAGATAGAAGACCAGGAACAAGAGCACAAGCTGGGGCACAGCCCACAGGAGCTTGCGGATATTGGTGGCGACAAGCCGGATGAAGCCGTTTCCAAAAACCTCGCAGACAGCCAGGCCGAGGCCGATGACCATGCCCACCGCCAGAAGCCCGAACAGCACTTCCAGGGCAACGATGGTCCCTTTCCCGAACTGGGGCAGTTCCGAGATGATGACAGAAATTATGTCCATTGTCGCATTCCCGCTAGAATCGCCACCATACCCACAGCATCAGGAATCGGTTACTCAGCACAGAGCTCATCATAGTCTATATCAAAAGGCGTTTTCTCCACCGCTCCCCAGGGCAGGTGTTTCCGGATGAGTTCCGCCAGTTTCCCGGATTCGTAAGCCTTGGCCAGACCGCTGTTGATTTTTGGCAGCAGGTCGTGCGGGTCTCCAGGTGTCACAGCGTAAGCGTTGAGATCGTAATGAAGGCCCTTGCACACAGCCCTTACATTCCGTCCGGCTTCGATGTATTTCCTAGCGGTGGGAGAATCCACATGGAGGGCCTGAATTCTGCCGTTTTCCACCTCTTTAATGCCCAATTCCACGGTTTCGTAGCCAACGATGTTGACGTCCACGCCTTTGTCGATCAGCTCTTCTTTCAGCCAGCGATACCCCGTGGTTCCAGCCTGCCCTCCAACCTTGGCCCCGTTGGACATGGCTGTGATACAATTCAAATCGGAATCCTCATGGACCAGGGTCCAGTATCCGATGCGCCAGTGGGGCTTGGCGTAGTCGATGATCTTGGAGCGCTTGCAGGTGAACGACAGTCCGCCGGCCAGGATATCGATCTTGCCTTTGGACAGGGCACTGATAATGGCCGACCAGGGAATGTCGGCGGCTTCGATCTTGAACCCTTCCACTTCGGCGATGTATTGGAAAAGTTCCCAGTCGAACCCTTTGATCTCACCTTTTTCAGCCCAGGTCCACGGCGGAAAAGCCGCATCTATACCAAGCTTGTAAACGGGAGTGTCCTCAGCCTGCCCCGGTGCGGGAGCAATCAAGAACAGAGCGGCAAACACAAAAACAATCGACACGAACCAATTGTTGACCTTGTACATGCACTACCTCCTTGCAGCTTAATGATTGATGACCCCAGAAAAACTAAATGTACTGAAGGACTATGCACGAGGTGATCTATCATGTCAAGGGATTCACCGGGGCCGGGGCAAGGACATATGGGGACAGGCGGGATATGTTGACAGTCTCCCCCTTCAAGTCATGTTCTCTTAACACATGTCGATACTTTCACCTTCCAGGAACCGATTGCTGCTTAGCATTTGGCCGGAAACTCACCTATCTACTTCGTCACTGCAAAAATTTGAAATCCTCATGTATTTGAATAGACTGCGATTTCAAATTTTTTTGTTCTTCGTATCTGGACAAGTTTACAGCCAAACACGAGTTTTCGTTCAGGTACTCCTTACAAACCCCTTTCGGCTATGAAATGGTTGTCGAAGGTTTACCCAATGAAATAGAGGCAAAGCCGCCCCTGCTGCGCAGGATTTCATCGGGGTTTACCCAATGAAATTGAGCCCAAGGCGAACCTGCGAGTGCAGGACTTCATCGGGACTGAAAACAGGCTTCCATGGCATTGTTTTCTCGATATGTGAATATCTTACGTAGGTCCGACCCCTGACCTCATTGGAAACCTGACCAACCTGATAAATTGATAAATCCATTGGGGGCTTCCAGCCTTCACTGACCGAGCC
>CAZUMF010000335.1:0-5094 GCA_964621385.1 uncultured Desulfohalobiaceae bacterium
AAAACGAGAAAGACCGACCCGGGGAAGGCGGCATCCCTCCTGGCGGAACTGGTCCACGGCCAGCCTGACCGTCCCGGAAGCAGTCCCCATGGAAATGATTACTATTTCGGCGTCCTGTGTGCGATAGGCGCTCAACGGGGGCCGGTCCCGTTGAAAATGCTTTCCGAACTCTGCGGCCGCCTGCTCCCAGACGTCTTGAGCAGTCAGCATGTCGTACTGCCTTTTGTATTTGATGGACATGTAGAGTTCCGGACCGCAGACATTGCCGAATGTTTGGGGATGATGGATATCGAGTTTTTCGCTTGGCCGATATCCGGGCAGAAAGGCGTCGACCTTGTCCTGATCCGGAATGTCGAGCACTTCCGAGGTATGGGTCAGATAGAAGGCATCCATGTTGATCATCACCGGCAACCGGACCTGTTCAGCAACTCGGTAGGCCATCAGCACGGCGTCAAGGACATCCTGGGCGTCGCTGCAGTAATACTGGATCCAGCCGGTATCCCGCTGGGCCAGGGAGTCGGTGTGGTCGCAGTAGAGATTCCAGGGTGGAGTCAAGGCCCGGTTTGCGTTGACCATGACAATGGGTAAACGCCCCCCGGCGGCGTAGTGGAGCATTTCATGCATATAGGCCAGACCCTGGGACGAGCTGGCGGTAAAAGCCCTGCATCCAGCAGCCGATGCCCCGACACAACAGGCCATGGCAGAGTGTTCCGACTCGACGCTGATAAATTTGGCCTGTAATTCACCACGGCTGGTCATGTTCGAGAGGTCCTCCACGATGCCTGTCTGGGGCGTAATGGGATAGGCCGATATTACCTGGACCCTGGCCAGTTGGGCAGCCAAGGCAGCGGCTTCGGCTCCGGTTTTCACTTTTTTCATGAAGCAGTCTCCTCCATTGAGATGACGCCCCGCGGGCATTCATAGGCACATATCCCGCAGCCCTTGCAGTGGTCGAGATCCACTGCCGGGAGTTCCCCGGGGCGCTGTTGGGTTATGCTGGCATCAGGGCAAAAGGTGACGCATTCCAGGCAGAAGGTACACACACCGCAGGAAAGGCAACGATGTGCCTCAACCAGGATCGTTTCAAAAGATGCTCCGGTTTCCGTCCCGGTACTTGACTCTTCAGAATCCACTGACAATTTATTAAAACTGATATCCTCGGGATTCAGGGGAGGCAAATCCCGGTTTCCGAAGATGGTTGACAGTTCTTCTCCTTGAGGGGTTTCGGCTGATCCAGCCAGGATGTGTTGGGCAGTTTTCAGGCCCAAGGCAATATAATGCGCGATTCTGGGAGGCTTGAAGGGGATGAGCTTTGCTGACAGTTCAGGAATGACTGTTTTCAGGGTCTCTTCTTTCCAGGCCTGGAAAGAGGAATCAGGGATGTCCAGTCCGGCGGCCGGATCCAGGATAAGTAGATCAAATCCTGAAAATAGGCTCGGGTCGACTTCTTGTCCGAGTTTGAATTCGGCTCCGGAGAGGTCCTGCATTCGTTCGATTTCGACAGTCAAGACTTCTGGGTCAAGTATTTCGGCGTCCAGTTCGAGCAACGGACCGCCCGGTCTGGATCGGGGATCAAAGACAGCCGCCGACCAGCCCGCCAGTCCCAAGGCGTAAGCGCAGGCCAGCCCGATAGGTCCTGCCCCGTAAACAGCCGCCCGCCCGAGGGTGGGCGGCTGTTTATTCAAGGAAGGAATGTGGGGGTGTTCCGCCAAGGCCTTCTCGATTTTCTGTATGGCAACGGAACCGTCAATTTTTTTCCGGAAGCAGCGAGTCTGGCAGGGATGATAACACAGACAGCCGGTAAGGCCTGGAAAAGGATTGGCGGCCAGGAGCCTGTTTAGTGCCTCTTCCGGGTTGCCCTGCCTTAAGGCATTGATAACCAAGGGGACGGGGTTATGAAGCGGACAGTTGTCAACACACGGGGAAAGCCTGTTTTTGACTGTCGGGGTCAAGTACCGCCAGTCCCCTGTCTTGTTCCATGTCATTGAACCGTTCGTAAACGGGACAAGAGGAAGATCGGCCAGACATTCGATGGGTTTCTTTGCTTGCATCTTACGCTCCTTGTATCCATTCCACTGCTGCATATGCCTCTTCGGCCGCAGTTACGTTCTTTTCCGGTTTCACCGGCACCTCCTCTCTGATGGCTTGGGTCAGAGTGGAAAGACGAAGTTGTCCTTCAATCTTGGCCAGGGCTCCTAAAATCACGGTGTTCACTATGGGGATCATCCGGGAACCCAGTCCGTGATCAACTGCGATCCTGCTGGCGTTGACCGCTGCTATCCGGTAATGATTGCCATCGAGCCCAGGAAGTGTTCCAATTTGATGGTTGAAAAGAATCAGTCCATTGGTTTGAACCCCTTTGGTCACGTCAACCATGGATAAGAGGGTGGGATCTAAGCTGACAACGATTGTGGGCTGTTGAATCTCACCTCGCTCGACTATTTGAGATTCACCAACCCTGACAAAAGCACTCACAGCCGCTCCCTTTCGTTCCATACCGAAGGAGGGGAAGGCCTGGACAAAAAAACCCTGGTTATAATACGCATTGGCCAGTATTTTTGAGGCCATGACCGCACCTTGTCCTCCTCGGCCATGGATGCGAATACCAATCATCAAATCCTCCAGTTGTTCTTTTCTGGTTAGTTCTCTTTTGAGCATTCTGCCTCAAGCCCGCAAAGAGATTGAGCTGCCTTAACTTTTTTCTGCATATCCACCAGCCGGGTGATCATTATCCGTTGCGCCTGGGGCGAACCGGCACCATGCATGGATTCGGTCAGATAACTCACGGCGGCAGTGCCCAGCGTCAAATTCTCAATCAGTCTGAGCACATGCATGCGCTCCAGAGGAGTGGCTTTGGAGCTGCCCTGTAAGTATTTTTTCAGCCAGGGACCGGTTGACTCGGATTTGAAATCCTGCTCAGAAGGCATGGTCACCAGCAGTCCACCGGCTATATCCTGAGCCAGCCTGGATATTTCATAGGGGAAACGGGTCACGTTGTGTTTGTGGACGTTGGCCAGGAGCCTGTCCACCAGATACGTTCCACTTGGTTCCCGACGTCCCTCGGAAGCACAGGCAATACATCCGCAGAACAGGGTTTCGTTGAGGTGGTTCATCTCCACGATCTTGTCCTTGATATGACTGGCTTTTTCAGCTCCGTTATTCTCTGCCGCCAATTGGGCGGCCCCGATGAGGACGTCTCCTACGCCAACCTTGCAGGCGTAGCTCTGACGGTGGTAAGCGGCGAATTTTTCGACCAATTGACCTGAATATTCGTTCTCCTTGAACATGAAGACCCGATCCCAGGGCACGAAGACATCATCGAAGACAACCAGGGCCTCATGGCCTCCAAATCGAAGATTCCCCTGGTCAAGGGAGCCGCCCTCCATTTTGCGGGTATCGCTTGACTGACGCCCGATGATGTAGATGATGCCCTGTGCATCGCTTGGCAGAGCAAAACTGACTGCGTAATCTTTGTCCTTATCCCGCAGAGAAAGGGTGGGCATGACAATGATTTCGTGGGAATTGACGGCACCGGTCTGGTGGGCTTTGGCCCCCCGGACGACTATTCCGCCCCCTTTCTCCTGCACCACATGCAAAAAAAGATCTGGATCCATCTGCTGGTGCGGCGGGAGCCCCCGGTCTCCCTTGGGATCGGTCATGGCTCCGTCGCAGGTCAGGTCCTTGTCTTGTACATACTCTAGATAGCGCTTGAATCGGAGATGATACTCGGTGCCTTTTGCCTGATCTATGTCATGGGTGACAATGGATAAGGCGTTTAAGGCGTCCATGCCAACACAGCGCTGAAAACAGCACCCGGTTTTCCGGCCGAGCAACCGGCCCATCTTGCTTTTCTGGATCAGATCATCCCTGCTCTGATGAATATGGGTGAAGCGGTTTATTTTTTGGCCGGTCAGATGGGAGTGAGCCGTCATCAGGCTTTCATACTCGGGGTCATGGGCTAAGGCATAGGTCATGGCCACCGCCTGCATCGATGGACGGATGACAGGATCGTCAACAACGTTGTCTAAGCGTTTACCAAACATATAAACCTGCAGATCAAGGTTCCTCAGGCTTTGTTCATATTCTTTAGCATTCATTAAGGGCATGGCAGAACTCCATTTTTATAATGTAGGATTGATTTCCAAAGACAATAATGTCATTCCACATTGTGGAACTAAATTCCGTAATAATCGCAAAAAAAACAATTACCAGCTAATAAGCTTCTGGGAGATCTCGGCAGCGGTCCTCCTAACTTGGTCGATCAGCTCTTTCTGGATTCTGTCCATTGTAATTGAAAACACGGAACCGGTTATGCTGATGGCTGCTTCGATATGACCATCTGAACCGGCCCGGATCGGAGCGGCCACGCAGCGTCCTCCTTCGTAATATTCCTCGTCATCAATGGCGTAGCCGTTGTCCCGGGCTGCAGCCACCACCTGCAGCAGTTCTTCGATGTTATTGATGGTCTTTTTTCCATAAGTCTTCATGGGCTTATCAGCATATAGCTCCCTGATCTCTTGATCGGTAAGGCCTGAGAGGAGGACTTTACCGGCTGCCGAAGGGTGCGGGTCAGTGGTCCAGCCAATATATGAAGACAAGGACAGGCCATTCATTTTAGGTATCATATCGATTACAGTCAGCTTATAGTTCCGCAAAATATAGAGATGCGTGGTTTCTCCGCAAAGCTCATGCAGTTTGAGGAGATGCTCGTGGGCCACTTCCCTCAGGCTGAGATTTTCCAGGATGCTCTTGCCAATACGTAAAAATTCGAAACCCAAATAATATTTTTTGCTTTCCTGATCTTGGGCTATGTAATCATGAGCGGATAGGGTTTGCAATATGCGGTGGACAGTGCTTTGCGGATACCCGAGTTCCCCGGCTATACGAGATAGGGAAAGACCCTTTGAGTTTGATCTTAAGAGATCGATCACTTGAAATGTTTTTTCGAGAGCTTTCATTTCCACATTATGAAATTTGTTTCCATATTTAAGTTGAATAAATTTTTACCTTGGGGGTTTTGATTTGTCAAGTGTTTTTTTAAAAAAAATTTAGACCCTGCACAGGTTGCGTTTGACGCGAAGTGTGCAGAGGTCC
>CAZUMF010000336.1:0-5083 GCA_964621385.1 uncultured Desulfohalobiaceae bacterium
TGCTGATCCCGTACTCATTGATCCGTTCGATCCAGCGCTGGACCTGATCCGACAGCTCCCCCCAGATAAAGCCGGAAGACAGATCTACGGCCAGGAGATCATTCATCTGGTCTTCGTTTTCAATGCTCTGCTTTTGTTTAAAGGCCTGCCGGATTAAGGCGGTTATATAAAAGGGATTCCCCCCGCAACGTCCGGCAATGACCGGGGCCATATGTTCGGGCACCTGCACCTGGTAATAGGCTGCCGCCCGGAGGACCAGTTCCGATCCCCAGTATTCAGTCATGGGTCGAATAGACTCGTGATCAAATCGGCCGTACAAGGCCCCCCGGCCGAGAATTTCCTGTCCCAGGATGCTCATGGCCGAACCGGTCACAAAATGGGGGCAGGAGGGCGACTCCACCGCCTCCTGCAGAAAGCCGACGATATCGAAGTTATATTGCGGCAGGCGGGTGTTCTGGAATTCATCCAGAAACACGGCGATGGTCGCCCCATCCCGGTCCGAGACCCGGCGGGGCAGCCAGAGCGCCCATTCTTCAGGCAAGGTCAGATCCCTCTCCAGCAAAGCACTGTACACATTGAGCGCTCCTTTGAGCCCAGGCGATAGAGGGAGGGTGTTGTGCAAATACTGTAAAAAGGCTTCCGGGCTGACACGTTCCTCAAAAAGCAGATCACGCTCTTGGAGACGAAATGCAGCATACCAGCGTAAAAAATTTTCCACATATTTTGTACAAAAGACCCATTTATCAGGAGAGCTGTCCGGGAAACTGAAATAGACCGGCACCACGGCGGCCTGAAGATCAGCAGGCTGTTCCTGTTCGAAAAAGAGCCTGTTCACCACCCGCTTGAAGATCTCGGTCTTGCCCATCCGGCGCTGCCCCAGGAGCACCGTGGACATGCTCCGCCTGGAGATGGCCCGTATCGCAGTTGTATAGAGATATTCGAGATGCTCTTGGCGGTCGGTGTAGACGGCCTCCGGCACCAGGGTGGGGATGGCCATATTGGTCGTGTTGTGATTCATGATGAAGAAGTGCCTAAAGTGGAGGAAGCGGGAAGTGCCTAAAATGAGCTAAAGTTTTTAGCAAAGCTTAAGTGCCTAAAGTTGGCTCCACCCGCAACCCACTGCAGAAGAAAGGGGACATTGAACCGCCTGCTTCCGGCGGTGCTTTCCAAGCTTCTGTCTTCACTTTGAAATTTAATCTAAGCTCTTCAAGCTTATACGAGTTGACTGTAGATTGCAATGAGGTAGGTCATAGAATTCATCCAAAGACTCAAGCAAAAGGTCCCACGAATTTTCCAGGGTTTCCAAGACGACCTGACGTCCTTTTCTGTAAATCTTCACTTCTGTTTTTGAAAACCTGTATTCCATGGGAAGGCGGACCGCCTGTGAATTGCCGTTTTGAAAGAGTTTAGCTGTACGCATAGAGAACTCCCTACTTCATAAATATTCATAGCTTATATATCTGCCGATTGGTGTGTCAATGGTTGAAAAGTTGCTAAAACTGCGGCATTTTGGTCTGCGGGCGGCGGGGAGTAACGTAGGCTGAGGAAAAAAATACGTTGTGCTATGGTTGCATAAATGGGACCGATAAAAAAAAGGGCTGCAGCCTGAATCTGCAACCCCTTGCAATCTCTGGTGGGCCACCAAGGAATCGAACCTTGAACCTTCGGATTAAGAGTCCGCTGCTCTGCCAGTTGAGCTAGTGGCCCGTGGATTCCTCTTCTAATTTTTTTTTCTGGATATTGTCAAGGGAGAATTTCCGGAATGCGGTCCTTGTGGTTGTATCTCTGAAACGCTTGAAAGGAGAACGCGTCATGAAAGATGCCGCACGCATCGAACAACTGGTGGCCAGAGCCAAAACCATTGCCGTGGTCGGGGCCAAGGACAAACCGGGCCATCCGGTGGACAGCGTGGGTCGGTACCTGATCAAGGCCGGGTTTATGGTCATTCCGGTCCATCCCAAACGCCAATCGGTCTGGGGACTCACGGCCTATCCGTCCCTCACGGCCCTGCCCGGGCCTGTGGATATCGTGGATCTGTTCAGGGCCTCGGCCTATTGTCCCGAGCATGCCAGAGAGGTCTTGCAGCTTCGGGCCTGGCCCCTGCTGTTCTGGATGCAGGAAGGCATCGTCAATGCGGAGGTGCGGACCATCCTGGCGGATACGCCGGTGAGCATTGTTGAGGATCAGTGTTTACTGAAGTTTCACAAGCAGATCGCGGGAGGCGGTCATGGCTGAGCAGGCCTCCCAACTGGCGTTTTCCTGCCGGATGTGCGGCTGCTGCTGTCTGGGCCGGGGCGGGATTGTGCTGACCCGCCGGGATCAGGAACGTTTGCGGACCTGTTTGGGCCTCTCGCTCAATGATTTTCAGGCACGGTATACCGAGCAGCAGGGCGAAAAAGTGAGTTTGGCCACGACCGAAGACAATGCCTGTGTGTTTTTTCAGACCGGACAGGGCTGCTCAGTTCATGCGCACAAACCGGATATATGCCGGGCCTGGCCGTTTTTCCGCGGCAACCTCCTGGATGCCATGAGCTGGAAAATGGCACAGGAAGTCTGCCCGGGCATCAATCCTGATGTGGAACACAGGGATTTCGTCAGTCAAGGCCTTCAGTACCTGCAGGCAAAAGACCTGGTGCGCTCCCCGGAGCCTCAAACCCCGACCGCCCTGGTGGTGGTGGATTTGATTGAGAGTGAAAAGGCATAGGGCAGAGAGCATGGGGCATAGGGTATGGGGCAGAGAGCATAAGGGCATAGTGCAGAGGGTAAAGAGGCAGAGAGCAGAGGGAACCCTGCAATTCATATCCCTGTCCCGACAGGGACATCATTTTTTTTCTGTGTCTTCACAGAAAAAAAAAACTACATCAGGCAGCGCAGGCACTCTTCGTAGCCGTGTTCGCTGATATGGTCCAGGATGTCCCTGGGCCTTGCGGCGCAGCACAATTTGCCGTTATACATGACCATACCCAGGTCGGCGTTGATGTAATCCAGAATGTAGCCGGTGTGGGTGATGATCAGTCCAGAGGTCTCCCGGAGCTCCTTCAAGGCTCTCATGCTCAAGCCGGGCTTGGGCTGCAGGCCCTGATCCAGGAGGGTGCGGACCATCTTGCCGATGAGGGCCATGTTCTCCAGATCAACCCCTGACTCGGGCTCGTCAAAGAGGAGCAATTTCGGTTTCTGGGCCATTAATTGCAACAATTCCGAACGCTTGATTTCCCCACCGGAAAACCCGGCGTTGATGTCCCTGTCCAGAAAGTCATTCATATTCACCTGAACGGCAAGCTCATCCACCTGAACCGCTGCATCGCCTGCACAGAGCTGAACCAGGTCCCTGGTTTTCAGGCCATTGATGGTCGGCGGACGCTGGAAGGACATGCCCACCCCGCGTTTCGCCCGTTCATGAATGGGCATGTTTGTGATGTCTTCGCCTCGGAAGGTAATTTTTCCCTGAACCACCTCATACCCGCTGAACCCCATGAGCGTCATGAGCAGCGTGGTCTTGCCTGATCCATTGGGTCCGAACAGGACCACGGTTTCATTGTCCTTGATACTGAGGTCGAGACCTTTTAAGACTTCTCTACCGCTGATGTTTACATGCAGGTCTTCTATGTGCAGCATGAGGCGTTCCTCTATAACGGTCGATTTTCGATTCGGGTTGAGGTGCAACGGTGCGAGCCGCTGGAATAGACAATCCTCAGGTTCGGCCTGAATCCCGGTCCAGAGCCGATCATGACCTTTCAGGGGGTTCAAGTCAAGCTTTGGGTGCTTGGGGGATGGCGTCGGAAATCAAACCCTGGGCAGGGTCATGAACAGAAATTGACAGTCTGTTTGTTTTCAACTGAAGAAAAAACGATTGGGAACGCTGCGCTTGGGATTGCGGAAGAAAGGCAGGAGCACGATGCCCGCGATGAACCCTGCTGCATGCGCCCACCAGGCCACTCCGGAGGCCCCCTGTTCTCCCACGGCTGTGACGAGTCCGGACATCAGCTGGAACACGAACCAGAAGCCCAGAAAGATCACGGCCGGCAGATCAAAGAACAAGGGGAGAAAAAGGACTGGGACCAGGGTCAGGACCCGGGCGCGGGGGTAGAGAATGAGATAGGCCCCCATGACCCCGGCAATGGCGCCGGAGGCCCCGACCACAGGGACGGTGGAGTCCATGTTCACGAGCATATGGCCGGCCATGGCGGTCAATCCGCAGCAGAGATAAAAGATCACGAAGCGCAGGGTGCCGAAGACATCCTCCACATTGTCCGCAAACACCCAGAGTATCCACATGTTCGCCACAAAATGAAAAAAACCGCTGTGCAGAAACATGTGCGTGAAAAAGGGAACAAGGCCGGCCCCGGGATAGCCGACCCATTCGGCCCATTCCGGATGAAAATATCTGGCCGGCACCACCCCGAAGAGATAGAACAGTTGGGTTATCTCCTGTTTGCCTAAACTCGTTGCGTAGAGATAGAACAGGACGTTGATGCCCAGAATGATCCTGGCCCCGTACGGGGTGTACCGGCGGGGGATATAATCGCGAATCGGAAACATGGTTTTGGATCAGCAGGGTTTGCTGTGTTGGCGTTCAGGATGTCAGCTTTGCCTTTGGCAAAGCTGACATATAACTTTGATAAATTATTTACAATGTACGAATGTACTGTTGCATTTCTACTCAGTTCCTCGACTGCCAGTTTGATGAATACAGAAACTTTCATTTTTACGAGAGATGACAGGATAGAGAGCCCTGTGACCGGTTCGTGATTGCAGCTGAAAGAGACGAGCATAGGTCTTCAAGGACGGCTTGTAAAGACGGCAGAAACCGGATATCAATCTCTCTTCTTGGGACGACGGGAATATTCAGCTTCTTGACCTTTGTCGACATCGTTCCCCTTTGCGTTGACGATGCCCTTCTCACCCAACTGGCGAAGAAAGACGCGGACACGTCCCCGCCTGGACCGGCGCAAAAGGTCCTGAATGTCCCCGGCCCGGCGATCCAGCTCTTCTGGTGAGCCTTTGTCCATGAAGATGCGGTCTGTGGCGGCCTGATTGTCCTCTGGAACGCTGATCTCCGCCCACGCGCCGAGCCCCAGCCGGA
>CAZUMF010000337.1:0-2137 GCA_964621385.1 uncultured Desulfohalobiaceae bacterium
CACTGACCATGCTCCAAAAAATCCGCCTGTTCAAATCCTGCCGGTCCACGATAAAAACCTTGATGCAGTTTGTCAGATCGGACATGTTCAGGCCGGGGACCGAGGTGCTGACCAAAATCAGGACCTTGAGCCGGCCTTTGAACTGCAGGGCATACAGGCGCGTGTTCCGGTCAAAGCCCATGTGCTGGTATTCGGCAACCAGCTCGCTTGCCAGCTCGGCCCGGGGGTGCAGATCAAAGGCCCTGGGCAGCAGGCCGCCGGAAAAGGCCTGATAGAAATACCAGAATTCGAGGAGATCCTCTTGGGAAACCGGAGTCAAGGACCAATCCTCAGGCAGGGCATTAGCCACGGCCAGTTTCTCATTCAAGACATAGGCAAAGGTATCCCGGGAACACTTTTGCGGATCTTTGAGCGCAGCGGACATGCCCCCGAAAACACGTTCCGGAAATTTATTTTCCGGCCGAAAATAGCAGAACACGTAATCCATCCGGGCCGAATCCAGGGTATGGATCTCATTGACGTACCGGCTGATCTGATCCAGGACTCTGACCCCGCCCATTTTGCCCTGCCGGTTGTTCGCCGCATGATGATGGATGAGCCAGGCCCTGTTGTAGAATCTGAGCATGGACATGTGCGCCCAGATGGCCCCGTTTTCCCGGTAGAGAAAATGCTTGGAAATGGGAGCATGCTCGGCATACAGGCGTCGGTAGATCTGCTTCAGGTCCTGCTTCTTCTTCTGCAGCAAGAGATATTTTTTGGGATACACGAACCCGGCTTCAAAGAAAAAATTCCACAGTTCATCACTGTCCACCGGTCCATCCAGAGAGGCTCGCTGATCCCGGACCTGCTGCAGCAAACTCAAAAGCGCCGTATGCTCCTGCAGATCCATATCCAGAAAGCAGAGACCGGAGACGACCTGGCCGGACTGGGTGTCCCCTCCGGTCCGGATGGTCCTGTGAATGACCTGAACGGAACAGGTCAGCCGGAGGTTGGCATGGACGATGATCTTGAGTTCAGGGATGATCAGCCCGGCAAAAAGGGACGATGTCTCGGCGTTTTCGGCCAGAGCCAATCCTGAGCCCGAGAGGTCGACGGCCTTGAAGTACAATTTCTGTTTGCTCAAGGGGTGCTGTAAAAAGACATCCGGGTTGGGCAGGAGAGCGGTGCGCGAGCTCCTGTATTTCCGGGCTTGAAAGCGCTGGACCGTGCGTTTGAGGGGTTCGAGCTCAAACTCCTTGAGCTCTGAAGCGCCGCTGTATTCATTGATCCGGCATTCGCCGGAAAAGTAGGTGTGGTTCCCGTCCTTGAGCACGAGATGCACCGGCTGTTCGAGGCTGATCCACTTGAAGGTCTGCGGCGGTTCCGCCTGCACCCTGACCTTGAACCACTCCGCTCGAAAGGCGAGCAATTGCCCTTGAAAAACCGCAGCGCTCTGATACACAAGTACCTGAACATCCCGGCCTTCATGGATCAGGACATCCGGAACCGTCTCGTTACAACGCTCGGGCAGTTCCAGCAGGACCCCGTCCGGGTAGACCTCCAGCAGTCCGGGATAGGCAGTGATCGTTCGTTTGGCATGATCCTGAAAGGAGAGGGACTCGAAGGTATACCGGCTGAGTTCCTGCCGCCTGTCGCCCTCCTTGACCCAATAGCAGCGCAGTCGACTCTGCTCGCAGGGGTCGCTGGTGACCTCCAGGGCCAAGAGGCGGTCAAAGTTTCGATGCCGGAAATGAAGGCAGAAGGTTTGATCGTCAAAATGCAGATAGTTCAGCTTGTTCAGCAGGAACTGTCTGCTTCTGGTCCAGTTTTTCTCCGTATCGGAAGGCCCCTGTTCCGGAAGGACGCTCAATTCTTCAAAGCCGTCGTGCATCATGAGTCCTTGCCTGAGCAAAAAAAACCGTGTGAAACTGTGGATATTCTTCTAAAGATCACTAGAAAAATCAAGGAGTAATTTTTCGTGCACAAATCAGAAACAGAGACTTGCCAAAATCGGAAAAACAATATATATAATCAGATTGTGTTGTTTATGAAATAGCCAGGTCATTTTTATTGATGCACAAAGACTTGAGGCACAGGAGGTCAGCCTTCAATGACGAGCCCTGAGGAAACAAAACTCCAAAAAATAACCAAAGAATTT
>CAZUMF010000337.1:2237-5074 GCA_964621385.1 uncultured Desulfohalobiaceae bacterium
GCCTTCAATGACGAGCCCTGAGGAAACAAAACTCCAAAAAATAACCAAAGAATTTCTTGAAGAGAACATTCCTGAATATATTCTGGAAAAATCCAGAGATCTGATCAATTCCCATGGCGTTCAGAATCTGAAAATTGCACAGCATGACGAGTCCTGGGATTTGAGCGGCCGGATTCAAAGCGACGACTTCCAGGTCTACAATCCTGAAGTCAGCCTGAACATCAGGGAGGGGACCACGCATTTCATCTGCAACTGTCCGGATTCCTTCACGGGTGTCTGTCCCCATGTCGGGGCCACGCTGGTGGAATTCATGCATTCCCTGGAAAAGGACCAGCCGGAAACGGAACTCCCTCCCAAAGTGGACTGGCGGCAGATTTTCCGTCCCTTTTTCACCTCGTCGCCGGAACCCGAGGCCGGGAACACGTATCTCATCTTTCGCTTCTATCCGGAGCCGGGCCGGCTCCAAGTCGCCCTGTTCCGGGCCAGACAAAACAAATCCGGGCTCTCCAAGGTCCAGTCGCCCATTACCCTGAACCACCTGATCGAGCATCCGGAATGGTCGGAAACCTCCCCGTCCTTACCGGTCCTCGCCCAGCAGCTGGGCCATTATCTGGATTATTACGGCCACAGGGTGGAAATCCCCCCGGGACTCCTGAACTGGTTTTTGAGCACGGTCAGAGATGAACCCTATCTGTTCTGGGAGGACACGGAACAGCCGGTGGGGGTGGAAAACCAGAACATCCGGCTGGGACTCAAACCCCGGATCAGCGATCAGGGACTGGTCTTCGACATCCTGCTCAGCCAGGAGGACAAGGCCCCGTTTTCCATCTCCGATCAGGAGGTCTATTTTTTCGGCCGGCTCCCCTTGTGGGTCTTGTGGCAGAAAAAATTCCACCCTGTCTTCTCCAGTCTGGACAGCGAATTGATCCAACAGCTGGTCCACTCCCCGCCGGTCATCCCCAAGTCGGATCTTTCGGAATTTCTGGACCGGGTCTGGACCAAGATCCCCGCGACCAATATTTACGGACAGGATGAGTTCCTGGAAGTCATGAAGCCCATTTTCGTCCAGGCCCATTTCAACCCCAAATTGTTCCTGAATGAAGAAGGCAGCCTGCTGACCATCGAGATCCAGAACGTCTACGAGACGGAACACGGCGAAGTGACCCTACAGGGGCCGAATCCGGAGTTTCAAACCGGCAGCTATCAGTTCGACAACAAGTCCTTCCTCATTCGCCGGGAGCAGGAACGGGAAAAGGAGTTGCTCAACACCTTGACGGAAATGCGCTTTCAATCGCGCAACAACTCGGTCTGGTTTTTAGAACCCGAGGAGGCCATCAATTTTCTTCTGGACAATTACCCGTCCCTGGTTGAGCACTACAGGATCTACGGGGAACAGTCCCTGAGCAAATACAAAGTACGCCACTCCGTGCCCAGGGTTGTGGCCACGGTTGAAAAAGACGAAGAGGACACGAACTGGTTCGACCTCAATGTCTCCGTGGAATACGACAGTCAGCGCATTTCCATCGAAAAGATCTGGAAGGCCTGGACCCAGGGCAAGCGCTACGTGCAGCTCAAGGACGGATCCTATGCCAGCCTCCCGGAATCCTGGCTCAAAAAAATGGGGCACAAACTCCGGGCCATGGGCATGGATACGGAAAAGCCCCTGAAAAAGAAATTCCAGAAATATGAAGCCCCGGTCCTGGAAAACCTCCTCGAGGACATGCCTGAAGCGCAAACCGATTCGTTCTGGAACACGCTCAAGGAAAAAATCAACAACTTCGATCAAATTCAGCAGCTGGACAAGCCGGCCGGACTCAACGCCACCCTGCGGCCCTATCAGCTTGAAGGGCTGAGCTATATGAACTTTTTGTACGAGTACGGCTTCGGAGGCATCCTGGCCGACGAGATGGGGTTGGGCAAGACCCTGCAGACCCTGGCCCTGCTCCAGTACTTTAAAAACAAGGGCACCTCCGGCGGACCGGCCTTGATCATCGTTCCCACCTCCGTGCTGCCCAACTGGCAGCGCGAAGTGGTGAAGTTCCTCCCGAACATGAAGCAGTTGATCATCTACGGCTCAAAGCGCGATCACCTGTTCAAGGAAATTCCCTCTTGCGACCTGGTGATCACGACCTACGCCCTCCTGCGCCGGGACCTCGAGGATCTGAACAAATATGACTTCCGGGCGGTGTTCTTGGATGAGGCCCAGAACATCAAAAACCCGAACACCATCACCGCCCGCTCGGTGCGCAAGCTCAAGACCGGCTTCAAGGTCTGCCTGTCCGGGACCCCCATTGAGAACAACCTCCTGGAGCTGTGGTCTCTGTTCGAATTTCTCATGCCCGGTTTTCTCGGCTCCCAGAACAGCTTTCAAAAAGGCTTTGTCAAACCGATCAAGGACGGTGATGAAGAGAGCATGGAGTATCTGCGTAACCGGGTCAAACCCTTTATTCTGCGGCGCACCAAGAGCGAAGTGGCCAAGGATCTGCCCCCGAAAGTGGAGAACGTGTACTATTCGGCCCTGATCGAGGAACAAAAAGAACTCTACGCCAGTCTGGCCAAGAAGCTCAAGGAGCAGGTCCTGCAGAAAGTGGATGAGGAAGGCATTGCCCAGAGCCAGATGTCCATCCTGGACGCCCTGCTCAAGCTCCGGCAAATCTGCTGCCACCCGCGGCTTTTGAAGTTGGACATCCCCGGGGTCACGCCCAATCTGCCCTCGGGGAAGTTCGAGGCCTTCAAGGACCTGGTGACCGGGATCATGGACGACGGGCACAAGGTCCTGGTCTTTTCCCAGTTCGTGAAGATGCTGCACATCATCCGCTCCTGGTTGAGCATGAACA
>CAZUMF010000338.1:0-5004 GCA_964621385.1 uncultured Desulfohalobiaceae bacterium
ATTGCATCCGGTCCATCGACGGCCTTGGCGACGAGTTCAGGATCGTGGTCCAGCGTAAAAACGATATGGATGAACTCATAGTTCAAGCGGAACGTTTGCCCGATTGCGACAGTAACCTTCTACCGGAGCTCGAGAGACAGCTGGCCCGGGCCATGAAAACCAAAGGGTTGCGGACAATAGTTGAGGTCCACGAGCCGAACAGCTTCGAGCGCACCGAGTTCAAGGCCAAACGGGTCATCGACAAGCGCTGAATGGGACGTGCCCGTCTGGATTGTAACTTCAAAGCTCTTTCCAGTGAGCTGAAATTTGTATGAATTTTTGGACACTTTATTGTGAATTATTTGCAAAATCGAGGTTTGAGGTGTCAGATTTTAAGGCATTGATATTGAGGATCTTTTCTTTCCCTGACACTCTCCGAGGCGTTAGGCTCAACGAGCCGGAGGCCCGAAACCTCATATGAAACTTCATGTTTTTTCAAAAAGCAAGGCTGTTTAAGAGAAGGGATTCTTCGCTCGCGGACTCGCTCAGAATGACAGAGAGAGGAGAGCTTTTGAGAAACTTCATGGCAATTTTTTGAAGTTTTTGCCTTGATCAAACTGGCAATTATGAACTTCCACCCAATCACACAACATCCTGACCATATTCTTTAATTTATTAAATACTTATATGTCAGGCCTGCCAGAGGCAGGGCTGACACCTGAAAACCCGTGAAATGTCCAATTTTGAAGTCAAATCAATCATTTTAAGCAGTTAACTCTCATAATTGGTACTGGTGTACGAAGTCTGAATTTAGGAGATACCATGAAACCATCGTCATATAATTTCGTTATGTCTGCTCTGTTCAATGGCCGCAAGGGTGAGCGCCCACCGGTCGTGAATCCGACTTCAGTGGTCTGCCAAGAGCTCATGGACGCGGCCGGAGCTCAGTTTCCTCAGGCCCATCTCAATCCGGGGGCCATGGCCGACCTGGCACTGGCCGGCCACGAGATCATCGGCTTCGACTGTGTCATGCCGGAGTTCAGTGTGCAGCAGGAGGCAGAAGCCCTGGGCTGCACCGTGAACTGGGGATCGAGGGATCGGATGCCCGACAACACGGACTTTCCTTATGCAGACTTCTCGAATGTGATCATTCCGGAGAACCTCTTGGAGAAGCCTTCCATGCGTGTCGTCCTGGAGGCCCTTACTCAGTTACGGCGTCAGGTTGGCGGCCGGGTGGCCATTGTCGGCAAGGTCATGGGTCCCTGGACCCTGTCCTATCACCTGGCCGGCACCCAGAATTTTTTGCTGAAAATTGGACTGGGAGAACTTGGTGCCGTGAGAAAGATGCTCCGCCAACTCATGCCGGTGACCGTCTCCTTTGCCAATGCCCAGTTTCAGGCCGGAGCGGATGTCGTGGTTCTGGCCGATCACGCCACCGGGAATCTGGTCGGGCCATATCATTACGAAAAGCTTCTCCTGCCGGTGCACCTGGAACTGACCGCAGCCGTTCACGGGCCTCTCATTCTTCATGTCTGCGGCGATTGCAGCGATCGCCTGGATTTGTTTGCCAAGTCCGGAGTTGATGCTTATCATATGGAATGGCAGGTTGATGCTAAAATGGCAGTGAATCAAATCGGGCACCTGATCTCTCTGGTTGGAAACGTGAACAACCCGCAGGTCCTTTTGCAGGGCAAGCCCGAGGATGCCTATGAACAGGCCAGATATGCCATCGAGGCCGGAATGAACATGATCGGACCCGAGTGCGCCATCCCGTTGACCACCCCCCTGGAGAACCTCAAGGCGATCGTGGCTGCGGCCCGTGATGGATATGCGCCCTGATCAGGTGGTGCCCCCGAAATATAGGGAAACATCTCCTTGAGGCTCACACCGGGTCGCAGGCCCTTTGCCAAGACCACAGACTGATTCACTTGCACAGCCTCCCACATCGCATTTTCACTCGAGAGGCAACCCTAATATATGGCCAAGAAAAGTACACAAAGAGTCTATTTTATCGGTTGCGGCGTATTGGGACCGGATATCTCCCATATCGCCGCGAAACTGAACATGACCATCGAGAAGAAGCTGCTGCCCGGGGGACTGCACAGTCAGCCTGGAGAACTGCGGCAACGGCTGCAAAAGGCCATTGACGAAGCGGATCAGGATGAAACCTGCTGCAGGATCATCGTGGGCTACGGATTGTGTGGACGGGGAACGGTGGGCATCAAGGCCCCTGCCGTTCCCCTCGTTATCCCCAAGGTTCACGACTGCATCGCCCTGTTCCTGGGCAGCGACCGGGCCTACCAGGAAGAGTTCGCAAGGTATCCGGGAACCTACTATATCTCCGCTGGCTGGTATCTGGAAAAAGAAAAGCCTGAAGAAGGAAGGCAGAAGCAGGTCTGGGTCGGTTCCCAGTCCATGGGCTGCAATGAAATCACCGAGAAATACGGCAAAAAACAGGGAAAGGACATCATCGACTTCTTGACGACCTGGCAGAAGAATTACCAGCGGGCCGCCTACATCGATACAGGTGTAAACAAAGGGAAGAAGTACGCCGAGCGTGCCAGGGAAATGGCCAGGGAGTATAGTTGGGAATACCAGAGCATCAAAGGGGATTTGTCCCTCATGACCCGGATGCTGACAGCCGTGGACTCGGATGATCAGATCCTGGTCGTGCCCTCTGGATACGTCACCATTTACTCGGCCGTGGAAAACGCCCTGGCCGCAGCACCGCCGGCTGAAGCGAATCAAACCCTGGATTCATCACCGCGGTATTTGGTCTTCGATGAGGAGGCAGACAGGAACTTGAGCATCCAGTACGGGTTGGGAATTGATGCCGGCGGCACCTACACGGATGCTGCGATCTACGATTTCAATAGCCGGGTCCTTGCCGGCAAAAACAAGGCCTTGACCACCAAATGGGATTTCAGTATCGGTATCGACCAGGCCCTTGCGGGGCTGGACCGGGAAATCCTTGATAAGGTGGAACTGGTCTCGGTGTCAACAACCCTGGCCACCAATGCCATTGTGGAAGGTCAGGGTCAGAAAGCGGGGTTGCTGTTTATGACCCCGACTCCGGATGTGCTGGATAATCTGATCCCCCATACTCCAAAGGTCCTTGTATCCGGCAGGATGAGCATCTCCGGCCAGGAACTGCAGCCTGTTGATCCGGACGAGATCCGCAGGTCAGCCCGGCAGATGATGAAGCAAAACGGCGTGACCGCCTTTGCGGTCTCTGGATTTGCCGGGGCCGTAAATCCGGTCCATGAACTCGAAGTCAAACAGATCCTTCAGGAAGAGACCGGGTTGGTTGTCTCCTGTGGGCATGAGCTCTCGGATCTGCTCAATTTTGTGGTCAGGGCCCAGACAGCCTTGTTGAATGCCCGTATCATCCCCAGAATGATCAAATTCTTTCAGGAGCTCGATCACGTCCTGGCCAAAAGTGGCATCAAGGCACCGCTTATGGTCGTCAAGGGGGACGGGACCCTCATGTCCGCGACCATGGCCAGGCAACGGCCCGTGGAGACCATTCTCTCCGGGCCTGCGGCCAGCGTTGCCGGAGCCAGGCTGCTGAGCGGCCTGAACGAGGCCATGGTGGTTGACATCGGCGGCACCACCACGGATACAGCCGAACTCGCCGAAGGCGTTGTCGAAGTCTGCGAAGAAGGGGCCCGTGTGGGGGGGATTGACACCCACGTCAAGGCCTTGAACATGAGAACGGTCGGTCTCGGCGGCGACAGCCTGGTCTGTTGGCACAGGGAAGAACTGTGTCTCGGTCCACGTCGGGTGGCGCCTATCGCCTGGGCGGATACCCAGTCGCCGCAAGGGGTGGATAAGGCCTTGCGATTCATGGAGTCCCTGCTGGAAACCAATCCGGAAACTGTCTTCCCGCAGATCATCTTGGTGGCCATGCGGGGGGAATTCCCCTTTGAGCCCACGCCAGAGGAAGCTAAGCTCTACCGCATTCTTCTGGAACGCCCCCATGCCCTGGATGAGCTGGCAAAACCGATGGATCTGTTTTCAGCTCGCCTGCTGTCCACCCAGCGCCTCGAGGAGTGCGGTCTGATCCAGCGCTGCGGCCTGACGCCAACTGATATCTTGCACGTCCGGGGGAGCTTTCGGAAATGGGCCCCGGAGGCCGCCCGCCGCATGGCCGGAATTGTTGCTGCTTTTGCCCGGTCAAGCCCGGAGAACCTCCTGGAGGTCGTATTAGGACGATTTGAAAAGGATCTGGCCAAAGAACTCCTGAAAAAGCAGCTTTCCAGAGACGTGAAAGTCGATGCGGACCAAGAGGGCGGACTAGCCGGACACTTGCTGGACTGCATCCTTTCCGGGGGGAAGAGGAGATACTCGATCAGCGCCCGTCTCGCACATCCGATTATCGGCATAGGCGCCCCGGCCCACTATTTTCTACCCAATGCCGGCAGGCAGCTGAACGCCGAAGTGGTGATCCCTGAAGATGCGGATGTGGCCAATGCCTTGGGCGCCATCACCAGTCATGTCCTGATCAGGCAGAAAGTCTCCATCAAGCCGGATCATCTCGGCCGCTTTGTCGTGGAGAACATAGCAGGCGGCAGACAGTTTGCACAGATTGAGAAGGCAGAGGCCTGGGCCATCGAGCAACTGAAGGAAAGTGTCCAGAAAATGGGCCGAACCGCGGGAACCAGCCATCAAACAGTGGAGATGGAAATCCGGGACAGGATCGTCAACTCCGCTGACGGAACGGCCCTCTTCCTGGACAGGACCGTCCAGGCCACGCTGTCCGGCAGCCCAGACCTGGCTTTCGTAGACTAACTGCTTGGTTGTTGTCTGTATGGGAACAATATGGGAGCAGAAGAGGAAGCAAAGATTGACAGCCGGAGTTTCCGTTCCCAGGTCCCAGGCCAAATTGCCTCAGTCCCACCGGCTCACCGCTTCAGTCCTCTTTCTTTTGCTCACGTTCCTCGCTCAGGCAATAGATGCCCTCTCCCTTTCGGGCCGGGACGAAGCAGAGGTTGTCCGAGACGCAGGCCGCCCTGCTGCGATCCC
>CAZUMF010000339.1:0-5003 GCA_964621385.1 uncultured Desulfohalobiaceae bacterium
GGCCGGCATGCGGGGGCTGATGGCCAAGCCTTCCGGCGAGATTATCGAAACCCCGATTCAATCCTCCTTTCGGGAGGGTTTGACCGTGCTGGAGTACTTTACCTCGACCCACGGGGCCAGAAAAGGTCTGGCGGATACCGCGCTCAAAACGGCGAATTCAGGTTATCTAACCAGACGATTGGTGGATGTGGTCCAGGATGTGATCGTCAGCGAACAGGAATGCGGCACGGTTGACGGCATCGAGGTCTCCCGGCTCTCCGAGTCCGGGGAGCGGAACGAACATTTTGGGGAAAGGATTCTCGGGCGGATGCCGCTCTTTGATGTCCTTGACCCGGAAACGGACAGTGTCTTGGTGAAATCCAACGAGATTATCGATGAAAACATCGTGCAAAAGATCGAGGATGCCGGGATTCATTCCGTGTTTATCCGTTCGGTGATGACCTGCAGCAGTCAATACGGGGTCTGCGCCAACTGTTACGGCCGGGATCTGGCCAGAGGGCATGTGGTCAACGTGGGCGAGGCCATCGGGATTATTGCGGCCCAGTCCATTGGCGAACCTGGAACACAGCTGACCATGCGGACCTTCCACATCGGGGGAACGGCCTCGAAAGAGATTGAGCAGTCCTCAATATCAGCCTTGTACAGCGGGAAGATCACCCTGACCGGGGTGCGGACCGTTGAGAACAAGGACGGACAAATGATGGTCCTCGGCCGCAACGGTCAGATCGGAATTGTGGACGATCAGGGCCGGGAGCGGGAACGATACACCCTGCCCTTTGGTTCCAGAATCCTGGTCCAGTCCGGGCAGAGCATAGAGAAAGGGACCGTGCTCGCGGAATGGGACCCGTTCCGGGAGCCGTTTGTCACGGATGTGGCTGGACGGGTTGTCCTGACCGATATCGTGGAGAGCCGAACCTACCAGGAGCGGGTCGATGATGTGACCAACAGGGCGACCAAGACCATCATCGAATATCGATCCACGAATTACCGCCCCAACATCGCGGTGACGGATGAACAGGGTCAGGTTCTGACCCATCCCGGGACCAACACCGAGGCTGTCTATCATCTGCCGGTGGGGGCCATTCTCATGGTGGAGGATGGTGACGAGGTTCAGGCCGGGGACGTGATCGCCTTCAAGCCCAGGGAAAGTGCCAAGATCAAGGATATCGTCGGTGGCTTGCCGCGTGTCGCCGAGCTGTTTGAGGTCAGGAAGCCGAAAGATATGGCCGTGATTGCGGAAATTGAGGGTGTGGTCAGTTTCGGGGCGGATGTCAAGGGCAAGCGCAAGATCGTGGTCACGCCGGAGACAGGCGATCCCAAAGAGTATCTTGTCCCCCGCGGCAAGCACATCATCGTCCAGGAGGGCGATTTCGTGGAAGCCGGCGATTTCTTGTCCGAAGGCAGTCCGGATCTGCACGATCTCCTGGAGATCAAGGGAGAGAAGTATCTGGCCCAGTACCTGGTGGACGAAATCCAGTCCGTGTATCGGTTTCAGGGGGTGCATATCAGCGACAAGCACATTGAAGTCATTGTCCGACAGATGCTCAAGAAAGTCACGATCACCGATCCCGGAGAAACGAGCTTTCTCCTGGGCGAACAGATCGAAAAGGCGATCTTTGTCAGTAAAAACACGGAAGCGGTCAGACTCGGCCAAAAGCCGGCAGTCGCCAAGCCGGTTGTGCTCGGGATTACGCAGGCCTCCCTGACCACGGATTCCTTTATTTCAGCGGCTTCTTTCCAGGAGACGACCAAGGTGCTTACTGAGGCTGCTCTACACGCCAAGACCGACTTCCTTCAGGGCTTGAAGGAGAATGTGATCGTCGGCCGGGTTATCCCCGCAGGTTCAGGGTTTCGCTCCTATATGGATCTGGAGATCGATGTGCCGGAACAGCCGGAAAAACCGGAAGAGTTTCTGGAAGAGACCGGACTGCCGGAAGGATAAAAAAACATTGACAAGCCACTTTGTTGATAGTATGTAATTCTGCTTTTCAACAACAGTATGACGGAGGGCTCAATGCCGACATTGAATCAGTTGATCACCAAGCAGCGAAAAAAAATTGTGGCCGGGAAAAAACGGGCCGCATTGCAGGGTTGCCCTCAACGCCGGGGCGTGTGCGTCCGGGTGTATACCACTACGCCGAAAAAGCCGAATTCGGCTCTTCGGAAAGTGGCGCGGGTTCGGCTGACGAATGGAATCGAGGTCACCTCCTATATCCCGGGGGAAGGGCATAACCTGCAGGAGCACTCCGTGGTTCTCGTCCGGGGTGGTCGGGTCAAGGACCTTCCAGGTGTTCGCTATACTGTGGTCCGGGGCGGACTGGATACGGCCGGTGTCCAGGACAGACGGCAAAGTCGTTCAAAATACGGAGCCAAGCGCCCCAAATAGCATAGAAGGAGTCAGACTGATGCCCAGAAAAGGACATGTGCCCAAAAGAGAGATTCTCCCGGATCCGCGGTTCAAGAGCCGGCTTGTGGCAAAATTCACCAACCGGGTCATGCGTGACGGCAAGAAAAGCCTTGCGGAGCGAATCGTCTACAAGGCCATGGATGAACTTGGACAGATGACCTCGGAGGAGCCCTTGAAGGCCTTTGAACAGGCGATTGAAAATGCCAAGCCCCAGCTTGAGGTCAAGGCCCGCCGGGTCGGCGGGGCGACCTATCAGGTTCCGGTGGAGGTCAAGACCAGGCGGCAGGAAATACTGGCGACCCGATGGATCATCAACGCTTCCAGAAATCGCGGCGAAAAGGGCATTGTGAACAGGTTGAAGACGGAACTTCTGGATGCCTTCAATAACCGGGGCGGGGCGGTCAAGAAGAAAGAGGAAACGCACCGGATGGCGGAAGCGAATAAGGCTTTTGCCCATTATCGCTGGTAGAACGGGGTCAACAGTGGCAAGAATCGTGCCCATACACCGGCAGCGCAATATTGGCTTTATGGCCCATATTGATGCCGGAAAAACCACAACTACTGAACGCATCCTCTTTTATACAGGGGTGTCGCATCGGCTGGGCGAGGTTCATGACGGTCAGGCGGTCATGGATTTTATGGCCCAGGAACAGGAGAGGGGAATCACCATTACCTCGGCCGCGACGACCTGTTTCTGGAAGGATCACCGGATCAACATCATCGATACCCCCGGCCACGTGGACTTCACGGTGGAAGTGGAGCGGGCCTTGCGGGTCCTGGATGCGGTGGTTGCTGTTTTTTGCGCTGTGGGCGGGGTTGAGCCCCAATCGGAAACCGTCTGGCGTCAGGCGGACCGCTACAGGGTGCCCAGGCTGGCCTTTGTGAATAAGATGGATCGCACCGGGGCCGATTTCTTTCGCGTTCTGGATATGATCAAAAACCGCTTGAAGGCAAAACCCGTTCCCCTGCAGATCCCTATCGGCAGTGAAAGCGGCTTCCAGGGCATGATCGACCTTATTCAGGGAAAGGCCTTGTATTTCCGCGAAAAAAGCCAGGGAAGGGAAACCTACACGGCTGAAATCCCGGACGAGCTCCAGGAAGCCTATGAAACCTGGCACAACGTCCTCTGGGAGGCCATCGCCGAGGAAGACGAACAGCTTCTGGACAAGTATCTCAGCGGCGAGGAGCTGAGTAAGGATGAAATCGTGGGCGGATTGCGCAAGGCAACGATCAATTTGAAGATCTGTCCGGTTCTCTGCGGTTCCGCCTTTAAAAATAAGGGCGTGCAGCCCCTCCTGGATGCCATTGTCGATCTTTTGCCCTCGCCGGTGGATCTTCCCCCCATCAAAGGACTTTTGAGCGGCAGCGAAGACGAGGTGGTCTGCGAGTGCCGGGATGAGGCCCCCTTGAGTGCTTTGGCCTTCAAGTTGATGAATGATCCCTATGTGGGGCATTTGACCTTTTTGCGGATCTATTCAGGCTCCATTCAAAGCGGGGCCACGGTCTTGAATGTCGGTACGGGCAAGAAGGAGCGCATCGGGCGGCTTCTCAAGATGCATTCCAACAAGCGCGAAGAGATCAAAGAGGCCTGGGCCGGGGACATTGTGGCTGCGGTTGGCTTGAAGCAGGTCAGTACCGGGGAAACCCTGTCTGATCCCAAATATCCCGTGCTGCTTGAGACCATGGACTTTCCCGAGCCGGTGATTGACGTGGCCATCGAGCCGAAATCCAAAGAAGGACGCGACGCGCTCAGCCAGGCCCTGCAGAAATTAACCAGAGAAGATCCCTCCTTCCGGGTGAAAAGTGATGAAGAAACCGGACAGACCATCATTTCCGGAATGGGCGAGTTGCACATTGAAATCATTGTCGATCGCCTGATCCGCGAGTTCAAGGTCGACGCCAATATCGGCCAACCCAGAGTCGCCTATCGGGAAGCCATTACCCGGTCGGCCGAGGTGGAGAATAAATACGTCAAACAAACCGGGGGGCGTGGGCAATACGCCCATTGCGTCCTGGAAGTTGAGCCTGGAGAACCCGGAAGCGGCTATGGCTTTGTGAACAGCATTGTGGGCGGGGTGATTCCCAAAGAGTATATTCCGGCTGTGGACAAAGGCGCCCGGGACGCGCTTCAGAATGGGATCATTTCCGGCCATCCCCTGGTGGATATCCGCGTGAACCTGGTCTTTGGTTCCTATCACGAAGTGGATTCCTCTGAACAGGCCTTTTATATCGCCGGATCCCAGGCGATCAAGGAGGCCTGCCAGAAAGCGGCTCCCGTGCTCATGGAGCCGATCATGCTTGTGGAAATCCTGACGCCCGATGAATACACCGGCGACGTCATGGGTGACTTGAATGGGCGCCGGGGGCGCATCCTGAATATGGAACCGAGGCTCGGCACGCAGATCATCAGGGCCCAGGTTCCCTTGAGTGAAATGTTCGGCTACTCAACCGATCTGCGATCAACGACCCAGGGCAGGGCGACCTTTTCAATGCAGTTTGATGCGTATGAAAAAATGCCCGCGAATTTGGCGGAAGAGATACTGAAACGAACCAGGGGGTAGAATTATGGCCAAGGAGAAGTATTCAAGGACGAAGC
>CAZUMF010000340.1:0-5000 GCA_964621385.1 uncultured Desulfohalobiaceae bacterium
GACAAAGAATAAGAGCTGGTTATCTGGCATAAATGCCAAAAACTTTTTCTTAAAGCCTATAGAACCCTCTGCTTTTCTGCCTTCTTTTCTTGCCAATTTCGAATTTCAAATTTCCAATTTCCAATTTCTATCACAAGGACTGCAACTGTTCTGGGTTCACACAGTTGGGCTGCGGGAAAAACCAGATTCAAGCCTGCTCAGTATAATAGGCGCTCTTTTTCCAGTCCCGGGTGCGCTCCTGATCCGCCTTCAAAAAGGATCGCCCCTTTTTGTTGCGCAGGGCGGCCAGGGCGTGTCTGAGAAAGGTCACCGGCAGGCCCCCCTTGAGATACAGGCTGATCTCATAGCGATTAAAGCCGCTGATCATCCCCCGCAGGATCTCGCCTTCCAGGAGGGTGGCAAAGACCACTTCCCGGTCCAGCATCAAGGGGTACAAGGACTTGTTTTTCACAAAAAAACGGTCTCTGGTGTAATAATAGGGCCCCAGGCCCTTGGACCGGATCGTGGCGTCCCGCTTGAGGGCTTTGTGAACAGCGGCTTCGTATTCCTGGAAATAGAAGAACTTGAGCTCGGTCTTGTGCACGGTTTCCGGCTCCTGGCCGTGCGGTTCAAAGGTCAGCTCGTAGGGTTCGGTGTGAAAGGCTGCGCTTTTGACAATCCGGTCGCCGTGCAGATGAAAGACCCATTCCCTGCCGGAGGCCCGGGCCTGCTCCAAAAACGACTGCTCGTAATGGTCATCGAGATATTCCTTCAATCCTTTGAGATGTTTCATACAATCCCCTATACTCCAAAAGCCCGGCCCGGTCAATTCGACAAGACAGTGGAATTTTGATAGGCAGAATATCGATGCCGGCCTTCATGTGCAACCTCAGCCATCGTCCCTTTTCCCCGGACTGGAGCGCTTTCATGAATGATGAACCAAGCTTTCGCTATTGCGGTCGGGATTTCACCCAGCAGGAGATCGACCGCATCCAGAGCCTGGCCTTTGCCAATCCGGCCTGCACCAGAACCGAATTCTCCAGAGTGGTCTGCGAACACCTCCAGTGGTACAAGCCGGACGGCGGACTCAAGGAGATGAGCTGCCGGGTGGCCCTGGCCCGGATGTATGACGATGGACGTCTCCTGCTGCCGGTCTCCAGGTACCAGCCCGTCAAGAAGAAGACCTACACCACCGCCAAATCCAAGGCCACGGATCCGGCCGAGCCCATCAATGAACCCGTGCACCGTCTCGGGGGGCTTGTCTTTCGTCAGGTGAGTGCCGGCAAGGATTCCAAGCTCTGGAACGAATTCGTCAACCGCTACCACTATCTGGGGTACAAACCCCTGGCCGGGGCCCAGCTGCGCTATTTCGTCACCAGTCAGGACAGAACACTGGCCCTGTTGGGCTTTGGGGCCGCGGCCTGGACCGTGGCGGACCGCGACCGGTTTATCGGCTGGACCTCCAAGCAGCGGGAGGCCAATCTGCATCTGGTGGTCAACAATGCCCGGTTTCTCATTCTGCCCTGGGTGCACTCCAAGAATCTGGCCTCAAAAGTCCTGTCAATGGCCACCAACCGCCTTCCCGGGGACTGGATGGACACCTACCGGTATCAGCCTGTTCTTCTGGAGACCTTTGTCCAGCAGGATCGCTACCAGGGAATCAGCTACCGGGCCGCCAACTGGATCCGAGTCGGACAGACCAAAGGCCGGGGCAAGCTCGACCAGAACAACACCGCCCGCCTTCCGATCAAGGACATCTGGCTCTATCCTCTGGACAAACATTTCAAGCAACGGCTCACAGCCGAGTGAAGACATGAACCCAAGCATTGCGCCTCTCATTGCCAAAGCCGGAACCGTGATCCTGGGCAAGGAACAGCCGATCAAAATGGCCCTGGCCTGCTTTCTGGCAAAAGGCCACCTGCTCATCGAAGACATTCCCGGCATCGGCAAGACAACCCTGGCCCAGACTCTGGCCAGACTCATGGGCCTGGAGTTCCAGAGAATTCAATGTACCAATGATCTCTTGCCCGGAGATATCCTCGGGGTTTCGGTCTACGAACGTAGTACAGGCCGCTTCACCTTCCATCCCGGACCCATTTTTGCCCAGGCCGTGCTTGTGGATGAGATCAACAGGGCTGCACCCAAGACCCAGAGCGGCCTCCTGGAGGCCATGGCTGAAGGGCAGGTCACCCTGGACCGGGAACGCTATCCTCTGACCAAACCTTTTTTTGTCATCGCCACCCAGAACCAGCAGGACCAGATCGGGACCTATCCGCTGCCTGAATCGCAGCTGGATCGTTTTTTAATGTCCATCCAACTCGGGTATCCGGACCGGGAAGCCGAGATCACGCTTCTCCAGGGAGACGACCGGAGCGAGCTCCTGTCTGGGCTTCCCGTCCTGCTGAGCCCGGCGGCCGCCCTCACCATGCAGCAGCAGGTCCTTGAAACCCATGCCTCTGCTGCGCTTCTTCAGTATACCCGGGACATCCTTGAATTCACTCGACAAAGCCCCGAGATCAGCCTGGGCCTCTCCCCCAGGGCCGGTTTGGCCCTGCTGCACTGCGCCAAAAGCTGGGCCTTCATCGATCAGCGGACCTATGTGCTCCCGGAGGACATCCAAACCGTGTTTGCTCCGGTCGCCGGTCATCGACTCAAATTCAGAACCGATTATGCTGAAACAGAAAAAATCGAAGCCCTGGACTCCCTGCTGGAGAATGTTCCTGTTCCATGAACCGCTTTCACTCCCAAGTGCTCCAATCACTCCTGCGGGTGCAGACCGTTGAATCCGGGTCGGTTCAGCTGACCCGGAAAAACGTCTTCCTCCTGCCCTCCAAATTCGGATGCATATATCTACTCATTGTTCTGGGCATGCTCCTGGGCGCCGTGAATTATGCGAACAACCTCGCCTATGCCATGGCCTTCATGGTCGCCGCCCTTGGCCTCGTGTCCATGCTGCACACCTTCCGAAACCTCACCGGCCTGTCCATTACGCCGGGGTCTACCCGGCCGGTCTTCGCCGGACAGCCGCTCCGGTTTGCCGTGCACATCCAGGAAACCGGGTCTCGAACCCGCTCAAGCCTGTGGCTGCACAAAGACAAGGCCTGGTTCCCGCTCCCCCTGCTCCATCCCCTGGAAACAGCCGACGGACACCTGGTCCTGCCCACCAGCCACAGGGGGACCCTGGAACTCGGCCGCTGCAGCCTGACGACCTATTATCCCCTTGGTCTCTTCAAGGCCTGGTCCAGGCTCAATCTGCGCACCTCCGCCCTGGTCTACCCCAGGCCGGCCGCCCGCACTCCCTGGCCCCGGACCGCCCGCCCGCATTCGGGGGCGGACTCGGATCAATCCTTTCCCATTCCCGGACAGGAGGACTTCCAGGATCTGAGAGCCTATCAACCCGGAGAATCGTCCAAGAGGATCGACTGGAAATCCTATGCCAGAGGGCAGGGCCTGCTGGTCAAGCGTTTTGCCGGCGGCTCGAGCCGGACGGTCTGGTTCGACTTCCAGAGCATTCCACATCCGGATCCGGAAACCAGACTGTCCATTCTCTGCACCTTGATCCTTGAGGCGCACAGCACGCAAACCCCTTACGGACTCCTTTTGCCGGGACTGACCATCCAACCGGATACTGGCCTGGAGCACAGGCACGCCTGCCTCAAGGCCCTGGCTCTGTTCGAGGCGCCATGAAGCAACCCGATTCACTGCACATTGTCATCATTGTTCTGGCTCTGTCCTATGTTCCGCATGTACTCTGGCTTCCTGCCTGGGTCTCTGTTTTTTGCTTCAGTCTCTGGGCCATCCGCTTCCTGGCCGCGGTCAGGCGCTGGAAACCCCCAGGACGCCTTTATCTGTATGGGTTGACGCTTCTGGCTCTGGCCGGTGTGGCCGTCTTCGGAGGCGGGGCCTTCTACGGCCGGGAGGCCGGGGCCAGTCTTCTGGCCTTGATGCTGGCCGTCAAACCCTTTGAAATCAGGATCTATCGCGACCGGATGATCAGCCTTTTTCTGGCCCTGTTCCTGCTTTTCACCACGCTTTTGTTTACCCAGAGCCTGTTTCTCGGAATCTACCTTCTCATCTGCCTCATGGTGATCGCCACGGCCCTGATGCTCGTGAATCAACCCCAGCCCAGGCTCTTCGTATCAGGGTCACAGGCCTTGCTGCTCTGTCTCCAGGCCCTTCCCCTGGCCGCGATCTTTTTTGTCCTGTTTCCCAGACTGCCCGGAGCGCTCATTGGGCTGCGCAATACCGATTCCGTCAGCATCACCGGCCTCAGTGAAACCCTCTCCCCGGGCAGTCTCTCCGAATTGGTCCAATCGGATGCCATCGCCTTCCGGGCGGAATTTACCGATCCCCCTCCGGACAATCGCCATCTGTACTGGAGAGCCGCCGTGCTCTGGGATTTTAACGGGACGACCTGGGCCAGGGGGACCCCTTCCCGGCAAAGACATCCGGACGTTCCCTTCAAAGAAACCCAGACAACCTATAGCCTGACCCTGGAACCCACCGGAAACACCATGCTGCCGGCCCTGGACATTCCTCTCGAGGCCCCGCCGCAGGCCGCACTGTTTTCCGATTGGACCCTCAAGGCCCAGGAAAAAATCCAGGACAAGACCAACTACCGGATGCGCTCCAGCCTGAACTTCAGCCTGCCCCCGCCAGATCCGTCCCACATTGAACGAGGACTGGCCCTGGATACCGCTCTCAACCCCAGGACCCAGGCGCTCATGGCATCCTTGACCGCAGACAGCCCGGACCCTGCCACGCTGGTGCAGCAGGCCCTGCAGTATTTCCAGCAGCAGGGTTTTTCCTATACCCTCAGCCCCCCGAGGCTGCGCTCCCGTGATTCCGTGGATGAATTCCTCTTTCGGACCCGCCGCGGATACTGCTCCCATTATGCCCAGGCCTTGACCTGGATGATGCGCTGTGCCGGGATTCCAGCCAGAATTGTGGTGGGGTATCAGGGCGGCGAACAAAACCCCATGGGCGACTATCTGATCGTGCGGCAGTCCGACGCCCATGCC
>CAZUMF010000341.1:0-4932 GCA_964621385.1 uncultured Desulfohalobiaceae bacterium
GGAACACCCCGCGGCCTCGAAAATCCCTTGCAACGTAGACGCTCTGAATCCACCAGAACTCCCCGTCCCGCCAGTCGCTCCACTCTTTTGTCACCAGCAGACAGCCCACAACCGCAGCGGTGATTTCAGCCACCAGGTAGAAGCCGCGTCCGGGCTCTGTAAACACGGCCTGCACTCCCGAGGTCAGGACTGCCGGATCGAGTTCCCGGTCTTCGGTTTCTCGGGCCATGCGCCGGTTGAAATCCGCCAGGACTGATACATCCGTCTCTTGGGCTTCGCGGATGCGTATCTCATGGTGTATCACGAGCGAATTCTCCTTCTGCTAGAGATTGCGAAAAAGTACGTCTTGATTTATGCATAAGAGGCCGGCAGGCAAATGCCTTCGCCATGAGGCATGGCAAAAAGCCAATTCTTTTTTCATTATTCGTGTCAATCCGTATGATCCGTGGGCTCAGTTCTTCTTTTATGTGCCTGATTTGTAGCCCAATGACAAGCAAAGTAAAAGTGGAGAAGCACCGTGACTCCCAGTCGACACGAAAAACAGTATCAGGAGATTGCATGCCCCTTATCAGTGCCCTCTGGGGTCTGGCCGCCCTCGTGTTGATGGCCGTGGCCTTCATCCCCATGTTCGGATTTTTGAACTGGTTTGTCATCCCCTTTGCCGCGGTGGGCGTAGCCTTGGGTTATATTGCCAAAAGCGGCAGCCCCCAAAACTCCGGACAGGGCAAAACCGGTTTTTTCTGCGCCACCCTGGCCCTCTGCCTGAGCATTTTCCGGCTCATCATCGGCGGGGGGATCTTTTAACATCATTCTTGACTTGGTGCTCGAAAGTGATACACTACCTTCCGAAGGAGAAATTCTTATGCCAAATAAAAATCCAAGAGTAAATGTCGTACTGGACAAAGAACTTTACCATACGGTCTACAACCTTGCACAAAATCGAGGTATTTCTATGTCCCTGCTCATGCGGGATCTCGTAAAGGAAGCTATAGAAATACAGGAAGACCAAACGTTAGCCGCTATTGCCGAAACCAGGGAACAGAGTTTTGATCCAAATACGGCTTTGTCCCATGAAGAGGTCTGGGGGTAAATGGACTTTACTATTGCCTATCACCCGTCTGTGAAATCAGATGATTTGCCCCTGATAAACCCAAATATTCAAAAGAGAATCAAGGTTGCTATCGAAAAGCGCTTAATGATAGCTCCACACAGGTATGGTAAGCCTTTGCGTAGGACTTTAAAAGGATACTGGAAGTTGCGAGTAGGTGATTATCGCGTGGTATTCACTATTTTGAACACGACAGTCTATGTCTTTTGCATCTGTCACAGAAAAGCGGTTTATCAGGTGGTTTTCAATCGGGTATGATGATCCTATTCAGCCTACAAGCCAGTGTTTTGAATATCTAGGTCTTCATTTCAAGAAATGCTTTTTTGGAAACCCCCAGCTGACCCTCCCCCCACTTCGACCCGCTCCTTAGGCGCTTACGCCCAGGAGGCGGCTGAGGTCAAGTCTTGTCTTTTGAGAAAATTTGTCCCATGACCCTGTATCTTTGCCGTGATACTGATGGACTTACGCATGACCCGAATGAGCGGCATTGAGTGAAACCGCCCGCAGGCTCGGGATCAATCGCAAGACCCTGAACAAGAAATTGAAAGACTATAATAATCCCGGGCTGGAGGCCATGAACCGTGAACCTTCTTAACCTCTTCACTCCTCCATCAACCGTGAACCGTGAACCTTCTTAACCTTTTAACCTCTTCACAGGAAAGACCAGATGCGCCTGCAACTGAGGCTGTTTCTCTTTCTCCTGCTGCCCGTGGCCTTAATCCTGACGGGAGTCGGGGTGGCGGGCTATCATTTTTCCCAGCAGTTGATTCTCAAGGAGTGGCGGAAAGGGGCCATCGTGAAGCTCCAGTGGGCGGCCCATCATATTGATATGCGACTGCAGCGCCCTCTGCACTGGATGCAGATTTTTCAAACCACCGGCGACCTGCCTCAGGGTGCTGCTATCCAGTCGTTTATCATCGAGCAGATCGAAGCCATTGACGGGGTGGATGGGGTGACGATCAATTGGGAAGGACAGCAGGCTGCATCCCCCATGAACATGAGACCTATGGACCGTATGGGCCGCATGGGTTTCGATTCCCGGTCAGGGGGACAGGGGACGGAGCAGAGGCCCATGGGCATAATGCGTTTCCACCAAGCCCGTATTGCCCGGGTGAGTGCTCCGAATTTTGACGTGGGCCTGGGTGAGAAAACCGTTCGCGTTGTTGCCGAGTTTCTGGATGCAACAGGCCGGCAACTTGGAGAAATGAAGATCCGTATCCGTTTTGCCTCCCTGATGCGGAACATCCTTGAGCTTGGCTGGTGGCAGACAGAGGAGGCCTATCTTATTGACGAAATGGGATGCTGCATTCTTGCCGGATCCGGACCCCTGGAAAGCGGCATGAAGCTGGGGGAAAACGGTTCAAGGATCGAAAGCAGGCTACTGGAGTCCATCCGGCAGAACGACTCCGGGACCGTGGTTGGAAAAGGCTTTATTCCGGATCAGGTCGGGGGGTTCTACAACCTCGAACAGGCCCCCTGGTCCCTGGTCCTGATCGCTCCGGGCCACAAGGTCTTCGCCTTCCTGCTGCAGTTCCGGAACGTCTATCTCCTGGTGGGGGCCGGCTGCATTGTGGCCATCGTCCTGATGATCCAACTCGTCTCCCGCAGGGCGGTCAAGCGGATCAAGCTTATTTCCGGGGCGGCTGAATCCGTCTCCAGAGGCGATTACGGGCAGGCCTTGCCTGAAAACGGCCCCCGGGATGAAATCGGACGGCTCACCAGGGATTTCAATCAGATGGTTCAGGGGTTGCGCGAACGTGATTTCATTCGCAACACCTTTGGCCGCTATGTCGATCAGGAAATCGCCGCGGAACTCATGGCCCGGCCCGAGGCCGCGAAACTCGGCGGAGACCGCCGGGAAGTGGCCATGCTGATGTCCGATCTGAGGGGCTTCACCCAGCTTGCCGAATCCCTGCGTCCGGAAGAGACCGTGACCCTGCTCAACCGGTATTTCGATCAGATGATTTCGGTTATCCTCGAGCACAAGGGCATCATCGTCGACTTTTTCGGCGATGCCCTGCTGGTCTTTTTCGACCCCCTGGGGGAGCCGGTGCAGCCCTCGGTGAAAAGCGCCCTGCACTGCGCCTTTGCCATGCAGGCGGGATTGCAGCCTTACAATACCCGGAATCGCGCGGCCGGTTTGCCGGAATTCCAAATGGGCATTGGCCTGCACGCCGGTGAAGTGGTCGTGGGCAATATCGGATCCGAAGCCAGGGCCAAATACGGTATTGTGGGGTCGGCGGTCAATTTGACCAGCCGGATTCAGGCCCGGGCCGGGGAAGGGGAAATCCTGGTCTCCGAGGCCGTGTATGACCTTGTACAGGACGAGGTCACAGCCGGGATTCCCCGGGACGTTCAACTCAAGGGCATCCCGGAGTCCGTCCGGCTCTACCCGGTGACCTGAAGTTTTCAGGAAATCAAGCTGAATAGATGAGGACCGTAAGTATATTCAACGATTTTCATCTACAGCTCTTTGACCCCGCAGTACAGGACCGGGGCCACGAAGACGGAAAAATCCAGAAACCAGCCCTGGCCGTAGAGCCAGACAAACAGAAATCCCCCGGTTCAGGCGTTACCTCAGTTCAGACTAAACCTGACATTTGCCGATAATAAATCGTATATCGTTGATTTATCGGAATGGATTGAAAACAGTGTTGCCTTGAGCGCTCTCCAGGATCCAGAGCTTTTTGCTGCCAAAGCTCGTATTGGTTTTGCAGGGGCCTCTGTGGAATTGATCGAGGGCGAACTCGACCGGGGAGCAGATAACTTACGCAACCTGGCTGTTGAACAGGCTGGGGGGACCGGGCACGAACGGATCTGGAACTGGCTGCATGAAACCGGATTGTCCCTGGATCAGGCAGCAACTGCTTTAGGTATATCGCGCAGGATGTTGATCTATTACCGCGATGGTGAAAAGCCCTGCCTCGTGGATCGCCAGGAACATACGCATCGTCTCCACCATTCTCCCTATTGACTTTCCTCGCAGCTCAATTCGAAAACCCGCATTCCGGTAAAATGATGGCCGCGAAACCGCCAAATCTATATGCGAAGTAGTCATTGGCTGTCATGGACGAGACTTCCGTATTCTCTGCTTTGAGGAAAAAGCCGTTTTAACGAGATGCACCAGCTTACGAGTTTTGGCCTTTCCCAATTCCTTGTCCAGCCTGTAGACATCAGGGAGAGAGGCACGTATGAGGGCATGCGGGGCGATACCATATCTATACTGCAATGGGTACTCGACCTGGACTCGTTTATTGGCCTTTATCCAGTCATTTTTAACGCAGAAAGTCTGTTTGTATTTGTTGACGTACAGATGGCTCCACTCCTCAGCTTGATCAGGAAAGAGGATATTCCAGAAGCGGTCCAAGACGGACATCTCATAGGAGAAATCAGCCAACTCTTTGACGAAAGCGAAAGAGAAGCTTTTCAGTTCCATTGCGTTTCTAAGGATGTTCTTGACCACATTATCATGGGGCTTGTTGATTTCATCAATCATAGAACTGGATCATAGGGCATCAGCTCTCAAATGGCAAGGGGGTCTGGTAGGCCAGACAAAGTTCATTCTTCAACCACCGTATTCTCCACGCCGAATTCTTGAGCCTTCTGTCTGGCCTCTTCCAGCTTGGCCTGGTCCCGGGCCGCCTTTTTCTGGAGTTTGCTTGTCTCGGCTCTCATCTTCCGCAGGGCATCCTGCGTTTCGGCCCATTCCTCCTCAGCAGCACCGGATCGCTTGGCCGCGGTCAGTTCCTGCTCCAGAATACTGGTTTTTTCTTCAGCCTGGTGTGATTCCTCAGTTGATTTTTTGCTGCGAGCGGACATTTCTT
>CAZUMF010000342.1:0-4930 GCA_964621385.1 uncultured Desulfohalobiaceae bacterium
GGGGAATTTAACCGATATGGATCCGGGCAGGGCGGGGATGGACCTGATCGGAAAAACGGTGGAAGCGGGCTGCCGGGTCTTTCCCGGGGACCGCTATTCGGATGGCCCCATGGCCAGGCCGGCGTTCCGGTTCGTCGCTCATCCGTAAGGCCCGGCCGGCCGGTCACACTTGATCATCAACAGAAACCACCCCCGTGTACATTTCGCGTCAAACGCGATCAGTGCAGTAGAGCATAGGTTTGATATTCCACCCGAATTTTGAGAGGGACTGCTGCATGTCCATAGCTGAATGTTCCATTTGGACTCCTTCAATCCTTCTACTTGTCGAGAACCTTTCTGATGGTTGCAGCGATCTCCTTCATGATCACGGGCTTCATGACAAAGCCGTCAATCCCGAGAGCTTTGCTATTTTCCTCGTTGACCTGGTAGCTGAACCCCGTACAGAGTACGACAGGGATATTCGGTCTGATCTTCTTGAGTTCGGCGGCAAGCTGCACCCCGGTCATGTTCGGCATGGTCATGTCCGTGACCACCACATCGAAGGCCTGGGGGTCGGCCTTGAAGGCCTCCAAGGCATCAAAGCTTCCGGTTCGGGCCGTGACCGTATACCCCAACCGCTCCAGCATCTGTTGTTCCATCTTGACTATCGATGCTTCATCGTCCACCAAAAGGATCTTCTCCGTGCCGCCACGGACTGGTTGATCGGGATCGGTGTGTTTTTCTGTAGAAATCTGCTGCTGCACAGGCAGATAGACCTGGACCTCGGTGCCTTGGCCGGGTTCGCTCAAAACCTGGATGTCCCCATGGCTTCGTTTGACAATGCCTTGTACAACTGAAAGCCCCAGACCTGTCCCTTTGCCGGTTCCCTTGGTGGTGAAATAGGGGTCAAAGATCTTGTCCAATTGATCTTTTTCAATACCCGGTCCGGTGTCCGTGACACGCAGCATGGCATAGTCTCCCGGGGCCAATTCCGGCAGAAGGATCTGTTCAGATTCTAAACGGACCTGCTCCAAGCTGACTGTCAGACTGCCGCCTTTTTCCTCCATGGCGTGATAGGCATTGGTGGCCAGATTCATGATGATTTGATGAATCTGGGTGGGGTCAGCCACCACAACACCGCAAGCAGGATCAATTTCCTGCTTCATTTCAATTGTTGCAGGGATGGAAGACCGAAGCAGCTTGAGGGCCTCTTTAATGATGGGCTGCAGTTTGATGGGTCTGAGTTCCTGCTCGCCCTGGCGACTGAAGGCCAGGATTTGCTTAACCAGGTCCTTTGCCCGAAATGACGCCTGGAGAATCTCATCAATATGACTATGCAGCGGACTGTCAGAAGGAACGTCCTCTTTGAGCATTTCTGTGAAGCCCATGAGGGGGTAGAGGATATTGTTGAAGTCGTGGGCGATGCCACCCGCTAAAGTGCCAATGGCTTCCATTTTCTGGGCCTGTTGTAGTTGTTGGTTGAGCAGTTCATGTTCTTTTTGCCTGCGGGATTGCTCCATACGCGCATTGAGGATCGGGGCTGTCTGTTTGGCTGCACTTTCCAGCAATTCTTGGTCGGACTCTTTGAATCCTCCGGTTTTGTTGGCCAGGACGAACTGACCGATCAGGGTGTCATGATGAACAATGGGAACAGCCAGAGCATTTTGTAAGGGCACGTGGCCTTCTGGCAGTTGAAGTCCCTGATTTGCCGGAGCCGTTGTTTTCTCCTGAAGAGAACGACCCCACAGACCGCCCCAGGCAGACTGTGGAAATACGATATCCTTTTCAGGCAACTCGCATTGATCCCAGACGTTACGAGTCATGGAGGGACAAACCAAATCTCCGGCTTCATCAATGTATCCAAAGTAGCCATAGCTGCTTTCCAACTCTTCGAGCAAAATATCAAGAACATCGGCAAACAGGGTCTCCGAAGCTGAAGTAAGAAAGATACCGGCGATACGGTTGTTCATGGAAATGATTTTTTGGTGCTGGAGGAGGATCTTTTCCGACTGCTTTCGCTCTGAGATATCCCGTGATACGCCCTGTATCCCTAATAGTTTCGCCAGTTTTGTCCCGTTGCCATCCAATGACGTTTTCAAACCAGATGGGCGTTCCATTTTTGTGCAGATATTCCAACTCAATACGAAATGTCCGATCAGGGTCCATTCCGCCTTTTCGCTCTTTTTCCAATTCCCGCATGAATATTTCAGTTGCCTTTTCCAGGGATACCGGCGTCATGGTTTCTTCCACCGTCTGCGCCATACGTTCTTCCTGGGTAATGCCGAGTTTCTTCTCGATTGACGGGCTGACATAAACGGTTCGCAGCTCCATATCAGTGTTCCAGATAATATCATCGAGCTTTTCCACAAGGCTTCGGAATTTTTCTTCGCTTTCTTTTAATGATTCTTGCGATTTGGCATAGGTCAACGCCACAGCAGCCAGGTCACCCAGGATTCTTGATATATTGATGTCGTACTTGTTGAATTCCCCGGGCTTATTGGCGATTCCAATAACACCTACCGTTTTATCCTCAATGTTCAGGGGAGCGAAAAGGACATTATTGCTAAGTCCCAAACTCATTGAATCTGTTTGTCTCAGATTCAATGAGTTTGGGACTTAGCAAGTGATATACATTTTGGTGAGTATGTTTTCAAAGCTATAAGAAAATATGCACGAGAACAGGAAATATGCCTAGTCATGAACTCATAATGATGCCGGGTGGACACCTCAGGGCATGTCTGGATATGTATCTTTATGTCTGTTTATGTATGTTTTGATTTCGGGAGTGTCCGCTCGAAACCTTTGTGAATCGCTGAGATTGAGCCATTGATGGGTGTTTTTGGAAGTCTGCTATTGGCGCGTGTTCAGCTTCTTTCACGCCGGCGACGCCGGTTCAAATCCGGCTGGGGACGCCAATCAAAAAATCCTAAAAGGAGTGGCCAAGCCACTCCTTTTTTTATCTTTTCACGCAATGGCCTGTTTCTGCTGAAAGGCTGAATGAATCGCTGGGCTGAAAGATGCTCATTCAAGCAAGATTGAGCAAATTGCGCCGCTCAGGGTGAATTAACCTTGGGTCAGGTGTTTGTCCCTCCATAACATTCAAGCAAGATTGAGCAAGTTGCGCCGCTCAGGGGGCGCAGACAAAAGCATGCTTTAGCAGCTTCCGGTCAAAACTGTACAATCGTTCGCAGCCCGCCCCTTTATTCGTAAAAAGGATGACGTAGTCAGAGAAATCCGCAGTCCCTGTTTTATACGCCCTCAGGGCGGACGCAGCAAACTGATGGCTTTCCACTTCCAATTCAGGGGAGGCAAGAAGGTGTTCCAGCACTTGTATTATCAGCGATTTTTGGTATGCATACGCTCCGGCCAACACCCACACCAGTTCGCATAAGACGAGCAAAGGGAGATACCCGGGATCCTGAGGCGTGCATCTGGTCTCAATGAGCCTGTTCGCCTGTGCAGATTGCTCAGGATCGTCCTGGGTGAGATAGCGGACAAGTATATTTGTATCCAAGCCAATCATTGTTGCCCGGCACCCGCCTTGATCGCTTGCTCCATTTCTACAAGCGAAACCGGCTTTCGGGGTTTCGGCAGCATACCCTTCAGCTGACTTATCGGTATGTGCTTCGTGACAAGCCTGATGCTGTCATCGTCCTCGCAAATGAATTCCACGCGATCTCCAGCCTGCAAATTGAATTTGTCCCGCAAATATTTGGGCAGTGTGATCTGACCTTTACTGGTGATTGTCGCCTGCATGGCGTCCTCCTTGCTGTATCTTCCTTACTGTAAAGTAAGGAAATAATGCTCTGTTGTCAAGTTTTCCGGCATCCTTTTCGCAAACTGCTCCTCTTCCGGGGATACTTTGCTCTATCTGTGAGACGCTGAAGCAAAGAAATGTGTGTCGCGCCTGCAACGCTTGGCGCATGAGCATGGCTCAAGGCTTGCTTTCAACTCCTGCGGCCCCAGCCCCAAGTTCCGGAAAGGCCGAGCTATACTGCTCCAACCTCCCTTTTTCAGAATTCTGTCGCTGAAAATTATTTATGCCTGCTGTTTCGTATGCCTGCTGGCTAAAGACTGCCTTCCAATCTGCCGATGAAGACTGTGGTGTATTGACAGGACCCGGTCCCTGGCGGTATGAAAGAGCAGCATAAGTGGAGGCGTGATGCGGTTTTTCAATTTCGATAAAATCCAGTCGGATGGTGAAAAAGATATTGATCTGATCGCCGGGGTGTACAAAGGGGAACCCCTGTATATGGCCAAGCAGAACGGCGCCAGGGAATGGGTCCTGTATCATAGCGATGGCCTGATACAAGAAGAGACAAGCCCGGAACGGGAGGCGGGCAATTTTCAAAGCCTGGATGAGGTGCTTGTCTTCTACCGTATGAAAGGCCTCACCCCGTTCTGCCCAAAACCTGCAGCGCCTGAGCCTCCGCCTGTTCAAGAATCAACCGAAGAGCCTTTTGACAAGAGGCGGCATGAACGGAAACCGGTTCGCTGCAATGGCGAGTACAGGAATCATCGCACCGGTTCAAGAGGGGAGTGTCTGGTTGAAGATATCTCCCTGGGAGGCGTCAAATTTTCAACGGTCTCCATGCATGATATCCAGCCCGAAGATGAAATCCAGATTTCCTTTATCCTGGACCCTCCTGATAAAAACCGGTTTGAGAAGAAAACAGCTGTCCGGCACGTCCATCGATTCAGCATCGGGGTCAAGTTTCTGGAGGGCATTTGATCCAGACGGAACTCCCACCCTTATGTTGATCGTTCGCTGTGAGCCCTGCTGTTGGCAGGTCTGACATATAAATATTTGGAATAATTGATAAAAAACTAAAACCCAGAAGCGTTAGAGCAAAAGAGAATTCTGTGACTGGTTCGCGGTTTTTGCTGGAGTTCCGTGTGTTTACGGCAAGCCTGCGTGAAAAAGAAAATTTCGTGGCGTATGATGTTTTTT